>JAITHW010000138.1 GCA_031279815.1 Treponema sp. | reverse complement strand
GGGGAATACTGAACGCGATCAGGCTTAAGACGGCCGATGCCTTATCCGAATCAAAAAACAATAGTATTCAACAATATAAAAAGACGGCATTTGGATATAGGAACAAAGAGCGTTTCAGGTGAAAAACAGCGCGCTCCCCGCATTCCCTGCCTGTCCCAGGGAATACCGTACCATGTAGTCTCAAATGTACTATAGAAGCAGGGTATTAAAACCTTTTAGGGATACTTTAACAGGAGGAATTGCCGAATGTATATCATTATTACCGGCCCCAAGAGGGCTGGAAAAAGCGTCCATCTGCTCAGGCTCGCCGAGGCGCTAAAAGACCAGGGGAAAACCACGGCAGGGGTCATAAGCCGGGGGCTTTGGAAGGATGACGAGCGGGAGGGGTATGAAATCGTCAATCCCGGCGCGGGAATTTCCCGGTTGTTATGCAGCAGAACAAAACCTGCCGGAGCGGAACCGGAAGATATTGAGCCGTTTTGTTCCTACTTCTTTCTGCGTTCCTCCTTTGCCCTGGGCAACCGATGGATTGCTCAAGGACGCGACGCGGACGCGCTGTTTATCGACGAGGTGGGAAACATCGAGCTTAAAGGCGGCGGCTGGGATGTGGGGCAGACCCTGGACCGAACCCTGCCGGTGATCCTTGGGGTCAGGGAAGACGCGGTATCCAAACTGGCGCGGGTTTGGGGCATTACCGGTCCTGTTATCCGCATAGTTCCCGGTGCGGATATGCTGGACGCGATAAGCCCTTATCTATTGCCTTGAAAAGTTCAGGCCGATAAACCCGCGGCTCCCTATCTTCGATAATTTACCATGGTACCGGACTTGAAATGCCCCCCTTTGATTCCGCTCAGTATTGCGTGAAAACAGTCCGCGGGAGTAAGCGCCACAAAACCTGAAAGATCATCCGCGCCGAAATCAAACAGCGCCGGAGCAAGGGGGACGCTGGGTCCGACGAGAACGGTATAGGCATTACCGCAAAGCTGTAAGAGCCTCGGCAAAGTCTTATTTACCAGTGTGGAGCCGGTAATAAAAACATAGTCCTGTTCGGGCAAAAGATATTCACACGCGGGGTCGGGATAGTCCCCGTCTCGGGGCCGGCGCTCCAGTATAGAGAGTTTGCAGACTGGACCGAGCAAGTGTTCCAAATACGAAAAATGCCCGATTACCGCGGCTTTTTTTCCGGTAATTTCCTCCCGGTATTTTTGAAAGGCTTCGTTTGCCATGCTTGGATGGGTCAAGTCTATGCCCAGCGCCTTTACCCGTTCCCGATGGTTGTAGTAGGCATTAATCGCCGCAACGCCGTAGCCCGCTTCGATGAAATTCCAGGATTTCGCCGCTTTTGCAAGCTCCTTCAGGGTCATACCCGCATAAACGCCCTGCTTCCGCCGCGGGATGGCCGTACTATTGATGCGCATAGCGAGTCCTGCGCCGTCTTCATCGGTGTGTACCCCAATCCAATGATCTCCCATAAAGGTTTCGGTAACGGTTATCCCTTCAGGAATCCGGTCCAGTAAGGTGTCATAGAGACTCCACATGGCTGCCCTCTTTCCAATGTAAAACTTTAGTAATCTGGGTCCGACGAAAAAATAACCGCGAACCCTATGTTATTTCGTTGAGTTTAATTATAACAGGAGGAATTGCCGGACGGAACCGGTCTTTTGCGGAATAGTTCTCACCGAGGCACAGAGACCTCCTCCATGCCTCCGCGCGAAACCTTGCGAATTAATGCTCACACAAGCATTAGCGGCTATCCTAATACAAGGTTACAAAGCGCCCGTGTGTAACGCTGCAAAGCGTCTGTGTGTAACGCTGCAAAGCGCCCGTGTGTAACCGCTCGCAAAAACGTAATTCTTTGATACTAGGCGATGATTCGCGGTTCTCTTGAAGCGTTGTTTTGACGGTAGTGAGCCGGTTGCCGGGTTTGCTCCCCGAACTTGTCGAAAGGAGTAATGAGCGGGTGGTTATGAATAAGACAGGCAATCCGTTCTTTTTTATTGACAATTTTATGTTGTGTTTAATCATATATTCTAATACATTTATCCTATGCAGTAGGATCATTGGCTGCGATTATCAAAGGGGGTATTTTATGGAAAAACTGTATCAAGACGCATATACGCTGATAAACCGCTCAATCGCGGCGAATCTGCCCCAGGAAGCGGTGCGTAACGCGCTGAAAAACCACGCTTTTACCGGCAATCTCTATCTTGTTGCCATAGGCAAGGCCGCGTGGACCATGGCGCAGGCCGCTAAAGAGGAATTGGGAGATGCCGTGAAAAAAGGCATGGTCATCACCAAATACGGACACGCGGAAAAACCCATACCGGGCCTTGAAATCATAGAAGCCGGGCATCCTCTTTCAGATGAAAACACGATCCTGGGAACCGGCAAGGCCATCGAACTGGCCCGGGGACTGGGAAAAGGGGATGAACTCCTCTTGCTTATCTCAGGCGGCGGGTCCGCGCTCTTTGAAAAACCCCTGGCAGGTATCGCCCTTCCGGATCTGGCGGAACTAAACAAGCAGCTGCTTGGAAGCGGAGCGGATATCGTTGAAATAAACATGATACGCAAGCGGCTTTCCGCGGTAAAAGCAGGGCGTTTTGCCCAATTATGCGCGCCGGCAAAGGTATTCGCCGTGGTGCTTTCGGACGTGTTGGGAGACCGGCTGGATTCGATAGCTTCCGGTCCTGCCGCAGCGGACCTGTCCACCGCCGAAGAGGCTCTTAATGTGGTGAACAAGTACAAGCTCACGCTGAACGACCGGATTCGGCAGTATCTGGCCCAGGAAACCCCTAAGTCCCTTGACAATGTTGAGTCGGTGATTACCGGCAGTGTGCGGACCCTCTGTCAAAGCGCCGCGGATAATGCCTACGCGCTCGGCTATACGCCGCATATCCTGTGCAGCGATATGAATTGCGAAGCCCGGGACGCGGGGAAATTCATTGCGGCAATAGCCCGGAACATCGGGAGCGGTACAAATAGTCTGAAACCTCCCTGCGCGGTTATTTTCGGGGGAGAAACCGTGGTGCATCTTAAAGGTAAAGGCAAAGGCGGACGCAATCAGGAACTGGCTCTGGCCGCGGCAGAGGGAATTGCGCTCATGGACAAGACCGTTGTGTTTTCCGCCGGTTCCGACGGTACCGACGGACCAACCGATGCCGCAGGCGGTATTGTGGACGGACGCACCGTACGCCGTCTCAAGGAAAAAGGTCTTAAAATCCCGGACATCCTGGACAACAACGATGCCTACTACGGGCTTGAGGCGGTTAACGGGCTGATTAAAACCGGGCCTACCGGTACAAACGTCAATGACATTGCGGTGATACTGCATGGATAACCGGTATATGCCGGTTATATATCTAGCAAGGGTCTAAGACCCCCGCGCCCCCGGCAACACGAGACGCTTTGCGCCCTATCCAGCTACCGCTTGCTTACGGTCAGCACCTATGACGCTTTTCTAAAACCCGCGGGCAGGCGCTTTTTAATCCCCTTGCGCGGGTTCCTGGGCGAGTTCTTTGGCGTTTTCTAAAAAGACGGTGATGCTGCCGCCGGCAAGACGCATCTCATAGACAATATTCGTTATTTCCTGAGAAATCCGCCGCAGTTTTTCTATTTCCTCCTGTATGGACCCGCTTTGCTCATGGATAATTCCGGATTCTTTTTGCACCTGTCCGGTCATGGCTTGTACATCTTTCAGAGCCGTCAAAATCTGTACGCCTCCGGCGGACTGGGCTTCAACCGCCTGATTCACTTGGGCAAAGGAAGCGCCCATCGCGCTTATCTCCCGAAAGATTAACGCCATGGTGTCCACAGTTTCCTGAGAGGACTGCCCAATCCGGGCTATCGCATTCCCCATTTTCCTGATCTCCGCGGAAATCGAATCCGACTCCTTTGCGGAAATCTCCGCCAGCTTGCGGATTTCCCCGGCAACCACCGCGAAACCCCTGCCGGACTCTCCGGCGTGAGCCGCCTCAATCGCCGCGTTCATCGCGAGAATATTCGTCTGTCCCGCAATATCCGCGATGGTTTTGTTGGCGCTTTGGAGCATTGCGGATTGTTCCTCCATCTGTTTCAGCTCTTCCATCAGTTTAATCAGCATCTTATGACCGGTTTCCGAAGACCCCCCAAGGGTATCCGTGGTTTTCGCCGTACGTTCCACCACAGACCGGATGGAACCAATCTCCGAAACCATCGCTTCCACGGCGGTCGAAGATTGAATGATGTAAGCCGCCTGATTATGCACGGTCTTTTCAAAGGAGTCCGTGTGTTCCACAATCCGCTGTATCGAATCAGAGGCAGCGTTTACCGATTCCATTTGGGTTTTGACTTTGGTATCCATCGTGTCGGTGTTCTTCGTTATGGATTCCATTGTGTCAAAGGATTCAATTACCACCGTGTTAAGCCGTTTGCTGAGGAGCAGACTCTGGGAAAGATGCTCCTGCTGAATTTCATTAATCCCCTTTTTGAGACTGTCCCGAATTTTCAGCAGGGCCCGCTGAATATCCCCAATCTCGTTTTTTTTGAATATTTTAATGTCCCTGTGAAAATCCATAAGGGCTAAGGCTTCCGCGAAGGTTTCCAGCTCCCGAATCGGC
>JAITHW010000076.1 GCA_031279815.1 Treponema sp. | reverse complement strand
CAACAACCCCGCCCTGAAGGGACGGGGTATGTTGTTTTGGTAAGGTATATGTCTCAGGGTCCATACCCTTTATAACGCCCTGAAGGGCGGGGTATGGACCCTTCGCATAACAATCAATGTAGTTGCTATGCTTCCAAAACAGGGATTATAGATGTATACTGACCGTATGTCTGGAAACCAAACACTTATACTGGCAGATGATCTTACCGGCGCAAATGATACGGCTATACAGTTTGTCAAACAGGACTTTTCAGCTCTGGTTATTATCCGTTCTGATTCTGCGGATTCCGGTATTCTGGAAGATTACGACGTTATTTCTATCAATACCAACAGCCGGGGGATGAATCCTGATGACGCCTACCGCGCCGTGTATGGGACCATGAAACGGCTTGGCTTCCAAAAAGGCTGTTTTGTTTATAAAAAAGTTGATTCCGTGCTTCGGGGCAATCCGGGGCGGGAGCTTGCGGCGGTGATGGATGCCCTGGATATTCCCCTGGCGCTGGCGGCGCCGTCTTTTCCCGCAAACCGGAGCGTATTGGAAAAGGGCCGGCTCTATGCGGGGGGAAATACCGGTTCGGGCGGTATTGACGCAGTCCAAATTTTTGCCGAAGGAACAGGCCGAAAGACGGAAAATATCCCTTTGGATGAAATACGCAAAGGTCTCCAGGCGGTGGTCGATTTTATTATTGCACGTAACAATAATGATATCCAGGTCTTTGTTGCCGATGCGGTCAATGATGAGGATCTGGAAATAGTTTACAGAGCATCGACAGCTCTTGGGCGGCCCCATATTTTGGCGGGTTCCGCTGGAATGGCCAATCAGTTTGCCCGTGATATGGGCAAGGCTAAAGCGGGGAGTTCCGGTAATAAGCCCCCCGTATTTACACCGCCGCTCTCACCGGTACTGGTTATAGCCGGTACACGGCAGGGAGAAACCGCTGTCCAGATTTCTACCCTTTCCCGGGCCATGCCGGTTCCTGTTATACGATTTAGAGTACGGCTAATTGCGGAAGGCAAAACAGAGGCGGCTATCACAGAAGCTTATGATGAAGCGGTTGTGTGTATGCAAGAAAATGCAAAACTCTGTATAATCGCCGTGGAAAGCATGTTTCGTGCCGAAGTACCCGTGGGAGAATTGGTCAAAAACTACGCTGAAGGGGATGACGCCAGCGCCGCAATTTCCGAAGCTCTGGGAATCCTGACCGGGAAACTTTGTGACGCCTTCAAGTTTCCGGTGATCCTCAGTACCGGAGGAGACACTTCCCTCGGAATATGCCGGAGCTTGGGCATAAACGGCATAGAACCGTTAGCCGAAATATGTCCAGGTATTCCCCTGGGGCGGATTGCGGACGGGGCTTATGCCGGACGCTTTATCATTACCAAAAGCGGAAGATTTGGAAACCCCAATTCCCTTGTAGAAATTTTAAACTATTTAGGAGTTGCACAATGAACGAGAAACCCATATTGGGTATTACCATGGGAGATCCTTCTGGAATAGGACCTGAAATAAGCGTCAAGGCCCTGGGACAGACAAAAATCTATGATCTTTGTCATCCGGTTATTATCGGTGACGCCAGGGTCATGGAAAAAGCGGCCAGGGAGGCGATAAAACGGCAGGATATTGTTATCCATCCGGTGTCGTCGGTTAAAGAATGTCTTTTTAAATGTGGAACCATTGACGTGTATGATTTGCATAACGTGGAGGTGGAAAAACTCAAAATAGGCAAAGTAGACGCCATGAGCGGAGAAGCGGCCTTTACATCAGTGAAAAAAGTGATTGAGCTTGCCCTGGCAGGTGAAATTGACGCTACCATTACCAATCCCCTGAACAAGGAAGCCCTTAACCTGGCGGGACATCATTATTCGGGCCATACTGAAATTTATGCCGATCTTACCGCTACAAAAGATTATTCCATGATGCTTGCCGACGAAGCCCTGAGGGTAGTGCATGTATCAACCCATGTGTCTCTGCGGGAAGCCTGCGATCGGGTCAAGAAGGATCGTGTTTTGAAAGTAATAGAATTGGCGCATAACACCTGTAAGGGTCTTGGCATAGGTGATCCAAAAATTGCCGTGGCGGGGCTTAATCCCCATGCCGGGGAAAACGGCATGTTTGGAACCGAAGAAATCGAGGAAATCAGGCCGGCCATAGAGGCGGCAAAAGCAAAAGGTATTAATGCCGAAGGCCCAATTCCGCCGGATACGGTTTTTCCCAAGGCCCACGGAGGTATGTATGACATAGTGGTTGCCATGTACCACGATCAGGGGCATATCCCCCTCAAAGTGCTGGGTTTTCAGTATGACAAGGCCGCTGGTAAATGGCAGGCGGTTAACGGGGTTAATATTACCCTGGGGCTTCCCATTATACGAAGCTCGGTGGATCACGGAACTGCCTTTGACCGCGCATGGCAGGGATCCGCCAATGAATCAAGCCTGGTCAACGCTATTGAATATGGCGTAAGGCTGGCGGTGAACAGGAGAAAATAGGTTCGGGGGATTTTTAATTATACACTAGAGCTGTTCAGAAACTTCAGTTTCTGAACAGCTTCCGCTTAAAAACGCAATTTCGCAGCCCCAAAGCGTAGCGCCGGGGCGAGAAATTGCAGGACTTGTGAAATAACCAACCGGGTT
>JAITHW010000037.1 GCA_031279815.1 Treponema sp. | reverse complement strand
TGAGACCATAAACCGGCATAGGCATTTTCTGTTGCCTCTTTATTTACGCCGGCATGGAGGCCCGTATTTATGGCAGTTCCTGCGGCTGATCCGATCATTGCGCCGCCCATTGGTCCACCAATAAATGCTCCAGCCGGGGTAAGTCCTATGATTCCTCCTGCCAGCCCAAGCCCCGTTTGTGCCAAACCTCCCCAAAGATCGGCCTGTCTCCTTTTTTCAGATAAACGCCCCCCCATAATATCACCGGAACCGTACTGATTTATTATCCCGGAACGGTCAAGGGATCCGGCCCATCGCGCGAAACCGTCATTGATGGCGTTTGCAAGCTGACCGATACCGATTGCCTTTATTGCATCCTGGGCGCTTTTGGACATAGGCGGGGCTGTGGCTTCATCCACCGCCTTTTTATATTCTCCCTGTTTCTGCTGTATTTGCGAGAATGTTTCCTGTGCGCCATGGAAGTCTTTATTGTTTACCTGATCGACATATACACTGGTCAGTTTTTTTATTGTGGTATTCAGATCCTTGAAAACCGTTGCCTGGTCAGAATCCATTTTAAGGACGGTTGCGCCGCTGCTTGTAGTTGTCTGTAGGCGGGGTTCGCTAAACAGTTTTTGGGTATCCCTCTTGAAACCGGATGTGCTGGCCGCAAGGGTATCACGCTGTATCTGTAATCGGACAAAATCTTCATCCCTCCCTTCTGCTTTGGCCTGTTTCATGGCCTGGGTGAGGGATTCAACGGCTCGTTCCGCGGATGCTATCCCGGATGTTTCAACGCTTAATTCTATTCCAACCTTATTCATCATCCGCCCCTTATGGCCGCGAATTCTTCAGGGGAATATCCGGCTTCCAATAAATCCTCGTCATCAAAATTGGCGGGAGACCTTTTACGGTCATGGAAAGCATTGCGGAGACCTTCCAACGGAAAGCACATCGCGGTTTCGTATATTAGCCGGATTTGCCAGGAATCAAGCGCCCGAATGTGCCGGCTCGTTGGTGAGAGACCCAAATGCTCCGCCGTCCATAGCGTCATCATTGCCCTTTTTGGAAGATACTCGTTTATTGGCTGGTCTTTTACCCACACTAAAGCGTTGTTCAACTTCTCCACGAAAGGAATATGCCTTGCTGTAGAGTTCCGCAAGGAATTCCCGGCTCGGCACCTCCAAAAAAGAAAATTGCTGGTTTGCTTTTTTTGCCTCTTCATACCAAGGCGGCCCGGCTACTACCACTACATCCAGGGTAGAGGCCATCACGTTGACCATTTCAGTTTCGGCGTCAAAACTTTCAACCGGCTTATAATTACGCCGAAAAGCCGTAAGGTTGCCAATCATAACAATATCGGCTGCCCTGGGATATTTTATCTCAAACTTTCCCCGGCTGGTTTCCACTTCATCAGTCGCGTCATTACCCATAATCATATCGGTAAAGAGATCGTCTTTTTTTTCTTCCGTAAGTTTTTCAACCGGGTTTTTGGTTTCAATTTTCTTAACTACTTTCATTTTTTCCCCCTTGTACAATTTCAAAACCAGCGCCCCCGGAAAGGGGCGCTTGGTCTATTAAGCCGCTGAAAGGGCCCTGGCCTGCACGCCGTTTCTGGCATAAGCGTTGCCGTCAACATTGATGCTGCCGCTTGTGATCAAAACGCCTTCAAAAGATTTAAGAACCTTTCCGGCCTTCTTGTTGTAAAAGTCCAGGTATGCGATTTTCTGGATCGCCCCGGCATCCATGAATTTAGCCCTGGTCGGCATAATATCCATCAGGGCTATTTTCCCTCCATCGGCATACTGCATTGCGCCGTCCAGAATTTTTTTGAACGGCAAGAAACCGTCAATGGTCAGCGAACAGGTATACCCCTGGGGATCAAGGGCTACAGGGCCAAGGTTCCCCAAACAGGTAGCTTCCTGTACCTGAAAATCCTCATTCGCCTGGAAAGACGCAACCAGGGCAATAGTTTCAGCATCGGACGCGTTTGTACCGACCCGGACATGACAATTAAACCCCTGGGCAATTATCTCACCCGTAACATTAGGCAACGCCATATTTCAATCCTCCTATAATTCCATTGCGGTGCCGGAATCGTACACATAATTGTACGCCGTTACAAAGAAGAAGTTGTTTGGAGCCGTAAGGTTCCGGTGGAATTCGATGTAATTCTTATCCCCGTTTTTCCTTATTTTCACGCCCCAAATGTTCTCCCCATCATCGGTTGGTATGATAAGCCCTTCTCCCTTCCATCCCCTTGCCGCTGTCTGGAGCGTTTCCTCAAGGTCTGAAAGTTTATCAACACCTGGCCGGCCAACGCCGCCTTCATACTGCAACCGAATATCCCGGTTCATATACAGGTCCTCTCTTACCATGCTTCTTTCCACATGCTGCAACTGGTTGCCATTATAGGTAGTCATGGCCCTGATAACCTTCAGGCGCTTATCATTTATCACGCCGCCGCAAAGCACGCCGCCGATGATGAGTTTTTCCATATCGGTAATTTTGAGTTTTACCAGGAACCTCAAAACGCTTACCGATTTATTCGTAAGCGGTTCATTAACGGCAACGGTACATTCCATGCCAAGCAGCTTACACGCGAAATATGAGGCGGGAAGTTCTTCTGTGGCCCCGTCAAGAGGGGATGAAGCGGAAATTGCCGGATAACAGTATGAAACCAGCCTGTTGTTCAATGACCTGGCAAATTCAACAGCCTCTTCAATGGTTTCTCCGATTCTCCCGCCCAGAATGGCTGTCCGTTCCTTGCGGTTTTGGACATTGGACATGGCTATACAATGGTTCGATACAAGGAAGTGCACGGCATGATCCGTAACCGGGGAAGCGATCACCTGTACCTCTTCGGCTTCCAGGGCCGCAAGCGTTTTGTTCCAATCGTTCACCGTATATGATCCGGCTGACGCGCCTTCAAAGAATACCCATTCAGGATCATTATCCGGCATGATATTCGGCGCTCCGTCCACTTTTTCAACATTCCCGCGGCCTACCCAGGGGCTGTTTTCCAGGGCATAGAAAAGGGCATAGAAATTGCTGGTCAATGTCCGCGCCTCGATAATATCCATTGAATCCACAAGATCAAGTTCCCTGGAAGGCGTATTGGCCTCTTCATCAAGTTTGATCACCGCGAATTCTCCGGTCCCGTTAAGGCGCTGTATGAGTTCCTCAATCGTGGGAAAATTCTCAAAGGGAAGGAAAAGGCTGCCGGAATTCACATCATAGGCAGGGATGAAGTATGAGGCATAAGGTTTTCCCTCCGCCGCTATCTCCGTCTGGCCAGAAGTGGTTTTGGTAATGACATTGGCAGACTGGACGCCGTCGATTACCTCTAACAGGGTAATGGCGTATTCCAGAATTCCGCCCTCGGCCCCGGCAAGAGGGGTAACACGGAATTGCATTGTGGTATCGGCAAGGGCAAATCCGGCAGGGCCGCCATAAGGCGTACTCACATCCAGGGCTTCCCATGCGGATGTTCCGGTATTGTAATACTCAAATGTGAAGAGGGCAAGATCGATACCCTTGAATTCCATTTTTGCCACAATATCCACTGCTGCCGCTTCAGGGTTTGTAATGGAGATCGTGAATACCTTTTGTTCCCCTACCCGGAGTTTTTCCAATCCCTCAATGTCGATTGAAGGCTGGTTTGTGTCTTTGGTAACTTCCACGGAAAGGCCGATGTTGTTTATATCCAAAACAGCCGCCGTCCCGTCCCCGGTATACTGAATCATCAATGACTTTTTGCCGATATTGTCAATGCTTTCTTCAATTTCTCCGACTGAAAACTTCAGCTTTTTGGTGCCAATGTTCGTACCATTGACAATCTGCCTTGCTATAGTGTTTGCCACAACGCCCCATGACGCGGTTTTCAGGCGCAGAATTTCTCTGTTGCCCGCCGTTAAAACGCTGGATGCCTGGGTGTTTCCGTTCACTACCATGGCCCGTATCGCTTGCGGGGCATACTCCGGTGAAGGATTGAACGCATGGGCAACGGCTTTCAAAAGATCGCCATCTACCAGGGTTTCCCTTGCCTCGCTTAAAGTGGAAAAGGCAAACAGCTTATTGGGTTCTCCGCCTTTTGACCGGCCCAAAATAACGCCGATGTTCGCGGATACCCCGCCGCTTACGCCGCCAACCGCCGTACTTCTTGAATATGCGCCGGGAACATAATGCTCGCTCCGCTGCCCTACGGTCTGAAAAATTGCAGGTCCTACTGCCATATTAAAACCTCCCGTTAAGTTCTCTTTTTAAGCATGGTTTTAACTTTGTTTGCCCATGCTTCAAAGGTTAAAACATCCGTCTTGTATAACGACCTCACAAGGTCTGAAATACCCCTGTCATGTCCCGCCTTCTTCAAATACTGATCCACCGTCATCAAAGCGGGTTTTTTTCGTTCTGATTTTGGGGGAGTATAAAAACCCTTCCCCTGGGAAAACCGGTGGACTTTGCTTTCCCTTCTTTTTTTCTCCGGGCTTTTTCCCTCCTTACCCTTCTCCTGTTCCTGGGTTTCCCGGTTCTGCCGGTTCTCCGTTCCCGGACCCAAGTCTGATGATTGCTCGTGTTGTGTCTGCGTACTCTTTGGCATGATTGATTACCTCCAATAAATATTTTCCGTTCAGATCGGCTAAATCTGTATCGATTACCGATTGCTCAATTACATAATCAGCCTCAAAGGTTATTTGACCTCCGGCCAGGCTCACTCCAAAATCGTAATTAAAGGTATTGCTGCGCTGTCCATAAATCGAATCATCAAAGATGGTCAATTCTTTACCCTCTTCCAAAATTCGTTTCATCATGCAGCACACAAAATCCCGGATTTTTTCGTAAATCTGGTTTTTAAGGGCTATGTTTTCGCTCCATATCTCTATTGATATTCTGTCCTGGCGTACCGCCCCAAAACACACGCCATACAGTTTGTCCCTCTCTGCCGTGTAATAGCCCTTTATTTTCTCCACTACTTTAGGCGTTACGTCATAACCCTCTTCAATCAGCCGGTCAACATCTTCTTCTGTCCATGCCCAGGTTCTTGGCTCTATGCCGGATTCCGGGAGATTGGCAAGTTTTACGGGTTTCGCCTCCTCATAAGTGGTTACAACTACGGCAGGGAATAGGCTTGCCGCCTGAATATCGCCGGAACCATTAATGGTATTGAAGGGGTGTTCATTGGTTACATTTACGGAAACGCCATTATAGTCATCTGCCAAGTCAATAGCGGTAAAATAATCCTTTATGATCCTGACTATTTCCTCTTCAAGGATTCTTCCCTTATTCAAATAAAAAATCATAAGCCCAGGTCTCCACGCAGCGCGCTATCAATGAGATCACTTACCGGCTCTTTGGTAATTTGTGCCACTGTTTCAGTTACGGGCCTTGCCCGTATGCCGGGATGAATCCAGCTTCGCGGGTTTGCGCTGGGATCGGATGATATAACCCTGAATGTGAAATAACCGGATGATTTACCACCCTGTCCTGCCATATTGGACATTCCTACCATGTTCGGAGTAACGTCTTCACCCATTTCGGCTTTAAGCTGATCGCCCCATATACCTTTATCATCTGTGCCACTATACTCGTGTCTTTCAACATTCTCACCACGAGCATTGGGTTCATAGTGAGTAGTTTCTAACGTTTTTGTTTGCCTGTATTTCTTTTTGTTTTTTACGATGTTATAGACAGATTGAGGCATAACATTTCTGAAGCCTACCGTTTTGGGAGTACCCCACCGGAAGGGAACAATCAGATAGGGGTATCCCTTCAACGAAACCCTTGATCTTGGCCCTATGGTGTGGGTTTTTTTCATATCAAAAGCCGGCGTTCCTTTTTCCAGCCATTCCGCAATTGGGGCCTCGCTGAATATCTCATAAGAAAGCGGCCCGGTTTGATTTATTTTTATGCTCCTGGCATATCCGCCGCTTGGATTTTTCAGTTTTTCAATCCCGCCCAGGCTTCCCCCCATTGCATAACCGCGCCAGGCATCCCGGATAACGGACGCGGCGGTTTTAGCGGCTCCTTCGGTCCTGGGTAGGTTTTTGCCAAAAGGTGATAACTGGGCCAATATCTGATAAAGAGACTGGTCATTAACAGCGATATTCATTTTAATCATGATGTGGCCCCCTGCCGCTGGTTTACACCCCGGCTTTCCTGGAAAGCGGAAAAAAGTTTCAGCACCGTTTTTCTGGGTATCCTCTGATCTTCGCTGGTTCGTAACTGCGGGATGCTTTTATGTACCCGGTATGTGGGATAATATTCATACGTTACGGATAAATTTTCCCCTTCGACTGGAGGATCGCTTATCCAATGAATTTTATTTGCGCCTACAATGATAAAATCTTCGCCTTCAATAAATACCTTTTGGGAATTCGCAATATATGAAATACCGGATACAAAATAATCCGGCAAAATATCATCATAATCAGCATGTCTCCGTTTTATTACTGTTTTTCTGGTGTTGGCCCCTGATAAAACGGTAATTACATCCCCTTCAGAAACCTTATATTTATAATGGAATGTTGAAACAGCATCCCCTTGATGCAATTTAAGTAAGGCTTCATCTTCATCATTCAGGTTTTGGGAAAGGACAAAGAATTTATATGGCTTCAAATATTGTATCCCGAAAGCCTTTATTGGATGTTCGGCCTCTTTATCATCCAGGCGCACCGTATCATTGCGGAATTCAAAAATATCAATTTCATTCCCCTCATTATCGAAAACCGCCTCAATAGCTATGAGATCGCCCGGTGCGCGGTAATCAACACCTTCCAAAGTTGACCTGTCGGCAAGGACATTGGGAACATGGTAAAATCCATTCCCTCTGTGCTCCAGGACCGCTTCTTCAATTGCGGTAGTGGTTGGCTGTTTTATGACAATATCAATGGTTTCCCCATTTATCAATTTTCTTTTTGGGTTTTCAAATTCTACATATTGTCCCATTTGTATAGGGATAAAATTGATACCCAAATTATCAAAGGCCCTGATAATTGCGCAGCCTCTATTTTCTTCAGGGAGTTCGGCAACGCCGTGAATTATCCGTATCCTTACGGTGTCAATGAATTCTTTCTGATAATC
>JAITHW010000034.1 GCA_031279815.1 Treponema sp. | reverse complement strand
AGTTGATGGCTTGTCATATCTATCCTCCCTGTGATATACTACTTATAAACGTACCGTGGGACACACGGGAATCTACGCTTGTGGAGATACAGTAAGACCGGGGAGCATGGGTTGGAACCGCCGTAAAAGCTCCCTGTAGGGAGTTTTTGCGAAAACCAAGCTATACCCCTGGCAGTTATCGTTGAAGCAAGAATCCCCCGCCTTTAGGCGTGGGGAGTGTCAATATCTTGCCAAGGTACGGGACAAGGGGACCCCTATCATCGTCATTGATCCCCGGCAGAGCGATACAGTACGTTTCCTGAACTGCGAATGGATCGGGATTCGGCCTTCACTGATGCGGCTCTGGCGGACGCCATGGCCTACGTGATATGGTCTGAAGGCTTACAGGATCGGCGGTTCATGGATACCTTCTGTCTGGGCTTTGACGAGGCTCACCTTCCTCCGGGAATTCCTCCTAACCAAAGCTACCAAGCATATCTTTTCGGCCGCCGAGACGGGATATCTAAAACCCCCGCATGGGCTGAGTCTATTACCGGCGTGCCTGCTCAAACCGTGGTAAATCTTGCCCGGCGGTACGCCACAACCAAACCCGCCTGCCTCTTGCCGGGGCTTGGCCCCCAGCGTACCGGCAGCGGGGAACAGACGGTCCGTACTCTGGCTATGCTCGCCTGCCTGACAGGGAACGTAGGCATTCCTGGAGGAGGCGCCGCAGGAACCGGCGGGGTCCGGGGACCTGCCTTTCAGGGCTACCCAGTCCCGCCTAATCCCTATCCCGGCAGAATTCCCAGTTTTCTCTGGACCCGGGCTATAGAATCCGCCTTGGAGATGACCCCGGAGACCGACGGATTACAGGGAGTGGAAAGGCTGGAGACGAATATTAAAATGATATTCAACCTTGCGGGCAATACGCTGATTAATCAACATTCGGATATCAATGCCACCATCAGACTCCTCAAGGATACCGGCAAATGCGAATTCATCCTCTGTTCCGATGTGTTTATGACTCCCAGCGCGCGGTTTGCGGATATCCTCTTGCCGGCGCCTTCTTTTTTTGAGGATGAAAACATCGCTCCTCCTTGGGATTTTGGTAACTATCTGCTGTTCAACCGGCAGGTAATCGAACCGCTGTTCGGTTCCCGCTTCGAGTATCGGTTTTTGGAAGCTCTGGCCCAACGTCTCGGCCTCCGGGATGCCTGGTCCGGCGGGTATGAGGGGTATCCTCAGCGGCTGGAAGCTATCTACGCGGATTGCCGTAAAGCGGAACCGGAATTGCCGGACTATGAGACTTTTAAGCGGGAAGGAGGCTATTATTTCAAAGGCCGGAAACCCTGCATTGCCTATGAGGAACAGATCCGGGATCTTGCCCGTCATCCTTTCCCGACCCCTTCAGGCAAGATCGAGATTTTTTCCCCGCAACTCTACAATCTGGGACGGCATGAGGAGGTTCCGGCCATTCCCGGGTATCTCCCCTGTCCTGAAGGGCCTGAAGACCCGCTCGCCGCAACATATCCCTTGAACTGATAGGCTGGCACACAAAACGGCGCACCCACTCGATCCACCACAAGAATTCGCGGCTTGAAAAACTTGATCCTCAGCGTCTGTGGATCCACCCTGATGACGCGGACCTGCGGGGTATACGGGACGGGGACCTTGTAGAGGTGTGGAATGACCGGGGGAAAATCCATGTTCCCGCGCAGGTTACCCTGAGGATCATTCGAGGCGCGGCGGCTCTGTCTCAAGGCGCGTGGTACACGCCGGATGCATCGGGTATTGACATTGCCGGTTCTATCAATATTCTCACCGCTCAACGGCCCACCCCTCTTGCGCGAGGTAATCCCCAGCATACCAATCTGGTGGAAGTGAAACCCATTTCAAAATTATCACTTGACACACAACTGACAATATAGTAATTACTAATATATGTCTCCGACATGTGCGTCAGGGATAATTTCGTACGTGGTTAATACTATGATTACAAAAAAGAAAAATTCGGAAATAGCCGCCGCCGTGAATACTCGGCTTGAACGGTTCATGCCGGTTTTGACCCCCGCAGGGGTTTTGCTGGGTTTTATATTGCCCTTAGTGTTTATCAAGCTCAGGCCCCTCATCCCGTGGCTTTTTTCGGTGATGACCCTATCGGGGGCCCTTAAATTGCGGCTTAAAGACCTGGTTAGCGCGGTGGCGGACCCTTTTACACTCCTCATTTTTTTCATTTCCGCCCATGTTATTATCCCTCTGCTGGTGTTTCTCCTCTGTATCGTGATATTCAAGGGAGATACCGGTATTATTTCAGGGTATGTGCTGCTCTTTTCGGTACCTACCGCGGTATCCGGTTTTATATGGGTTTCCATATACCGGGGCGATAACGCGCTGGCGCTGGCTCTTATCTTTTTGGATACCATCGCCACTCCTCTGGTGGTCCCCGGCACCATGTCCCTGCTTTTGGGAACCCAGGTGAGTTTAGACATGACCGGCATAGCCGCTTCTTTGATCTGCATGGTGGCGCTCCCTACGATACTAGGCGTTACGGTACATGAAGCGAGCCGGGGAAAAATACCGCCCCTGATAAGTCCCTATTTGAATCCCCTCTCAAAGATTTGCATTTTCTTAGTGATCGCCGCCAATGCTTCGGCAGTGGCGCCCCAGGTTCATCTGAGAGATCCCAAAGTATGGGCCATCGCGGCGCTTTGTATTCTTTTTGCCGTCTTTGGATACGGTTTTTCAAAACTGGCGGGTATCCTAGGAAGACTTAACCCTGAAAAACAAATAACCCTCTTCTTTGCCACGGGACTTCGCAATATCAGCGCGGCCACCACCATTGCTATCGAGTACTTTCCCGAAACCGCGGCTCTTCCGGCCCTGTTAGGCATCGTATTTCAGCAGACCATAGCGGCCGTCATGGGGAGGCTGCTCAACGGTAAAAAGGCCCGCGAATAAAGCCTCGGTGCGCCGAAAGGATTTCGGCATGGCTCTGCTTCACCGGGCCGGGATTACGGCTGAAACAGCAGTATCGCCTGTTCCCGGATCTGCTCTACCACGGCCTGATAATTTTCCTTGAGCGCGTTGATATGTTGATTGTAGAAGGTCACAAATTCCGGATCTTGAAAAGGATCAAGTTTAATATGATGGCCGACACGCCGGGCTATGTCCTCTTCCTTTTGCCGCAGTTTAGGGGCATATTGCCGTTTAATTGCCTCTGTATACTGGTCGGCTTCATCAAGATACCGGGAAATAGCCTGGGTGAATCGCTTATACAGAGCGCCGAACTGGGGGTCTTTGATAATTGCCGCCAGTCCCTTCCCTACCGCCTCGATCCGTTTCTCATCTCCCTTGGATATGGGGAGGGTAATCTGAGATACCAGCGCATCAAAGATACCCTGTTTCAGCGCGTTCTGCTGATCCTTGGGGGCTTTTTTTATAGCTTCCTCCAGGGATTGCTTGGAATCCTCAAGGAATTCATTTGCCAGGCGCTTGCCCTGCTGCTTTGCCTCAAATTGTCCGATACCCGCCTTATTGCTTTTTATGGCGTCCGTTTTTTCCAAAGCAATTTCTAAGGCGCTCTTTATCTTTCCCATACTGCAAAATCCTCTTTAATTACCAACATACCCTAAAAAGCCTTGGATTGGCAACAGGGACATCCCGCGGATCAAGCGCGGCGCCATGCCCTTCGGGGCAAAAGCATTTAATTGTAGATTAACACGGATTTCGGCGGGGGGATACTTTTTAATCCGTTTAATCCGCGGGCTTTGTTTAAATGCTTTCACCTTGCAGGGCAAAAGCATTTAAACACGGGTCCGCAGATTACACGGATTTTCACGGATTAATTTCACGGGTTAAAAAGGATATAAGCAATTGAATAGCGCGGATAAGGAGAATATTTCAAGG
>JAITHW010000031.1 GCA_031279815.1 Treponema sp. | reverse complement strand
CCTTGAAATATTCTCCTTATCCGCGCTATTCAATTGCTTATATCCTTTTTAACCCGTGAAATTAATCCGTGAAAATCCGTGTAATCTGCGGACCCGTGTTTAAATGCTTTTGCCCTGCAGAGCTGCCTATGTACGCTTGCCTCCTTGGTATATATCGGGATAGGGTTTTCCGCGTTTTTCACGGATGCTTACGCTCATATAGTTCTCCTACACTATCTACAATACTTCTATAAAATAAGGTAAATAATATATTGAATCGTTACAAGGTAAAGAGATAACGTATAAAAGGCACTGATGAGACAATACCCTAAACTAACTGAACGTTATGCGCCTGGCAAGGGCAAACCCGGGGTAAAAATATCCTCCGAATTAGAGCTTAAACAACAGTTCCTCGTAACCGGGAAAGGGCCAGGCTTCCTTGGCTGCCAGTTTCTCCAGGGCATCCCCTCGTATACGAACCGCGTCCATAGCGGGGCGAACTTTCTCAAAGTACGCTTTGGCCTGGGCAAAAATATCTTCGATATTTTGAGCGTCCGTCAGAACGGTTTCCAACTTAGCGGTTTCATCGTAAAGTTCCGAGGCAAGGTCGGCAATCCGTTTTGCCCGTTTTTCCTGGGGAGCGCTCACCGCGTGGATGGCGGCCAGATCGGCGGCGTCCCGGGCAAGTCCTGCGGCATAGGCGCTCACCGTAGGGAAGATATAACGCCGGGCCATGTCTATGGTAACACCGGCTTCAATGTTTATCTGTTTGGCGTATTTCTCAAGGTAAATATGATAACGGCTTTCCATTTCATCCTTGGAAAAGACTTTATGGGTATCAAACAGCGTAATGATTTCGTTCCTGGCAAGAACCGAAAGCGCGTCCACGGTGTTCCGCACATTGGGGAGTCCCCGGCGCTCCGCTTCACGGACCCATTCATCGGAATAGCCGTTCCCATTAAATACCACCCGGCGGTGCTTGAAATAGGAATCTTTAATGATAGATTGGATGGTTTCGTTTTTATTGGATGCTTTCTCCAGTTTATCCGCAAATTCGGACAATACCTGGGCCGCCGCCACATTGAGGTATGTGTTGGGGGTCGCTATGGACTGGGAAGAACCTACCATGCGGAACTCGAACTTGTTTCCGGTAAATGCAAATGGACTGGTCCGGTTCCGGTCGGAAACATCCTTGGGCAAGTTAGGGAGGCTTGTAACCCCCAGCTTTATGGTGGTACCCGTGTCGGTATGAGCGCCGTTCTTGCCTTCCGCTATGTTGTCAAATATTTCGGTCAGAGGGCCGCCGAAGAAGATAGAAATGATCGCCGGCGGAGCCTCATTGGCTCCCAGGCGGTGATCATTTGCGGCGGTTGCCGCGGAAGCCCGAATCAAGAGCGCGTAACGGTCAACCGCCTCAACCACCGCCGCGGTAAAGAGGAGAAACCGGGCGTTGGATTCGGGGTTCTCCCCGGGATCAAAGAGGTTTATCCCATCATCGGTGGCAATGGACCAGTTGTTATGCTTCCCGGAACCGTTCACTCCGGCAAAGGGTTTTTCATGGAGCAGCCCTTCCATACCATGCCGGCGGGCTACGCTTTTAATGGTCTCCATTACAAGCTGATTGGCGTCCACCGCCGCGGTGGTATTGGTAAACACCGGAGCAATCTCAAACTGATTGGGAGCAACCTCGTTATGCTGTGTTTTGGCGGCAATCCCCATCTTCCAAAGTTCGGTGTTAAGTTCCCGCATAAACCCTGCAACCCGCTCTTTAATGGCGCCGAAATAATGATCCTCCATCTCCTGGCCCTTGGCGGGCATGGAACCGAATACGGTCCTGCCTGTGAGGATCAGATCCGGGCGGGCGTCATAGAACTCTTTATCCACCAGAAAATATTCCTGTTCAGGGCCGACCGTAGAATACACCCGTTTAGAAGTCTCGTTCCCTAAAGCCCGGAGAACCCGGATAGCCTGCTTGCTTAATGCGTCAATAGACTTGAGGAGGGGAACCTTCTTATCCAAGGCTTGTCCGTAATAGCTTATAAAGGCGGTCGGGATACACAGGGTGGTGCCGGTCTGGTCCTGTTTGAGGAACGCAGGGCTGGTAACATCCCAGGCAGTATACCCCCGGGCTTCGAAGGTTGCCCGAAGCCCACCGGAAGGGAAACTCGATGCGTCGGGCTCGCCTTTGATGAGTTCCTTGCCGGAAAATTCCATCAGCACCCGTCCGTCGGAAGTGGGGGCAATAAAAGAATCGTGTTTTTCCGCGGTAAGTCCGGTGAGAGGATGAAACCAGTGGGTATAGTGGCTTGCGCCTTTAGCCAAAGCCCAATCCCGCATGGCCGCAGCCACCACTTCGGCCACACCTAGGGTCAACGCTTTCTCCCCGGCCTGAACCGCGAGGATCTCCTTATAAATATTCTTAGGCAGCCGTTCCCGCATAACGGCGTTGGAAAAACAGTTGGAGCCATATAATTCGGCTACCGGGGTTTTCGTAAAATCAACAATACTCATTATATCCTCCATGTATATCGTTAGGTAGTATGAAGATTAGAAATTATTATTATTAATAGCAATTATTATGCCAGCTTATACATTATTAAGCATATATTAGAAGATCATCCGCGCATCGGATTGATTTATAGCCGGTATGGCGTCCTGTTAAAGCATTGCCGATACTAAGCCTATGGAAGAACAGATAAAACGCCGCGATTAAGAGCCGTGATAATCATTACAACCCGGGAAAAAAGACAAAAATGTCTTTTTTAAATAAATTCATACAAAGATGTATATTATACTGAGGCGTTTCAAGACAAAGCATCCGGTGTTTCAGAGTCCGGCTCGGCCACCTGCCTCAGCCTCTCCGGAACCGCGTCCAACCACCGGCAAATTAAAAACTGATAATAAAGGCCGCCGGCGCGGATTCACGCCGGTTCACTATGTTTTGGGCATGAAGCCTTGGGGCAGTTCGGCCAAGGCAACCGCGTCGCCACTCTGTACCAGCACATACAACCCGTGCTTGTGGGCATACCGGCGCACATCCTCCCCGACCGACCCGCCCGCGACCGCCCCTGCCAAGCGCCGCCCGTCCCCCTTGGCATCCATGTACCCCCGGATCTTCTCTATGCGCTCAAGATGCTCGTCCACATCCTCCCGTGAAAGGATCGTCTTGATTTCCACCGGCATCGCATACTCGCCGTTCTCAAGAAATATATCCGCCTCCGCAATGACCCGCTTCCGTTCCCGAAACTCTTGGTCCCGGCAGCCCTTGGTAAACTCATAGCCTAAGCCGGTGAACAGTTCCCACAGCTTGGCGGAAAACATGGACTCTATGAGCCTGCCCAAAGAGCCGCTTAACCCGCCGATGTTTTT
>JAITHW010000028.1 GCA_031279815.1 Treponema sp. | reverse complement strand
GGCTTTTTTATTTTTTTAGTCCGTCTTTGAGAAGTAAAAAGCCGCGGGTCCCGTAAGGTTGGGGATTCAGGGACTATAGTCTAGCGCCAAAAAGCGGCGCTTTAGTTTAACGAAGGCTTTGAACTCCATGTGCAGCCCTAAGCTCCTCATACAAAAAATGGCGGTGTAAAATCAAAAACCGCTACAAAAGCTATTCGACGGAAAGTACCGTATTTAGGGAAGGGACGGCACAATCATAGCAGGCGCCGCCTGTTAATCCGAAAGACTGAGCAGGCCGGTCTCAATAAAGTTTACGATATTATCCTGTAAAAAACCGTCTAAAGGAACGGTAAGGGAAGACAGATAGGATTCCCAATGTTCCACAAAGCTGCGGGCGTTTTTCCGGTCTAAAGGCAGGCGTTTCCCAATAAGCAGCGTTTCGGTGTTTCTGTCCTGTAGTACCAAAGCCCCGGCAAATACAAGCCGTATATTGGTGAGTATATTCTTTTGATTGCGGACGATAAAAACCATGACCCCTCCTCCTTCTCCTGATGAAGAGGGTTTAAATTTTTTATATAACGAATAATCCCACGGGTCCAAGGGTATGCGAATACGGGTTAAAAGTTCCTGGGGATTGATAGGCAGGGGCCCGGGATGCCCGGAAAACCGGGAAGCGGAAATCCACCGTGCAGCCGCGGCGGCGCGTAGCTCGTAATGAGCGTCCAAGGCTATCATAGGCGCGGAGGCATCCGAACGCCGCGAACCATTGCAGATATTGCCTCCAATGGTGGCTAGGTTACGGATCTGGAGTCCCCCGATACCTTCCAGACACCGGGTGAACACTTCGGGAACGATCTTGCCCAGGCCAATGATCTCATTTAACTTGACCATAGCCCCGATTTCAAGATACCGTTCGGTTCTGGTGATTCGGTGCAATTCTTCCAGTTTATCCAGGCAGAAGATGTTTCGCGGGATATTCGGCGCCCATTTGCCCTGAAAACGAAGAAGTTGGGTTCCTCCGGCAAAGGGAATCCCATCGGGACAGCCGGCCCACTCGCCGAACAGTTCCTGAAAGGTGGCGGGAAAAAAGAGCTGGTTACGCTGTACGTCCATAGATTCTCCGCTGCCTAATATCCGCTGCGGCTAGAACCGCTTCCACCAGGCTTTCCGGTTCGGTACAGCGGCATCTTACCCCGCCGAATTCTAAGAGGATCTCGTTCCTGGCCGGCTGGCGGTTCTTAGCAAGGATGGCTTCGACCATTAAGATTTTTCCGGTCTCACAGTATCCGCAGGTCTCTACCCCTGCTTTTTCAAAGCCCTTGAGGATATCTTGATACCCGTCGGTCTTAGCAAAACCTTCCATAGTAACAATTTTGCTTCCCTGAGCTTGGAATACCGGAATCAGGCAGGATTTTACGATCTTCCCGTTAAAAATAATTGAACAGGCTCCGCAGATTCCAATTAAACAGCCTGCTTTTGCCTCTAAAAGATGAAAGCCCTCCCGCAATATATCGATAAGCCTGGTGTTCGCATCCGCCTGGGTTATCACCTCTTGCTCGTTGAGGATAAATTCTATAGTCATGGCGCGGCCCCCTTCTTCTTGAGTTTGCCTGTTTCCCATACATCTCGAGCGTTCAAGGGTATTTTTTCAAAGGGATGATCCATTGCCTGAGAAACCGCCTGTACATACGCCGCAGGGATAGTGCTGAAGGGCAATTCCCCGATCCCTTTGGGAATAAGCCCTTCTTTTCGGATAAAGCCTACATGTATGGGCGGCGTTTCCAGAGGGGTGAGGATATCATACCCGTAGATGAAGGGATCGGGGATCTTCCCCTGAGTATAGTAAAGCTCTTCCCGTGCGGCCCAGCCCAAGGCATGAACCGCTGACCGGGCAAGGGCGAGCCGGGCCTGCTTCTCCGACAGAAGCCGCCCCCCGTCTGCTTCCAGCCAGATTCCCCGAACCCGGGGGGTGTAGTCCACAGGATCAATCTCCACTTCCACTACCGCGGCTCCCCATCCAAGATTGGTTAGAGCCTGTCCGTCGAACAACCGATCCAATGGCGCAGCGGATTTCCCCTCCCAAGGGGCTTTCAAGACAGGCGAACAAGATTGACGGACCTTAATCGGCGGAGACTCCTTGAGCCGCCGTTTCTGTATGGCCCGGCAGGAGCTTTCCACCAAACGGGTGACCGCGGTTACATTCCTCGAATTGCTTCCGGGACCGGAATCCGGAGCCGTATCGGTATTACCAAGATGGATTCGCACCAGTTCCCCTTCAATGGAGAGGATTTCCGCGGCCATTTCCCGCCATATCCGAATATAGGTATTGTTAGAGGATATCAAACTGGTCTTGATTTCCAGGAACCCTTCTTGGTCCAGGATCGATTCTACGGTATAGACTCCCCGGTCCCTGCCGCAGTACAGGAAACCGCCTCCCTGATACGCAACGGCTATACCGATCCCCCTGATGGGTTCGTCCTTTGCCTTCCAGTCCGATACGCGGCGGTGCTGCCGAAGCAGCTCATAAGCCGCCCATTTGCGGTAATAGCCGCTTGCCTTTGCGGCGGTGTCGATAAGTTCGTCCAGAGGGGGTTCCTCCAAGGGGACTCCCATGGCAAGCTCCCCGTTACCTCGGTACGCATGAGTTTTTCGCCATTCCGCGGGGTCTTGCCGGAGCGTATCGGCGATCCGGGAAACCTGCCGTTCTAAGGCAAAAAAACCTTGGGATAAACCGAAACCCGAAAGAGGGCCTTGGGGCGGGATATTAGTTTTCACCGCGGTTCCCGCAAGCCGGACAGGACCAACTCTATATGCCCCCAGACAGCCGAGACAGGTTCGATCTAAAATCTCATCGGTGAAGGCTCCTTGAGCCCCTATATCGGCAATCACCCTGATTTCAGTCTCCAGAAGTTCCCCCTTATCCCCCAAAGCGCTGCGGAATTCGATCTCCGCGGCGTTCCGTTTCGGAGAATACCTGAAGTCTTCGTCCCTGGTTAATATCAGCTTTACCGGTTTCTTGATGATAAACGCCCCCAACGCGGCATGACAGGCGATCAGGGACGGATACCATATCTTCCCGTCCAGATGCATCCCGATTCGGGACAGCTCAACCGTCACCGCATCGGGGGAGAGGTTCAATACCTGGGACACGGATTGTTTGATATGAAAAGGCCATTGGCCGGCAGTATAAACCGTCATTTTGCCTGTAGAAAATATTGCGGTTGCCCCATGAGGGTCGGCATACCAATGCTCCTGAATACCCGTTTTATAGGCCCCCTGTAGGATATTCGCCTTACCAGGCTCTTGTACCTTCGTTATTTCAGCCTCTTCTTCCGGCGCTTCCTGCTTTATTGTTTCGGGGGACTTGGCTTCCTCACCGGTCGCGGCTTCGCCGCCGGCGCCTTTCGTATCCTTATAATGTTCATGAATCGAGATGTCCCGCGCTCCGAAAATTGTCTCGGAAGCCCGGCTTGAAAAGATCGGCGTCCCCTCTTCGGCAATAACCCTGCACTGCTCCGCGTATTCCCGCAGTCTTCTCTCATTGGGACCCAGCAGGATAGCCACAGGTTCGCCGATATAGGAAAGGGTCATAGAAGAGAGGATTGGTACCGGGAAATCCTCCAGTTGATTGGCTCCGGGAATAGCATCCCCGGTGATAAGGGTATAAGAATTAGGCATCGAAGGAAGTTCGATGCTTTTAAGACGCCCCTTAGCAATGGGAGAACGAATGGTCACGGCAAAATAGCTGCCCTGCACCGTAATATCATCTACAAATAAAAACCGTTTTTTCAATGTTATTCCTTAACTCGGACTTATGTATTTGTATATATAGTATCGTATGGGCCCCCGCCCAGATTCAACAAGCCCGGCGTACTTCATCCCCACAGGCGTTTTGAAAGCCCTCATACACCGGCTTTTTGTTTTTGATCGTAGGCTTTGGGATTACCTGCGAACCCCGGTTATATATTAAACAAACCAAGGAGTTAAGGTCAAGGCGTTGTTATATGGCGTTCAGGCGGTTTCAAGGAGCCTGCACAGCATCAAGGGGTTTTGACCTCTTGAATAAAGGCTTTGTGCGGTAAAGAACAGGGCGAGTAAAATGTTGATGGAGCGCGGTAGCCCGTTGCCGGTTCTATGCCGGCTTTGGATTGTACGGATTTTCATGGATTATACCGGTTCTGGGGAACTGAAATCCGTTTTAATCCGTGGGGCCTTCATTTAGTTATTCTTAAGGGGAACAACTATAGTAACGGTTAATCATCTCAAAACTTTGTTTCAGGAAGCTGCGGAACCGCAAAAAGACCCGGTTCGGCGGTTCCAAAAGCGAATGGAAATCCTGCGCGGTTATGCGGACGGCCGTAAAGACAAACGCCGGTATATAGGGGCAATAGCGGCAGGCATGGGAGAACCGGGAAAGATGCCCCGGATTGCACATTCACGCGCAATCCGCTGGCTTACTCTCTGTTAAGGCTCCGCGTACTTTTCCCGGCGTTCATCAATCACCTTCCGGGCTCCCGAATCAAGCCAGTCTTTCACCTGCGCGTCATACACCGCGTCGAACTGCCCCGGTGCCGCCATGATTGACTTGGCGAATATCACCACCGCTTTATCCGTCAAGGTTTGATTCAGCGGCCCCTCGGCCAGCAGCGGCGCTTTCGGCGAGATAACAACCGGAGGGCGCGCGTTGGTCATAGCCACGGTATAGGCCTCGTTAATCCGCGCCGCAGGCCAGGAGTACCCCGCGGCAAGCGCCCGGATGTTTTCCTCGTCGCTGCCCAGGAACAAGCCGTTCATAATAAGCGTGTAGTCAATGTTTTGCGGGCTGTTCTGTATCCAGCCGTCCGGCGCGGCGGTATTGAGCTTGGGAACGCCGTCTACAAGAGTATGCACGGCGCCTTCCGGCCCGGTCTGGATAAAGTGATAATTCTCGTATTTCGACAGCCAGTTCAGATACCGCATGGCCGCTTCAGGATGCTTTGACGATTTCGGTATAAAGGTAAAAGCCCCGGCGGCATCGTAGCAAACCTTATGGGTCAGCCCGTCCGAAGAAGTAAAGCAGTCCACCGGCACCAAATCCGCGCCGGGTATGTTTTTTTGTAAATCCAAAAGAATATTATTCGAATCCCGGTAAATTTGGTCCCAGTTTTGAATAAACGCGCCGACCGCACCGCTTTTAATAAGATTCGCAAAGGTCTCCCCGTCTTTGTAAAGCGGAAAATCCCGGTCAACCAGTCCGGCGTTATACATTGTATTGAGGAACCGAACCCCTTCTTTGTACCCGGGCACCAAAAAACTCCGCTCCGCAACCGAGTTTATCCACCGCTCCCGGCTGCTTAAACTGGGATCGATGAAAGAATCCAATAGGTTGCAGGCGTCCATATCAACCCGGACGCCGGTCATGGAGAAGGGAATCACCTTTCCCGCGCCGGCGCCCCCGGGGTCCCGCTCCTTGAAAGCAAGAAGCGCGTCGTAAAATTCCTGGGTGGTCTTAGGAACCGGCAAGCCCAGGGCGTCCAGCCAGTCCTTCCGCATAAACGTATTAAACCGGGCAACATTCATGCGCCGCGCGGGGAGCGCGTAAATCGCGCCGGACTCGTTGTTCTTCTGCCGTTCTATCATACGCCGCCCGGGCAGCGCCTGGTCGGGGCCTAAAAATTCGTTCGCGTCTTTCAATACGGTGTTGATATACGGCGCCATATCGAACACGCCGCCCTGCTCCGACCAGTTGGTGATGTTTGCGCCGCTGTAGGTAATGCACACATCCGGCGGGGTTCCCGCGGCCATCAGGTTTATCAGCGCCGAAGTTTCATCCCAGCGGTTTATCGCGACAAACTCAACCGTAATGTTTTCATCTTTCAGCAGTTTTTCCTGAATCCACCGGGTCCACCGGTTGTCGGCGGGATTCGTTCTTCCGCCGTCGGAACCCCGGTCAAATACCTCGACCTTGATAGTTACCCGTTCTTTTTTACCGGCGCCAGGGGCTTCTTTCTTCGCGCAGCCCGTCATAGACCACACCATACCGCAGACCGCCAAAAGCGCGGCCAATAGGAACCTCGTATTCTTCATATTTTTCCTCCAAAGCGATTTTTTTCAGCATACCCGCGGTTTCCGCTATCCGGGAATGGACAAAAACCAGAAGCAGGGTATAAACTAAAGAGATTTCTGAGCAAATCCCAAAAAAAGGATACGCAATGCCGCAGAGAATTGACGAAGATATTATTCCCGACATCGACTATCTTGTGTATCGAAAATGCGCTCCCGGCTGGTGTATCGGCGCGGCGAACCTCGATTTTTATGATATAACCTATGTAACCGCCGGAAGCGCCCGCTACACCATAGACGGGACAGATTACGACCTTCGCGCCGGAGACGTATTCTGCCTGCCGCCCGGGCACACCAGAGCCGCGGTCAGCAGGCGGGAGCATCCGATGCAGTGTTTCGCCGTTATTTTCGCGGCGAAAAACCTGAAGAGCCGCCGGGCCGCCGCGTTACCGCTCCCGCTGATAAGCCATATAGGCGTCCGGCAGGAGCTTATCCGGCTGTATCATGAACTGGTGTTTCATTGGCTGGAAAAAGAACCGGGCTACCATATCAAGACCCGCGCGCTTTTTATGCTGATTTTACACGCGCTGCTTGAGCGGATTGTTTACAATCTCAACACCTCCGGCAGAGACGGCCGGGTAAAAAAAGTATGCCGCTATATCGCGCGGCATTTTGCGGAGGAGCTTTCGGTTCAAAGCCTGTCGGGGATGAGCGGGCTTAATCCGGTCTACTTCGGCGCGCTCTTCAAAAAAGAGACCGGCCTGAGCGTCCGCCGGTACATCGCAAAAACCAGGGTTAAAAACGCTGAAAACATGCTGAAAAGCGGCGAATACACGGTTTCCGAAACCGCCGAACAGTGCGGCTACTCCGACGACGCTTATTTTTACAAGCAGTTTAAGGGTATCCTGGGTTTCTCCCCGTCCTCATGTATTCCCAAACGGGACAGGTGAACTACTGCGTTTGAATATTAGGGGGAATCATGGAAATTAAGCGGGCAATTGATTGTGGTGATGCTATACGGGAAAAGTTCAGCGCGCTGTTTGTGGACGGGTTTGGGAAAGACTTAAAGTATTTTTCAAAAGACACAAACAAATTAACAAAAGCATTTTCGCACATGTTTGTATTGGAATACTTTTATGTAGCAGTACTCGACAATGAAATCGCCGGAATGGTTGTGTGTATAGATAAAGAGCATTTCTGTATAAACCATAATAAAGCCATACTCAAAAAACATTTAGGCATACTAAAAGGTTCAATCGCAAACAGTTTATTAAAAAATTATTTTAATAAACAACCGCAGGGCAGAGCCCTGCGGTATTGTGAAGATTTCTCCTTGAAATATTTGCATATGCGGGGGAACAAATCCCCCGCACCCCCCAGTGGCCGCCCCAGAGGGGCGGGGTATTAAACCATAAAGGGCTACGCCCTTAGTAAAATTGATTTCCCTGCCTTAGTCAGGCTTCTTCCCCCCTGCAAAATACCCTTGGATTGTAGAATAGGAGGACTAATCCGGTAGCCGCTACGACGGTATTACCCAAAGTTATCAGGGCTTACAAAAGGTATTAGAGCAAGCGGCGAATCCGTAAGGTACGCGCAACCAGAACATATTGTAAAGGCGAACAAGTTATTCGCCTTTACGGATATCTCTGTATAAACCAAGCTCCCGCGACGGCCGACTAATTTCCCGAAGAAAGTTTCCCGGCGCCGAGAGGCGCCGCCGTCATATACCGCAACCTTTTACCCGGAGCCGCCCGGATCAGGGCAAAAGCCAAGTCAATGCAGCGGCGACGGGACTTCATCCTCTGCGATCGGGCGCAAGCATACCCTTCTCTTTCGTCTCGCTTCTAGCTTTTTACCGCGCCGGCGGTCATACCCGCAAGAAAATAACGCTGGGCAAAGAGATACAACGCTAAAATAGGCAGGGAACCTAAAATACCCATAGCCATCATTTCATTCCATTCATAGGCATGCTGACCCATGAGGAGTTGTATGCCGATGGGAACGGTCCGCATTTCCATGGATTTAGTCAGGGTAAGGGCGAAAAGGAATTCGTTCCAGGAGAGAAGGAAGGTGTATACTCCGGTGGCTACGATCCCGGGAATCGCATTGGGAACCAATACCCGCCAGAGAGCAAAGAAGTTTGAGCCGCCGTCAATCATCACCGCTTCATCAAGCTCTTTGGGCAGAGTATTGAAATACCCGGTCATCATCAATATGGCGTAAGGCAGAGTAAATACCATATAGGTCAATAGTAAGGCTGCATAGGTATCATAGAGTCCCAAGGCCGCCACAATGCCGAAATAGGGAATCAGCAGGGTTATGGGCGGAACGGTTTGGGTAGCGATAATAAAAAGGTTTAATGCTTTTTTTCCCTTGAAGCTATGGCGGCTGAAACTATAACCGGATAAAACCGCGATTACTAGGGAGAGAAAAGTTACCATAACCGCCACAACATAGCTATTCAGAAAAAAACGGACCTTAACAGGATCATAAAAAATCTTTTGATAAGATTGCAAGGTAAATACCTTTGGGAACAACCGGGGCGGTAACGCAAAGATTTCAGTATTTGATTTCAGAGACGCAAAAAACATCCATAAAATCGGAAAAAAGACGTAGATCAGCCCTGTTACCAAGCCGATATAGGTGAGAGCGCGGATCACTGTTTTATGACTTCTCACCATACCGCTAATCCCTCGCTCTCTGATGTTTGATATAAAAGAAAGCCGCCGTCATAGAAATAATAAGCATAATCACCGCGCCGGCAGAGGCGGAAGAAAATTGATATTTGGTGAAGGCTTGCTTATAGGTATAGGTCCCCAATACTTCGGTAGCCCGTATAGGGCCGCCTCCGGTGGTCATCCATATAAGCGCAAATACCTGCATAGTCCATATAAAATCAAGCATTGAAATACTGATAATAATGGGCATAAGCTGGGGAACGGTTATGGCGGTAAATTTTCTGATTTCACCGGATCCGTCAATCGTGGCGGCTTCATAGAGCTCCTCCGGAACTCCCTGTAAGCCCGCCAGGAGACTCACCATATAAAAAGGATACCCCGCCCAAATATTGATAAAGGTTACCGCATGCAGGGCGGTGCCGGTGGAAGCGAGCCACTCCACATTCGTGTTACTAATATGAAGAAACCGAAGGATGTAATTCACCACCCCATTGGGATTTAAAAGAAGCCGCCAAATGATCGCAATAATGGCAGCGGTAAAAACCCAGGGAATTATATATAATACCCGAAACAAACTGCGCAACAGGGGCGCCGACGTCTTTGCATTTAACAGCATAGCAAAACACATACCGATTATTAAATGAAAGATAACGCTCATAATAGTAAAGTATAGGGTATTTCCCAGGGAGATTCTGAAGGTTTCGTCTTGTATGACGGCAATATAATTGGCGATCCCGACAAATACGGGACGGCTGTTCATTATGACATTATCATAGAGAGAATATCTAACCACCATGCCGATAGGCAGAAGCATTAAGACAGATAAAAGCAGGATCGTGGGTAATTGATATAAATAGGGAACCCCCTTAGTTTTTATGATGTGCAGCCGGCTGCTCGATAACGGCATCGTGTTTCCTCCATTTCCCTTGACCTGCCGCCGATACCCCAGCGGTATCGGCTCATGGTTCATTAAACTCTTAGAAAATCGCTTCCCATTTCTTTTGGGCATTGGCAGCGGCTTGTTCGGCGGTCTGTTTGCCGTCAAGCATAAGCTGAATTTCCTCGTCAAAGAGCCGCATCAGCTCTTCAGCCACCGGCAGACCGGTGAATTCATTGGCAAGATAGCCGGATCTGAAAATCTCAAAAGCCTTGGCATAAAGCGCGTCGGATTCCACGAAATCCGGCTTGGCGTTCACGTTTCCAGGGAAGGCATGGGCGATAGATGCCAGCTTGCTGTTTACTTCAGGATTCATCAGGTAAGAGACCAGTTTCCAAGCTTCCGCCTTGTACTTACTCTTTTCGCTGATTCCAATTCCCCAGGCGGCATAGGGCAAGCCCCGCGGTCCGGTATACCCGTCCGCAGCAGGAAGGGCGCTGATGGTGAAGTTCAGATTGGGATTCCGTTCCCGGATCATGTTGATATGCGCCAAAGATGAAATGGTCATACTGATTCTTCCGTTAACAAATTCTTCCACTTTGTCCTGTTCCTGTTTAGCAAAGGTTCCCGGAGAAATCAGCCCTTCTTTATACATGCCGTCCACAAATTGCAGCGCGCCTGTCACATCGGGATTGGTAAGATCCGGGCGGCCGTTTTTCAGCATACTTTTACCTGACGCCCAAACCCAAGACATAATGTCATTCTGAACCCCGTTCGGAGTCTGCAAAGACAGAGGCAGAACCCAGCCGTACCGGTTTTGAGAGGCGTCGGTAAGACTCCTGGCTGCGCTTACAAATTCCGTCCTGCTTTGGGGAGGATTGGCAATCCCCGCGGCGTTAAAGTGATCCAGATTGATAAATATGGGATACACAAAAGAAGCCGCCGGGAACATATAACTTTTACCGTCCAGCTTAATCACCGCCGCGACTTGCGTAACGTCAAAATTGGCGGAAGCAATTAAACTGTCAAGCGGGGCAATAGCCCCTTGTTTGGCAAGATCGTTCACCCATGCGCCGTCAAGACCCACCACATCACCGAGGGTTCCGGTTGCGGCGCCGGTGACAATCTGATCCCGGGTATTGGAATAGGGGCCGCTTATGAGCTTCACCTTAATCCCCGGGTTTTGCGCCTCAAATTGGTCGATAATAGCCCTGAAAGAACCGGCGGGCAATTCCGGCTCCCACCATTGAATAAACTCAATGGTTACCGCGCTGCTTTTCGTTTCGGGCTTTCCTGCAGCCCATACCGGGACGGCAAAAAAGCCCAGGGCCATTAGTAAGGCAATAAATTTTTTCATAATTCCTCCTTAAGTGTTGGAAAAGTTTCCCCGAATCCGGGGATATTTATTTTTTAGTATACCCCCTCATGGCTGATATGTCAATAAAGAACATAAACAAACTTATAATATGTTTTTTTATGTTCTTTATTGACAATACGTTTCGATTCTGATATACTAACTCTATCATGAGTGAAATTGTTCTGGGGCTGGGCAACAATATTGATTATGAAATTACCTGGGATTCCAAGATTATCGAAAGGATGATCCGGGAACAGGGGATATCCGACGGGGAAATCAGCATACCAAGAGAAATTGCAACCTTTCGGGATATGATCCTGTCTATCCTTGGTTTTCTCAGGCAGGGAACAGGAGGCGAACGGTTTGTTTCGGACCCTGCTATTATTGAAGGTTTTGCGGATAATTTTGAAAAAAAAATAACCCTGGGGGGAACACCGGCGCGGGCGGCTATGGCCATGCGGAAGCTGGGGGTTATTCCTGCGGTACATCTGGTTACTATGAATGAACATGTTTCCCGCCTGCTCCCCAAGGATTGCCCGAGCCTGTGCAGTAATCAGGAGACAAGTTCCTATCCGCATCTGATAGTCCAATTTCATAGGGGAACCCGCATTGATGTGCAGGATATTCATATTGAAACGGATAGGTCCAATAGAATCATCTATACCCACGATAGGGATAATGCGTTTATGGCCCTCCATGAGAGGCTCTCGGATTTCCTCTCTGACGCTAAGGTTTTTCTGATATCCGGTTTCAATGCCATGCGGGACAGCGCCCTGCTTGAAGAACGCCTGAGGCGGTTAAAAGAGTCTATGGAAACCCTTCCTCCGGGGGCGGCGGTGTTTTATGAGGACGCTTGTTTTCACGATCCGTCTCTGAGCGCCATTGTCCGGCGATATCTGGCGCCAAAGATTACCTTATATAGCTTAAATGAAGATGAATTACAGAACTATCTGGGCAGGACCGTCTTGTTGACCGATGCCCAAGCGGTAGCGGAAGCCCTGGAAGATTTACAGAACCTTCTCCCCGGTCCGGTACTGATCCTGCATACCCGGTATTGGGCGTTAGCTTATGGGCCAGAGGCGTACGGTTATACAAACGCCCTGCTGGGAGGGGTTGCCATGGCGGCTGCCAGATTCCGCTGCGGGGATGCCTTTACCCGGCAGGATTACGAGGAAACCCTCCGGCTGCCTCCTGAAACAGCAGGGGAAACCTTTGCTTCGGAAATACGGTATCTTCTGGGCGATAAAGCCTCCTGTATCCCTTCCTTTTTAGTGCCGGAAACCAAAGCAACCACCGTAGGGCTGGGGGATACCTTTGTAGGAGGTTTTTTACCGGTTCTGGTATAAATGTATACCCATGAGAGGGGGCAAATTGTTAAGTATCTGCGGGATACTGCATTATCATCCGTACGGATAAGCTAAAACCAGGCACAAGGGATGAATACGCGGGTAATTTACTCTTCTCATGTATATATATACCTATATATACCGGAAATTCAAGGAGATTATTGATGAGTATTGTAACGAATAAAGAACTGCTGGATAGAGCAAAAGCCGGACACTATGCGGTGGCCGCGTTTAACACAAATAATCTTGAGTATACTCAGGCTATTCTAACAGCTGCTTCGGAACTGCGCGCGCCGGTCATTGTTGCGGCGGCAAAAAGCGAAGTGGATTACATGGACGGATACGTGTTCGTCTCCATGGTAACCTGCTTGGCGGATAAATTCGGCATCCCCGTGGGTATCCACCTGGATCACGGACCGACCTTTGAAGAAACAATACGGTGTCTTCATTATGGATTCAAATCCGTTATGTATGACGGTTCTTTCCTTCCTTTGGAGGAAAATATCGCCGTTACAAAAGAAGTGGTTAAAGCAGCCCATGCCTGCGGCGTATCCGTTGAGGGAGAAGTCGGCGTTATTGGGCAAGCGGCGGACGGACCTGAGGGCAGGCGGCATGATATGACCGGCCTTGCGGACCCGGATGAATGCGAACGCTTTGTCGCGGAAACCGGGGTAGACTGTTTTGCCGCGGCGATTGGGAATGCCCATGGGCTTTACAAACGGAAGCCGGAACTCCGCTTTGACATCCTGGCGGAATTGGAGAAAAGAACCAGCATACCCTTGGTACTTCACGGAGGAACCGGTATTCCCGAAGGGGATTTACGCAAAGCCATCACCATGGGAGTCTCCAAAATAAACTTCAGTACGGTGATGAGAAAGGGATATATTGAAACCTTAACTGCAACACTGAACGGCAGTCCTGGAGAATTAGACCTTATGAAGCTCTTAAGCCCGGGGAAAGACCGGATGATCGAAATAGCCAAGGAGCATATTGTCATGTGTATGAGCGATCGCAAAGCTTGATTCCCGGACGATACTGTGGCATCATCATAGTATGAAAGACAAGGCTTTTACCGAAGAACGGCATCAGAAAATCCTGGATCATATCAACCTTAAAGGCCGCGCCAAGGTTGAAGAATTGTCCCGGTACTGTAACGTAACGGAGATGACCATCCGGCGGGATTTGCTTGCCTTGGAAAAGCAGGGGCTGTTATACCGGGCCTATGGGGGCGCGCTCAAGCGGGAGGGGAAATCAATATGGCAGCTTAGTACGCTCCAAACCCGGTTACAACAGCATGAGGAAGAGAAAGAACGAATCGCCATCTGGGTTTCCCAGATGATCCGGGACGGTGAAAGCCTTATGATTGACGGAGGGAGTACCACCACCAAAATAGCGCAGCAGCTCCGGGGAAAAAAGAATCTATTAATCGTTACCAATGCGCTTGCCATCGGTGAAATTCTGGTGGAATCCAACGATAACAAAGTAATCCTCACCGGCGGGGAACTGCTGAAAGAAACCAACGCCCTTATGGGCAACGCCACCGAATCGGCGCTCTCCAATTACCGGGCCGATAAAGCGATCATCGGCGTTTCGGGACTTATCCCTTCGGAAGGCTGTTTTGCCGCTATCCCTCAAGAAGGAGGGATAAAAAACCTAATGATGCGGAATTCCCAACAAACTATTATCGTTACCGACAGTTCTAAAATCGGCACCCGGGCTTTCTACCGCTTTTGTGATTTTAATCATATACATATACTCGTAACGGATAAAAATGTTAAAAAAAACGATTTATCTATTCTAAAGAAGACGGGAATCGATGTTATTGCCGTGTAGTTATGAGCATAAATCTGGAGCGTTTTTTCAGCCCACCGCCTTGCCGCAAGGGTTTTCAAAAACAGGTTTTTCGGTATATATAGTTGTCCCCCTTAAAAATAACTAAATAAGGCCCACGGATTACCACGGATTTCAGTCCCCCAGAACCGGTATAATCCATGAAAATTCGTACAATCCGCGGATTTTTTTAAGAATTCGCCTATTCCATGTTAGGAAGCTGAAATTGAGCTTCGCCCTTCTTAAGCGGATTGACTATAATAAAACGATGAGGGAAATCCTGCTTATCGCACCCTATTCAGAAAGCTCAGAGGCTTCCTCCTGATGATCCGAATCATCTGCCTTGACACGAAGTCAACCCACCTCATTCCAAAAGGAATGAGTAAGTGTATGTTTGATTTCAGAGCTTTCCCAAGCTTCTGCTTTCAGCAGGGTAATAATTTAACCCTCTAATTCCAAAATCTTTAAAAGTAGTAACTGGATCCATTTTGTATATCAAAGGTTCTATTCCCATTTCTTTTGATAATTTTATCATATTAAAAGTTCCAGGAGAAGTGCCGTTCCAGAAACATAAAACTTTACCATCACACTGTTCTACTCTTGTTCTATGTACTAGAAAATCCAACATTTCCTTATTTCTAATAGCGCCTGCATAATTTCCATACAAGTTCCAATTAGCAGGGAACAAACGAATATTATAATTATATTCGTTAGCCCATATTTCTCCTAAAGAGCCGGCTCCGCCGGCTCCGCCTGACATAACATTAACATCATCGTATTCCTCCGAAACTTCATTTAAAGCTTCTCTTAATACTTCATAATTGTTAAATACCCGGCTTCCCGCTATTATCACATAAAGCTTTTTCATAAAATTACGTAAAATTTAACAATTTAGATTGTTAAATAATATGCTTATCTCCTATATTTATTCAAAGTATTTTATAAAATGCCCTCCAAATTTGCCCCTGGCATGAGACTCAAACTGATAGGGTCTGGAACGTTGCTGAGAATTCCAGCGCCATATCTCATACCGATTTAAGGAATAATAGGCTTCCTTTAATAGCCCTAACCAACTGCCTTGACACGAGGTCAACCTATCTTAACCTTTCGGATTAAGCAGGTACATGCCTAAAATGCTTGAGCTTTCTCAAGCCCCTGCCTTTAGGCAGGGGGCAGCTGACTAAGGCTTACCGGTTGGGCCCACCTGGACTTGAACCAGGGACCTACGGATTATGAGTCCGCAGCTCTAACCAACTGAGCCATGGGCCCATGTATGATAGATATATCATTATTTTCTTTATAAATTATAGCGCAAAAAATGTCAATACCTATAAAACTTTTAAATCGCTCATTTTTGTTTCTTGGCTTTTACTTCCTAATTCTTGTTTTGTTCTAAACCGATATCTAATATAAAGATGGTAACTATGCAAAAAACATTGAAAACGGTTTTCTGCTTGCTTGCTCTGTATGCTGCGGCATCCCAAGCCGGGGCGGAGCAGTTTTCTTATAAGCATGAAGCCGGGGATAAATACCGGATTCTGTCCAAAGTGCAGGAGGATGTCTATATCAATAGGCGTTTAAGCCATCGCTCCGAGATATTAAACCGTATTGCCGTGGAAGTGCGCCGGGTTGAAAACGGTCTTGGCAGTCATGGAGCGGTTTTCCAGACCGCAGAACGGGCAACAGGAGTCTATGAGGGACAGAGTTTCCAGTGGGCTAAGGAGTATGCATCTGAGTTCGGCCGGGATAGGCAGGGATATATCACGATTGATCGGCACTATTTTATGCCCGTGGTTCGGAATGTGCCGGTTTTCCCCGGCCGGGACCTCCAGCCGGGGGATACCTGGTCTGCCGATGGTTATGAAATGCACGATTTCAGGAGCAGTTTCGGTATCAACGAACCCTACCGGATTCCCTTCACCGCGCATTATGTTTTTCTAGGGAACCGGGAATGGCGGGGACAGTCCTATCCCGCATTTTCCGTATCCTATCGTATATTTATTGAACCGGAGACGGCCCCGGGGAATATGTACCCTATCAGGATCATGGGCGCTTCGGATCAGGTGGTGTATTGGAACTCCGTTTTAGGCCAGGCCGCGGCATACCAAGAGCATTTCCGCATGATCTTTGAATTATCCAACGGCGTAACCATCGAGTATCGCGGGAATGCGGAAGCGGAGATCATTGAATCGGAGTCTATGGATAAGCATAAAATCGCCGGTGATATTATGGAAGATATTGCCCGTTTGGGTATTGAGGATATCTCCGTTCGAGAGACCGATGAGGGGATAGTCATCAGCCTGGAGAATGTCCAATTTCAGGCTGATTCCGCAATTTTGCTCCCCGGCGAACAGGGTAAGCTGGATAAAATCGCCGAGATCCTCCTCCGCTATAAGGAACGGGATATCCTTATAGGAGGACATACCGCCTTAGCCGGCACTGCGGCGGGGCGTATGCAGCTTTCTCAAGAACGGGCCTCCACGGTTGCGGATTACCTGATTGAAAAAAACGTCCGCGCTCCCGACCGGGTTGTAGTCCGCGGCTATGGGGCCGAACGTCCCGTTGCGGACAATTACAACGAGGCAGGGCGGCGGCGGAACCGGCGGGTGGAGATTACGATACTTGAAAATTAAGCCGTAGTGTTTCTTTCCCGCGGATCCCTCAGGCTATTAAGAACGGCTGTAATTCGGCGCTTCCTGGGTAATAGCCACGTCATGGATGTGACTTTCCTTGAGACCCGCAAGGGTTATCCTCACAAACTTCCGGTAGCGGTTTAACTCCTCAATGGTCTTGCAGCCGCAGTATCCCATACCCTTACGCAGCCCCGACACCAGTTGATGGAGGTAATTCCGCAGTTCCCCCTTGTAGGGAACCCGCCCTTCAATGCCTTCCGGCACCGGCTCTTCATCCTTGGTAATCTGATACCGATCTCCGGCGCCGTCTTTAATGGCTCCCATGCTTCCCATTCCCCGGTATTCCTTGTAGATTCGTCCGTCAAAGATGATCTCCTTCCCTGGAGCTTCTTTGAGACCTGCAAAAAGATTGCCGATCATCACCACGCCGGCGCCGGCGCCTATGGCTTTGGCAATGTCCCCTGAAAATTTGATCCCGCCGTCGGCAATGATTGGGATGCCCGCTTTAACCGCTTCTTCGGCGCACTCCCAGACCGCGGTGAATTGAGGCACTCCCACGCCCGCCACCATTCTGGTGGTACAGATGGAACCGGGACCAATGCCTACCTTAACAGCGTCCGCTCCGGCCTCGATAAGCCGGCGGGTTCCCTCTTTGGACGCCACATTGCCTCCAATCACGGGGATTCCAAATTCCCTCTTGATTTCCGTAACCGCGGCCATCACGTTTTTTGAATCCCCATGGGCGGTGTCCATGACTATATAATCAACCTTGGCGTTTTTGAGGAGAGGAAGCCGGATCGGGTAGTCCTGGGGAGAAACCGCAGCCCCCACAATGAGCCGTCCCCCCTTGTCGGTAGCCGCTCGGGGAAAACGGGCGTGTTTTTCCATATCCTTGACCGTGATAAGCCCGGCAAGCCTGCCCGCGGCATCCACCACAGGCAGTTTTTCAATGCGATCCTTGTCGAACTTTTCCCTGGCCACCGATACCGAAGGCTCTCCTTCCACTATCACTACATGCCGGGTCATCACATCCACTACGGAAAGCGAGTCGTTATGACAGAACCGGAGATCCCGGCTGGTGACGATTCCTATAACATGATGATCCGCATCCAAAACCGGCATCCCCGATACGTTGTACTTTTCCATTAACAGCTTTACATCTTTAACCAGAGCGTTTTCTTTTACCGTAACCGGATCGTCAATGATCCAGTTGAGATAGCGTTTAACATCGGCTACCTGGCCGGCTTGTTCTTCAGGACTGAGATTCCGGTGGATGACCCCGGATCCCCCTTCAAGGGCAATAGCGATGGCGAGTTTTTCCTCAGTTACCGTATCCATAGCCGCAGAAATAATCGGCACGTTGAGTTTCACATCCGCGCAAAGGGTAGTCCGTACATCGCAGTCTTTAGGCAGAATTTCCGAATACCCCGGTAACAACAGGACATCGTCATAGGAATAGGCTTCAGCAAACATAGGGTTCCTCCTGGCCTTGGGTCATAAGTTTTCTGTATTTCCCGGCGATAGTTTTTGCCTTCTTCACCGAAAGGCCCCGGTACTGTTCCGGATGCTCGAAAAAGGACAGGGCTTCAGAGGGCTTACCGATAAGGCCGAGTTCCGTGAGTTTCCCCCCTATCCGGTCAAGCAGGGCCGGCTCTTTGGACAGGGCTTGGGCAAAACCGATATGCTCCTGTTCCGCATTTAGGGTAATCCGGCGTATTACTTCATGGGCATCGGAAACCCCGGTTTCGGCCAGCAGGATGTAGGCTGGTTCCGCCATAACCCCTCCCGGAATACCCGCGGATCCTTGAAGGTTAGCCGAAAGCCGTTCCCGGTCCGCCCAAAGCCCTTCAATGACCGAACTCATACGGCTCACGGCAAGGCAGAAACCGGTTACATAATCGGCGATAAAACGCTGGCTTGCCGAATTGGACAGATCCCGCTGATGCTCGCTTATCTGATCCATGAAAAAGGTGGTTACCCGGGGCATGAAAGCCTTCCACAGGCTCTTAACATGCTCCGAATTCCAGGGGTTCCGCTTCTGAGGCATAGTGGAAGAACCTACCTGCTCCTCTCCGAAGCCTTCCCGGAGTTCTCCGATTTCGCTGCGCTGGAGGTTGCGGAGATCGTCCGCCAAATTAGCGATAATCCCGAAAGCAACATTGTATTCCAGAAGCAGCCGCAGGAGGTATTCAGGTTCCACCAGTTGGGTGGCGTGTTCCGAAGGTTCCAGCCCCAGTTCCGCAAGGTAGCGCCTTTCTAATTCTTCCGGGTCTTGGACGATCATCGCGGTAGCGTTATAGGCCCCCACCGCGCCCGCGAGTTTGCCTTTGAGCCCTCGGGAAAGCCGCGCGATTTCGAGGATAGACTTACCCAGCCTGGAAACATACTCTGCCAGGGCAAAGCCCAAAGTAATAGGTACCGCGTGCTGACCGTGGGTGCGTCCCACCTGGGGAGTCTCCGCTTCTTTATCTACAAAAGCGCAGAGCAGGAGTTCCAGGTTCTGCAGCAGAGGAATCACCACCTGTAAGGTAACTCCCCTCATTCTGAAAGACTGGGCGGTATCCAGAATATCCGCGCTGGTGGCTCCCAGGTGTACCAAGGGAGCGGTTTCTGCGGGAACCCTTCTTTTAAGCACATTCACCAAGGCTCGAATATTATGCTTGGTCTTTTCTTCTTCCCTATACACCTCTGTAGGGTCTATTGAAGCGGCTATGGTTTCAAGGGCCTCTTTCACCTCGGAGGTCAAGCCTCCCCGGACCGTAAGATGGGCAATGACCAGAGCGATCTCGGCCTTGACGCAGGAACCCACCGCCGCTTCCTCGGAAAGCCAGGGGATTAAATCATCAAATAGATCCTGTTCAGATAGAGAATAACGGTGATCAATGGGAGAAATATTGCGGAAAATTGTTCGCACTTCCATAGGTGATAATGATTTATAGGCCGGTTTTTGTCAATACCGGGAAGAAGGAATGCGGGACAAAAGCATTTAAACAGTATCCGCGGAACATGGTACGTGGTAAATAGTAAGTGGTAAACGCTTTTTACGGTCCGCGGGCTTTCACGGATTAATACAAGAGCCGAATCCGTGGTCATCCGTATATTTTTTACTTTTTGTTTTTTATCTTGACTATTCCTTTATAAACCTCTATAGTTTATAGAGCCATATAAAACAATATTCTTGTGAGGGTTGTAAATATACAGTAGTATGAAAAAAGGTTTTATGCGCTTTCTAAAATATCGGTCACGATATGCGATATACGCGGCGCGTTGAACGGGACCATAACCCGGGCAGCATGATTCATATTGTAGGAAACAAGAACCTACAAGCAAGCTGGAAATCATTACTAACTATACTTGCGCGGGGGAGCCGCGCTGAAAGAGCCTCGAATAATAAAATTACATGGAGGCGCAGTTTTATGAACAGGCTTTTATTGTTAGTAGAACTAAACTTTAGGAGTACTGTAAACAATGGCTGTTAAGACTACTTCAAGGCAAACGTTTGATATTGAAGGGATTATTAGGGAAATCGATCAGCGGGACATCAAAGTTATTGTATATTTTTTCTCGATAGATTGGGAAAAATATAACCCCCAAAAGGCGCTCAAAAAAGCGTTCCCTCTGGCCCTGTGCGTCGGCGCGTCCATGATTGGCGGCTGGTCCACGAAAATGTCCGTGACAACCGGCATAACCGTTATGTCCCTTTCCTCCGCCGAAGTGGAGGATGTCTTTGTATCCTTCCATGAAGGGGTTAAACACGATCCGGTCAAGGCAGCCAGGGCAGCCATCAGCGAACTAAAGTCCAAAACTAACCGCCATGCCCTTAACCCCAACGACTATCTGGGGCTTATATTTTTCGACGGGCTTTGCCTTGGGGAAGTGATAATGAAGGAATTCTCCATGGAAAAAAGCCTTAATCTCCCTTTTATCGGCGGCGCCGCAGCGGACGAACTGAACTTTACCAAAACCATGGTAGGTGTTAACGACCGGCTTTCAGGAGACGGGCTTGTGGCGGTTATCCTAAAAATGCGAATACCCTTTTTTTTCAATCATTATGTACATTATCTTCCGTCTGATACGGTTTTTACGGTTACGAAGTCCGAAATAGCGAAACGGATTGTATGGGAAATCGAGGGGAAACCCGCGGCAGATTATTATGCCCACGCCGCCGGCGTACCTGATGCCGCCGGGCTTAACGCTGAAATTTTCACCCAAAACCCTCTGGGTGTAAAAATCGGCGACAGCATCTATGTGCGTAGTCCTAACGCGGTTATCGAAGGAGGAGGGCTTGGGTTTTATTGTTATATCGAAGCCGGAACTCGGGTATGCCTCCTTAGACGGGGAGACATTATCGCGGATGCCCGGAACGCTCTGCGTAACGCCGGAGCGTTCCTTCCCGGCATCCAGGGGATTCTGCTTTTTAATTGCGTGCTTCGGTATCTGGAACTAAAAGAAACGCATAAAACTGATGCTTTTAACAGCGTATTCGGCGCGTATCCTTTTATCGGTTTCAACACCTACGGGGAAGAACTGTTTACCCATCATAATCAGACTCTGACCGCAGTGTTTTTCGGTACGCCCTCTGTTTCCGAAGAGGCGGATCCCTATAAAACCAAACGCCTATTTCATTATGTAGACAGCAAACTTAGGTCTCTGATTTTCGAGATTATTTCCCGGAGTGAACTTTTAAATGTTACCATCTCATACCTGCATCAAAGTTTTGAGCCTATTTCGGATCACATGAAACAAAGCGCCGGATCCTTCAATAAAAGCACCGTCGAACTGCTCTCCAGTTTTACCAGAAATTATGGGGATATAGAGTCCATAGACAGCGGATTCCGTCTTATTACCAAGGAATTCGGCGATTCCTTCTCCCTGACCGAAACCTTGCGGGAGACAGCGCGGAAAGTGTCGGAAAATCTCTCAGCCATCAATAATGTAACCGAGATAACCAATGTCCTCGGCATTAACGCCGCGATAGAGGCCGCCCGTGCCGGATCCTCTGGTAAAGGCTTTACCGTGGTCGCATCGGAAATTCGCAAACACGCCTTAACTACCAAAAACGCGGTAGAAACCATCTCAAAAAATATCATTGTGCTTATAAATACCATTAATGAACTGTCTAAAAAGATGGACTCCATAAAAACGGAAGCGGATCAGGCAAAACAAACGGTAGACAATCTTGTGGAGACCAATAAACACGAAATTTCCCTGATAAACTCGGTCAACGAGAATATTTCTACCCTTGACACAAGTTTCAAGAAATATGAAGGCATAAAAGAAACCCTGGATAGGATGATCCATCAGTCCAATATCTCCAAAGAAGATATAGAAAAAATGCTTATTGTCTATCAAGATAATGTGAGAAAAACAGGACAAACCTAAAAACACCCGCCCGTGCCTCCAAGCGCCTGCCAGCGAGTTTAGCGCGTCATGCGCCGGTATCCTTCTCTCGCGCCGACTGCTTACCGGTGCGCCGCTACGGACAGCAAGAGGGCGGGGCAAACCTGCGGGACGTTCGATGGTTACTCAAAACCCGCGCTGGCAGGCTCGTATAGACAAACAGGGGATGGTTCGGTATGCTTTCGGCATGAGAATAAAACTGCTGGTACTGCCCGGCGCGGCGCTGTTGGCGAGAGGTTGTGCCTCGAAAGAGACAGGGCTTCAGAAAAAATCAACCAAGCCCACCGCGCTCCCAGGGCAAAAGCATTTAAACACGGGTCCGCAGATTACACGGATTTTCACGGATTAATTTCACGGGTTAAAAAGGATATAAGCAATTGAATAGCGCGGATAAGGAGAATATTTCAAGG
>JAITHW010000027.1 GCA_031279815.1 Treponema sp. | reverse complement strand
TATGCGGCTTGCCACATTAATGGGGGCAGCCGCCTGTCATAGTTCAAATATACAATATATATAAGGCCGCCCATGCGGACGGTTATGGGAGAGCTTGAGGCAGGGTGCGCCGCAAGATGCCCCGCGGCGTCCGCCGGGGACTAGTTAGGAGGGGATTATGGAGCCGAATCAAATCATCGGGACTATTGCGGGAGCGATCAGCTTTGCGGTTATGCCGCGCTTTCACAACTAGTACCGGGACTAGCAGTACCGGTACTACTATTTTTTCGGGGAAGGCCCTGCCGCGAGAAAGGGTTTTCACCGTTCGCGGGGTAAAAACAAACGGAAAAATTTCTTTCTCCTTGCCTGGGGTGGTTTTAAGACCTTTGGACTAGATTTTACCTAAGGCAATGCGATCTCTTGACGGAAGGGATATTTCTAATATAAAATTAGAAATAATGCCTTAACATACAGGTAAATTAAAGAAAGGTAATATAATATGGGTTTTTTTGATAATTTTTTTGCTTTTTTGTTTGAAACTAATAATCCTGAGGTAAAAAAGAAAAGGGTATTAAAGCAGATAGCTAAAGAGATCAATAAAAACAAATACCGTAAATTTTATAAGACTATTTCTGGAGAAGTTACTCCTATTATGGAGAGCTTTTTTTATGATGTGTATAAAACCGTTATCGTTGCCCATAGTCTTATGAAAAATGCCGACAAATCGGTCATCCTCAGACAGCTCACCATTGAAGCCTTTATGAGTAAAGAATTGCGGGAGATCTATGATCGGCTTTCCCCGGATTCCATTGAAGAACAGGCAAAAACAATGCCTCCTAAAGAATTATCCCATCAATTAGAGGAGGATATGAACACCTTTTCATCGGCCCTTAGTATTACCGATATAAATACGATAGACCATTGTTATAAGCTCATCATAGGGTTCACCGAATTTGTGAGCTTTGACTTTCCCTCCCTCTTAAAAAAGATCGATCCCCGGTTCAAAGAGCAAAATGTTCACTATCAGCCTCAATGGCGGCCTGTAAGCGGAAGATACCTGGTTGAAAATATTAAGGATTTTCTGGCTCTCCCCCCCTTAGAAGCAACCCCGGAAGAGTGGAAAAAGATTTTCGAGATTTTGAAGAAATATAAGGCCGGGGTAACTATGGTCGAGCCGAATCAGTGGAAGAAACTTCTCCTTTGCCTCCAGGATGTACAACGATCCGGCATCTTGACACTTATAGTGCGGTATATTAGCCAGAATCCGGCGTGGCAGCAGAGTTTTCAGGCTGAAGAGGAATTTATTGTGGAAGCGTATCTCAAAATTAAAAAAGCCGAGATACAGGGCTGTATTGAGAAGATTATCACCGATAAATTAGCGAACAAGCGGACCGCTCTGGCTAATCAGCTTTTTAAGGCCGCGGATATTACCCGTTTACAGTATTACACCAACGCCAATAACGAGGTCTATATTAAACGGAATCTGGAGGGTTTTGCCTATATAGACGCCCTTAATTATCTCAAGGCTTTCTTGATTGATTATAATGATGTCCGGGAATTGTGCGATCTGTTCTTAATCCGGGGCCAATGGGCGTCTCAGGAATTATCCAGACAAATATCCATGGGGCTTCATGAAATCACGGAGATTTCCGAGCAGTTAACTGCTTTTGATGAGAGTTTGGGGGATAGCGGCATCAACGGACTCAAACTGAAAGGCCAGATAAGTAAGTTCAAGTCGGATAAGGGTCAGGTAACCCATCTGAAAGTTACGCTCAGCATCATTAATAATGAAGCCAAAGAAATGATAAGCAGGGCTATTATGTCCTTCACCCTGGTGGGGAACTACCTCAAAGACTTACGTGCCGATTATAAGAAGAGTCATCCCACCCTTTTGATCAACTGGAAAGAGCTGGAATCGGTCTCCGAGCACCCTATTGTACAGCGCATGGAAACCGATCCTCAGATTATTGAAAATTTTATTAGCCTGATGCAGCTTTTTGTCAGCGAAGAATAGAAGCGCCGTATACCGGCCTTCTTACACGCTTCCTATCCGCAGTACATCATACCTGCTCCCTTCCGGCAGGGTACGGTTTTATTATGCTTGCCTAAAAGCAAACGCCGCCCCGGTTCGCAGGCGGTATTTGGTAGATTTAAAACACAGGTTATGCTACCATATATAACAGCCAAACTTAGAAAGGAGCCGGCCATGGGTGAAACCTTTGATTTTACCATTGAAGAATTAGGGAAACGGAATATTAAATCACCGATAGTTCTCTCAAAAGTGAAAGGTGATTTTATTGCAAATTATGTTACGGATGATCAATTTATCCGGCAAAGCGCGGAGGCGAACCTGGGAGATCAGGCTCCGGTTGAAAGGGGCCAGGTTTTTGAGTGCGCGGGCCCGCGGGAAATGATCTATTTCATGCCGGCCTATGTTCATGCGGGAATCGTGAGCTGCGGCGGTCTGTGCCCCGGGATCAACGATGTGATCCGGGCTATTGTCCGCTGTCTCTGGTACCGGTACGGGGTACGGAGGATCACCGGGATACGGTATGGGTATAAGGGCTTCCTGCCGGAATATCAGTACCCTCCGCGGGCTTTAAATCCTGATAATGTGGACAGTATCCACAAACTAGGGGGGACGTTTCTAGGAAGCGCCCGGGGCGGCGGCAAGGAAGTCGGTAAAATCGTGGATGCCATGGAGCAGCTCAACCTCAATATGCTGTTTACCATAGGCGGCGACGGAACCCAGCGGGGATCTTTGGACATTGCCGAAGAGATAAGCAAGCGGAAACTGAAGATTGCTATGGTGGGAATTCCGAAGACCGTGGATAATGATTTCGCGTTCATTCAAAAGTCCTTCGGCTTCGATACCGCGGTGGTAAAGGCGGTAGACGTGGTAGCCGCAGCCCACATGGAAGCCAACTCCCAGATTAACGGCATCGGCCTGGTAAAACTCATGGGCCGGGAATCGGGATTCATTGCGGCTCATACCGCGCTTGCAAGCCACGAGGTGAATTTCGTGCTTATCCCGGAAGTGCCGTTCAACCTTGAAGGCCCCAATGGATTCTTCCACCATCTGGAAGAACGCCTTAAAACCCGGAAACATGCGGTGGTCATCGTAGCGGAAGGGGCTATGCAGGAGCAGCTGGTAAAGAAAGTGGAAACCGACGCGGGGGGGAACATGAAGATGGCCGATGTGGGAACCTATTTGAGGGATCGGATCCAGAAATACTTTGACGAGCGGAAAATAGAAACCAACCTCAAGTACATTGATCCCAGCTACATCATCCGATCCGCCCCTGCGGAACCGGGGGATTCGATTTATTGCGAACGCCTTGGCAATGCCGCGGCTCACGCGGCTATGGCGGGGAAAACCAAGGTGATCATCGGTCTGGTAAACAATGAATTCGTGCATCTTCCTATGAAGGTGGCTATTTCTCAGCGCAATCACGTAGACCCGGAAGGCAATCTCTGGCGGGATACCCTCGATGCAACCCATCAGCCTGTACTCATGGTGAATCAGTTCCAGAGCCCGGCGGCTTCCGAAACGTAACGTCCATGCGTAATCAGGGTATAGCTGCGTATACTTTGGTTTTAAGGGTTTAATATGACGTATATTGCTAAGGGCGGCGCCCGGCTTGATCTTTCGGATCAAGAACTCGACGAGCTGTTTTCTCATGCCTTGTCAAAGGCTTTAGCGGATCAGGGAAAGACGGGGCCGGTTCTCATCTTACCCCCAGACGGAACAAGATTTCATTCCCGTGCGGGGTATTTAACGGATCTGGCCTGCCGGGAACTTGAGAAACAGGGACCGAACCGTTTAGGAGCGGTTATACCGGCTTTGGGAACTCACATGGTGATGACCGGCGGGGAACTCCGCCGGATGTTCCCCGGAATTCCGCCCGACAAGTTTCATGCCCACGACTGGCGCAACGATGTTGTGGAGCTGGGCCGCCTGGAAGCGGACTGGGTAGCCCAGGTTTCACAAGGGGCGGTCCGTTATGATTGGCCTGTGCAGGTAAACAAAGCCCTTCGAGACGGAGGCTTTTCCCTAATCCTATCTATCGGGCAGGTCGTTCCCCATGAAGTGGCGGGTATGGCAAACCATGCCAAGAACATCTTCGTGGGAACCGGCGGCAAAGAAGCCATTGATAAGAGCCATTTTGCAGGGGCTTCCTACGGGATGGAACGGATGATGGGCCGGACCGATACGCCGGTCCGGGCGATGTTCGATGAGGGCCTGCGGCGGTTCGGGAATCTGCTGCCTCCTATCCTGTGGGTTTTGACGGTTGTAGGCGCCCGGACCGATGAAGAGGCGGCGTCGGCAGGCAAACCGAAAGGTTCTCTTGCGGTTCGCGGGCTTTTTACCGGCTTTGGAAGGGAATGTTTTGAAGCGGCTTCCAAGCTGGCTCGGGAAGTAAACGTCGATATTATGGATGAGCCGGTCGAGAAAGCGGTGGTATATCTGGAAAAGGATGAATTCCGTACCACTTGGCTTGGAAACAAGGCGATCTACCGAACCAGGATGGCTATGGCCGACCGCGGAGAACTGCTGATTCTTGCTCCCGGTTTGGAACGCTTTGGAGAAGACCCCGGGAACGACCTGCTGATCCGCAAGCATGGGTATAGGCCCGGCACGGTAATACAGGAAAAACTCGCCAAAGACCCTGAATTAGCCGGAGGGCTCAGCGCCGCGGCACACCTGATCCACGGCTCCAGCGAGGGACGTTTCAAGGTCCGTTATTGCCCGGGACCGGGTATGAGCCGCAAGGAGATTGAAGACGTAGGCTATGAGTGGGGAGACCTCACGGAAGCCCTGTCCCGGTATGACATCAATACGTTGGGACTGGGCTGGAATACCCTGCCCGGCGGAGAGCGGATCTTCTTTGTCCCCAATCCCGCCCTGGGCTTATGGGCAGAGAAAACCCGGTTCTACGGAACAGGCGTTCCATAAGATTCAAGTTGTTTGGAAGCCGCTTGAGCGGCGCCTGACCGCGGTTTTAACCGCCCGAATAGGGAACACCCGGTCGGAGGCGTGCGGGATAAAGGCTTTACGCTTAAAGCCTTTGTGAGCAGCTCCTTTGGCGGGGGAAGCGCCTGCCCTTGGTTAGAGCCTAATGCCTTCCCCCGGTCCGGCGGTTTTGCATTTTCTTTTTCTCTCCTGTCTTGCCCTAGCCTTCTTTCCCCCATTTAATCGAAGATATCACTACCGCCGCTACGATCAGGCACCCTCCAAGAAGCGCGGAAATCGAAGGCCTCTCCCCGGTTGCCGCCAGTACCCAGACAGGGTTAAGAACCGGCTCTATCATGGCGGTAAGCATGGCTTGCAGAGCGCCGACCCGCTTAATACCGTAGGCGAACAGCAGGGAAGCGGCGCCGATTTGCAAAGTCCCCATATATAAGATGGCCCCTAGTCCGGCGGGATTTAGGGAAGGAGGATAGAGAAACCCAAAAGGTATGGCAAAGAGGGCGCAGAGGATATGGGCGCAGAGCATGGCGTCTGCGGGATTACCGTCTTTCTGCATCCGCAACAGCACCGAATGAGCGCCGAACAACACGCCGGAACATACCGCAATACAGTCCCCGGCTAAGGAGCCTCCCCCAAGAGCGTCTTTGAAAAATATGAAGAGTCCCGCCATGACCAGGATCAGCGCGCCTCCGTGTTTCCAGTGCAGCCGTTCCTTAATGACGATCCAGCCGAGGATCGCCGCCCAGACAGGGGCGCTGTACTGTAACAGGATGGCATTAGCCGAGGTAGTCAGTTTATTAGCCGCCACAAAGGTTATCATAGTACCCGCATAAACGGTTCCTGCGGCAAACACCAGAAGGAGATTGTTTTTGCTCCGTCCCCGCCGGGGGAAGAGTATCCGTACCCCCCACATACAAAGGGCCGCGATACCGCTTCGGGCGCCGGCAATGATTATGGGATGCCAGTCTATCAGTTTGATACATAGTCCCGAGGTACTCCAAAGGATGGCGCAGAGAAAAACAGCTCCCTGGCCCAGCCTGGGATTAGGCTTACCGGTTGTTATAGGTTGCTTCATAGCAATACTATAGCATGATTGGGAGCAGGCTGTTAGGAGGGAACAATGAGAAAATAGGCGGGAAAGGAGGGGGAGTAGTTATACGGTTATCGGGTTTTTTACCAAAAGCGCCGTAAAGCCCCTGCCTAAAAGGCATAAGGCGCAAAAAATCCGCAAGGATTTTTTAGTGAGAGGACTTGCATTATACAGCGGCTTGTGGTATACTATTTATTATGGAGTATAAATCAAATAATAATATCGTCTATTCGTGTAAATATCATGTGGTATGGTGACCTAAGTATAGGCGTAAAGTGATAAGCGGCGACATTGAAAGAAGGTTAAAAGAAATAATACATGATGTATGCGGAGAAACGCGGTCGGAAATAATCGAATTGGAAACGATGCCCGATCA
>JAITHW010000018.1 GCA_031279815.1 Treponema sp. | reverse complement strand
CCTTGAAATATTCTCCTTATCCGCGCTATTCAATTGCTTATATCCTTTTTAACCCGTGAAATTAATCCGTGAAAATCCGTGTAATCTGCGGACCCGTGTTTAAATGCTTTTGCCCTGGGTTCAGGGTCAGAGCAAAAGCATTTAACTTCTGAAGGATATAAAAAGCCTGCGGATTAACACGGATTTTAACGGATTCCGGTACAGAGCGCGAGAAAAAGCCTATAGTAATACCGGTCTTTTTGAAATATTTCCCTCTCAACCTAATTCGGTTGCTTATTTCATTTATTAATCCGTGAAAATCAGTGCTAATCTGCGGACCATGTTTAAATGAGCTTTACCTTGGTTCAGGGCCGGGTCCGCTGGGTTTAAACCTTGTCCGCGGATTACACGGATTTTCACGGTGATGAAAAGTAAATTATTGAAAAAAAATGAGACCAATGGTATATTAGGGATATGCTAAAGCTCGATACGGTATTCGCCATCGGGCTTCTTTTTTAAAGAGGAACGCGGATGACCTTAATTAAAACGGAAGATGCGGCGGGGCAGGTGCTCTGCCATGATATTACCCAGATTATCCCGGGGGCCTATAAGGGCGCCCGGTTTCGCAAAGGGCATATAGTTGCCCCGGAAGATATACCGGTATTGCTTTCTATGGGGAAAGAACGCTTATATATCTGGGAAAAAAAACCGGGGACGCTCCATGAGGAAGAAGCGGCGGAAATACTGTGCGCCTTATCGGCGGGAGCGCACATTGAACGGGGCAAGGTTCGGGAGGGAAAGATAGAGCTTTTCGCTTCCTGCCGCGGTCTTTTTAAGGTGAAGAGTAAAGCTCTGTTTGCCCTTAACCGTTTGGAGGGGATAATCATCGCCACCAGGAGGGGAAACCAAAGGGTAGAGAAGGGCGACAGGCTTGCCGGTGTAAAAGTAGTACCTCTGATAATTGAAGAAAATCTTCTGCGGACCGCCGAAGCTCTCTGCAATGAGCATGCAGGCGGAAAACTTTTAGAAGTCTTGCCCTTTGCCCATAAACGGGCCGGCTTGGTGATAACCGGCAGCGAGGTGTATCATAAGCGCATTCAAGACGGATTTGGCCCGGTGATACGGGAAAAACTGACCCCCTATGATGTGGAATTTGCCGATACTCTGGTGCTGGATGATGATCACAGGCGGATTACCGAGCGGTGCCTTGAGATGATTGAAGATCAATGCGATCTCATCATCTGTACCGGGGGCATGAGTGTTGATCCCGACGATAAGACCCCTCTTGGGATTAAGAATACCGGCGCGGCTATCGTATCCTATGGCGCGCCGGTTTTGCCCGGGGGGATGATGATGCTCGCTTATTATATGAAGGAAACCCAACGGATACCTATCATCGGCCTTCCCGCCTGCGTAATGTATTCCCAACAGACCGTGTTTGATCTGATCCTGCCCCGTATTATGGCCGATGATGAAATCACGAAAGCATCCCTGGCGGCCCTTGGAGAGGGAGGTTTATTGTAATTATGGAGTATCCCGATGATTGATCTATTCAGCCGGACCATCAACTATATGCGGATATCTATAACCGACCGCTGTAATCTTCGTTGCATCTACTGTATGCCCCATACCGTCCCTCATCTTGCCGAAGAGGAACTTCTAGGTTATGAGGAAATCCTGCAAATCTGTACCCAAGGGGCGCTCCTGGGTATTCGTTTCATAAAACTTACCGGCGGCGAACCTTTAATGCGGGAAGGAGTTCCGGCTTTAGTGGGAATGCTGAAAAACAAAGCGGGCATTGAAAAAGTAAGCCTGACCACCAACGGGGTGTTATTGAGCCGGCACCTCGACGCGTTATGCGCCGCGGGGATTGACGGTATTACGATCAGTCTTGACAGCCTTAACCGGGAACGTTTCAAATCAACTACCGGGTACTCCGGTTTAGATGATATCGTCAAAGCGGTATATGCAAGCGTTGAGCGGGATATCAGGGTTAAGATAAACGCGGTGCTGATCGATCCCGGCGGGGAATCCGAATGGAGGGAATTAGCTGAACTTGCCAGGGCGTTACCCCTGGACGTACGATTTATCGAGATGATGCCCCTGGGATACGGCAGCGCCTTCAAAGGGGTGGGCAACGACGCGATTCTCTCCCAACTCAAGGCGGCCTATACGGAGGTTTTTGAGGACAGCGCCGTACAGGGAGCGGGGCCTGCGGTTTACTATCGTATCCGCGGCTTTAAAGGGGCGATCGGGTTCATCAGCGCCATGAGTCATTCTTTCTGTCATACCTGTAACCGCATACGGCTTACCGCGGAGGGCATGATAAAACCCTGTTTATGTTATGCCGGGGGGATAGACCTCAAAGCAATACTGCGGGACAAAACCAAAACCGCGGAAGCTATAAAACAGGCGATCCTGGAAGCGGTCGCTATGAAACCCGCTTCCCATTGTTTTACCGCCGCGGTTTCTCAATCGGAACCGAAGCTTCTGGAAAAGCGGGCGATGGCTGCTATCGGAGGCTAGATACGGAAGCGGGAATCTTCTAATCTCCTCTTTATTCTTGATCGCTGTCGAAAACGATCTTTCCCAAAGAAGACGCCCGGGGGGTTATCTGAGCGCGATAGTTCTGTAGGGCTTCCTTTTCCCGCTCCAGTTCGTTAAAAACATAGACCGTGCCTCCTTTGTTATCCAAATTCACCTCGGGCATCGCATAGGAACCCATCTCTTTTATCACCCTGTCCTGAGCCGCGGACAGATTCTTAGGCAGGCATTCCTCCGCGCCGGCTTTAATATCTGTAGAGGCAACTCCCATAGGAGCAGACCAAATCCGGCGGTACCCGACTTTTCTGAGATTCTCCAGTTTGATGTTTTCATTATCTTTTTTCATAAAGTGATAACGCAGCGCCGGAATGATCCAGAAAAGTATCGAAAAGACCAAAGGAATCACCCCGAGACCCGCCAGGATAAAGGGCAGGGGATTATGGGTTACTATGGTTGAGAGGAGATAGGTAACGCGGTATAGATACGAAGCGGCTTCTAATTGGGCTTTGGTCGTGATGGCTCCGGTACCGAAAGCATTAAACAAAAAATAGGAACCGAAAACGAGATTGACTCCATTGAGGATACCGAACCAGATATTCATCTTTTTAGGATTCGATGAGAAAGTGTTAAGCCCTTTGAGGGGAGAAGAGGAGCCGGAGGATCGATCCCGTTTATCCGCCCGGAGGAGGAGTTCGTCGAAACGGTAGACCACGGTTCCATCTTCGGTAGCCTCGGGGATGCCGCCGAATTCCACACAGTAGGCGGTGATTGCCTGTTCCGCTGCTTGGGGGGTACATCCGGTCAAGGTCATGAATTCCGGGAGAGAGATAACCCCCTGATTGGCCTGCACATAGGCGATGACCGCCTGTTTTTCCTTAGATGCCCAATCCGCATTAAGGTCTCCATCGCCGAAAACAAAAGAAAAGATCGCTTTGTATAAAGGCCGGCCTTTAGGCCGCGGGGAAGGCCGATCCCCATAATACTCACGGTCAAGGGCCTTGGTTAATTCGGAATAGAACCAGATCCGGATAATGATGTCGAAGATGGACGAGGCCAAAAACAATCCGCCAAGACCTCCTCCCCGGCCTTCTGAACGGCTCTCCGAATTTGAGGAACCCCCGACCATGGAAATCAGCAACGCGGCCAAAGCAATAAGCATGAAAAGCGCAAAGTATCCCACCAGCATCACCATGATCCAGACCTTAAAGATCGCGCCGCCGGCGATTTTGATCCCCCGGATAAAGCTCTCGCAGAATCCGCGGAATCGCGCCCTGAATCCCCGGTATTTACTGGTAAACCCCCGGGGGAACGAGTAGAGAATTTCCCCGGATTCGGTAACCTCAAGCCGGGCCGAGTATTCATCCGCCACCAGAGGAACCAGTTCCCGAACCGTACTCAGGGGCAACGCGGTTTTAGCGACTATATCCGCCACAGTTGCGCCATTCCGCTGTTTCTTAAAGGCATCGGTAACTTTCCGGTAGACTACTCTATCCTTTATGTGAAATCCCATGGATAACTCCTATTGTCCTACATTCGTTTGCCCCAGATTGGCTGGTCTCAACTCGGTATTGTTTTTTTCCGGATTATGGTTTTCCAGAATCGAAGCGATAGTAACATTTTTAAAAAAATTATTCACCAGATCGGTTACATCCCTCCACACCTGATGGCTGAGACACCCCCCTATCCGATCACACCTTTCTTCGGTATGCTTGTTGCAGGAAATCATGTCCAGATCCTCTCCTGCGGCATCCAGGATCTCCTTGATGGTCAGCTTGTCCAAAGGCTGGGCAAAGTAAAATCCTCCTCCCGGCCCCCGAACCGAAGAAACAATCCCCGCTTTTCGGAGCTTAAAGAAGATCTGTTCCAAAAATACCGAAGAAATCTGCTCCTGTTCGGATAAGTTATTGATAGATACGGGGGAGCCGTCCCGACCCAGTCTCGCTAAAGCCAAGGATGCCCGAAGCGCATAACGGCCTCGATTGGTAAACCTCATAACAAAATACCCCTTTACCTCTCTCTGTTAAGTTGACCTTATCATACTGTATTCTAAGGGATTGTAAAAGCTATTTCAAAAGGAAATAACCGGCAGCCCCAAGACCCGCCCGGTACATTCCCGAATATGCCCAATACCCTAAAAAGTAATCCCAAATAGAGCGGCAACATTCCCGGCAATATGATCTTTCAGGTCTTCCTGATCGATCTTCAACAATTCTCCGGCTGCTTTGTAGGTTTCCGCCACCATACCGGGATGAGCCGGCTTTCCCCGAAAAGGCAGAGGCGCAAGATAGGGAGAATCGGTTTCCAGGAACATCCTATCCTGGGGGGTAAATGCAAGGGCTTCCCGCAGTCCCTGGGTATTTTTATAGGTCAGAATCCCCGAAAAAGAAAGATAGTATCCTAGATTCAAGAAGCCCCTGGCTTCCGGGATGCCGTAGGAGAAACAGTGGATAAGCCCTCGGACATCCGGGTAATGGGAGAGTATTTCCCGTGTTTCTTCCCCGGCTTCACGGGAATGGATGATAACAGGAAGATGCAGCTTTTTTGCCAAACCCAGTTGCAGTTCCAACAGTTCCCGTTCTCCGCCTAGATCCGCCGCGGATCCGGGCCTATTATGGCGGCGGTCAAGGCCGCATTCTCCTATAGCGATGAGACGGTTCCGGGGAGCCGCGGCAATATAGGTTTCCAACAGGGCAATCCCTTGCTCCCTTCCCGCAATGGATTGAGCGGAAGGCCAGATGCCCGCGCTGAACCGGACCTTTTCAAACCGGGCGAAAGCGTCCATACGGCGGCCCAGGTCATCGGCCTCGGTTCCGATATCGATAATCCCGCGAAATCCCGCCTCAAAAATTTGAGAAATCCGTTCTTCCGCAGGGATGCCTCTCTTTTTAAGCATCCCGAGGTGAGCGTGGGTATCGATGAGTCCCTGATGCTCATAAAAAATGTTCTGATTTTTTTTCATACTATTGACCATATCTGAAATATTTGGTAAAATGCCGGTAGTTATAATGATTATGCCGGGGTGGTGGAATGGTAGACACCGGGGACTTAAAATCCCCTCCTCGCAAGAGGGTACGGGTTCAACTCCCGTCCCCGGTATAACCAGCCCTTCGGCCCATAGGCTGCTTCATACCCTCCGCCTGTTACTTGTTATAGACCCGTTGATCACATAATACACAAGAGTATCGGATTTGCGGTATCGTTCAAAAGGTTCTTCAGGCAGAAAGGTGTAAAAGGCCTGATCGTATGCGGGCATAATGGAGAGAAATTTCCGCCGCTTTTCCGCGTCCAGTTCCAGCAGCACATCATCCAGCAGAAGCACAGGGTACTTGCCGGTTATCTCGGAGAAACGCCTGGCTTGGGCAACCCGCAAGAGCAGCGCGAGAAGACGGCGCTGTCCCGTGGAAGCCTTCCCGGAAAACTCAATGCCCTCTCGATTAAAGATATATCTGTCTCGATGCGGCCCGGTGAGTGTAAGCCCTGAAGCGAGATCGTTTTCCCGGCATTCTTCCAGGGACCCGATGATCCCTTCATGGCTCATTTCCTTCCAAGAAGACACATACCTGACTCCTATATGGTCTATGCCGGAAACTTCCTCATAGAGAGACCCAAAGATTGCGGAAAAATGTTCCGCTGCTTCCTGCCGCTTCTCCATGAGCGGTAAACCATAGCGGGCTATTTGCGGGTCTATGGCGTCCAGCATCGAGCGGGCGGCGGTATCTGCGGTTATGGCCTTGGCTTTCTTCAAGAGCGCATTCCGGGTTTTTAAAACCTGCCGGTATTTCCGCAGGTCGTCTAAATACACCGGATCGTAGAGGCTCTGGTTCTGATCAAAAAACCACCGCCGCCGTTCAGGAGTTCCCGCCACGAATTCCATGTCCTCATGACAGAATACAATACAGGGAACCACCGACAACAGCTCCCGCCGGTCGTTTACCCGTTTTCCATCGAGATATACGGTTTTCCTGTTGTTTTCAAACTTGATTAACACCCGATCATAAAGAGAACCGGTAAATTGAGCCGCCGCAAAACAGCCTTTTTGACCGTTATGCACCATATCGTTATCCGGCACCCCCCGGAAAGACGAAGCGTAAGAACAGAAATACACCGCTTCCAGGAAATTGGTCTTACCCTGTCCGTTTTCACCTACCAGAAAAACATCTTTACCCCGAGTATCGACCTCATCATCGGCAAGGTTGCGGAACGATATGGTTCGCAGGGCTGAAAAAAACATCGCCTTAGGGCTGCATGGGCATTACGATATGGAAGAAATCTTTTTCCGGCTCCGGCTTGATCGTTATGGCCTTATTGACATCGGTGAAGTAGATTATGATATCCTCTTGATCCATCACCTTGAAAGGTTCCTCAATGTACCGGTAGTTCAAGGCGATCGAAACTTCGTCCCCTTCATATTTACAGGGTATCTCCTCTTTTGCGGTTCCGATCTCGCTTTCCTCCGAATAAATCGACAAGGTTCCCGAAGCAATTCCCAGATACACCCGATGGGATTTTTGCTCCACTAAGATGGAAACCCGCTTTAAGGCGTCAAGCATTTCCAGGCGGTTCACCAAGAAAGAATAGCTCTGACTTTCAGGAATAACCCGGACGTAATTGGGGAACTGTCCCTCAATCAGCACCGACGATAAATTATAAGAACCGAACCGGACAAAGATGATCTTATCGGTAACGGAGATTGATATCAGGCCCTCGTCGCCGGCTCGTTTCATGAGGAGGTTGAGGATCTTCGGGGGGATAATGATGCCCGGGAAATCCTTAATTTCAGCGCCCGCCTCTTTGTTGATGTAGGCAAGGCGCCTGCCGTCGGTGGCAACCATAATGAGCTTGTCTTCCTTCTTTTCAAAGAATACCCCGTTCATGTAATACCGGGTCTCATCATCGGAAACCGCAAATACCGTCTGCAGGATCATATCCTTGAAATCTCTAACCGGCATTTCAAACAGATGATCCAGGTTAGGCGCAGGAAACTCCGGGAATTTCTCCGCGGCGATGCTTTTAAGCTGGAACCTGACCTTCTTGGAGGTGGGTCTGATGGTTATCTTGGCATCGGTTTGCTCGAATTCCATCTCTCCTTCAGGTATGGAGTTGAGGATCCCAAGGAATTTATCTCCGAATACCGTAGCCGAGCCGGGTTCTATTACCGTTACAGGCACTTTGGTCTCAAAATTGACCTTTAAATCTGTTGCTTTAATACTCAAAGCATCATTGCCTGCTTCAATATAGATATTAGACAGTATAGAAATGGCATTCTTCGACGCAATGATTTCCTGAGCTATGGCGATTTCTTTAAGCAAAACGCTCCGTTCACATGTAAATTTCATATATACTCCGCAATTTAATTAAGATATATTTGATCACTATACTATATTTTAACCGGATACACAATGCCGGCGGGCGGGGGTTGCAGGGCAAAAGCATTTAAACATGGGGTCTGAAGATTACACGGATTTTCACGGGTTAAAAAGGAGATAAGCAATCGAATAGCGCGGATATAAGGAAAATATTTCAAGGAACCAACGATTACTATAGACCTTTTCCGGCGCTATTACCTAAATCCCTGTTAATCCGCGGGCTTTTTATATATCTCTCTCACCGAAGCGCCGGGAGTAGTTCCCCTGCCGGAAGGCCCCATAGAGTCCTTTCGGCAGTAGGGCGGCTACGCTTGCTTGGTGGAAATTAACACCACCAGACTCTTAGCCCTGGTGAGGTATATATCGGGGTGAGTCAGGTGCTGTTCGTTGCCGGGGGTACAGATATCCTCCGGCGAGGGAAGTCCGGTATCTACCGCCCGGACCCATCTTTTGTACGCCGGCGTTTTGCACACTTTAAAGGGAACCTGCCGTTCTCCTCCATTAAACATGATGAAGAAATCGTTATCATCCCGATCAGCCAGTATTTCGGCCTTGCTGCCGTCCATGCGCAGGGCAAGACAGGTACTCAGCTTATCCCAGTCAGGCGGGTTGCCGTCCTCATCAAACCAGCTGATGTCGGGCATGGCGTTGAACCTGCCGTCCCTGCCGGTATAGAATTCAGGACGCATAAAACCCGGGTGTCTCAGCCGGAAGGCGGTTATTTCCTTGGTGAAACGGAACAGGTTCTTGTTCTTCTCCAGCAAAGACCAATCATACCAGGATATTTCATTATCTTGACAATAGGCATTGTTGTTGCCTTGCTGGGTCCGCCCTATTTCATCGCCTCCAAGGAGCATGGGCGTTCCCAGAGAAACCATCATGGTGGCAATGAAATTTTTAATCATCTGTTCCCGGATATTTTCAAGCACCGGATTGGTTGAGGGGCCTTCAAAGCCGTTGTTGGAACTGCAATTATTGTCGTTTCCGTCCCGGTTATACTCCCCGTTTTCCTCATTATGCTTGTGATTGTATGAAACCATATCCTTTAAGGTGAACCCGTCATGACTGGTGATAAAGTTAATGGAATGAAACGGTTTCCGCCCGTCCCGCAGATAGAGGTCTGAACTCCCTGAAAGCCGAGTCGCCAGATGCCGGGTTTGGCGGAGATCCCCTCGCCAGTACCTTCGCAGATCATCCCGGTAGCGATCATTCCACTCAGCCCAGCGGCCTCCGGGGAACCAGCCCACCTGGTACGCGCCGCCTGCGTCCCAGGCTTCAGCGATGATCTTAGTATGCCGCAGAAGCGGGTCTTCCGCGATCCGCTCCAGCACGGGCGGGTTTTCCATAAGCCGTCCTTCTTTATCCCGGCCTAAAATGGAACCAAGGTCGAACCGGAAACCGTCCACATGCATCTCCGTCACCCAGTAGCGAAGGCAGTCCAGAATAAAGGTTCGAACCACCGGATTGTTACAGTTCATCGTATTGCCGCAGCCGGAGTAATTTTTATAATACCGCCGGTTCCCGTCTAAGGTATAGTAAATGGTATTATCCAAGCCTCGAAAAGAGAAGGTGGGCCCCCGCTCGCTTCCCTCTGCGGTGTGGTTAAACACGATATCCAGGATTACCTCTAAACCTGCCTTGTGGAGTTCCCGAACCATCTCCTTAAATTCCCGTACCTGCCCCCCAAGGCTCTGATCCGATGCATAAGACCCTTTGGGAGCAAAGAAGGCAACCGTGGAATACCCCCAGTAATTAACCAGCGACTCCCCGGTCCGGGGATTTACCCTGCTGTGTTCCCGCTCGTGGAATTCCTGAATAGGAAGGAATTCCAAACTCGTGACTCCCAATTCCTTTAAAAACGGTATCTTCTCGATTACTCCCCGGTAGGTTCCCGGATACTTTGCCCCGGCATTGGGATGCGCCGTGAGACCCCGGACATGGGTTTCGTAAAGCACGCTGAAACGAAGGGGATAGTTAAGGGGCAGATCTCCCTGCCAGTCAAAAGCATCGTCAACAACGATACACCGCGGCAGGTTAAAAAGATCATCCTGATAGGAGAACGAAAGATCCGTGGCAGGATCATCGGGATTGTAGCCCAGACAGGAACCAAGATCCCAGCCCTTCAGGTCTGTCAGCGCTTTGGCATAAGGATCGATTAATGATTTATGAACATTAAAACGAAAGCCTTTCTCCGGGACATACGGGCCGTCCACCTGATACAGGTACAAGGCTCCCTCCTTAAGACCCTGTACATGACAATGCCACATATCCCCTGTCTTATTTTTATGGATATCCAATTCCACTTTTGCGCAGGCACTGTCCGATGCCACGGATTCAAAGAGTACCAAGGTTATAGACTTGGCATGACGAGAAAAGACGGAAAAATTCACCCCTGTAGCGGTTAAGGTAGCGCCTATTGGTAAAGATTTCCCTCTCTCAACAATAAAATTTCCAAAAGCCATAGGGCATTATATCATAGGAATTATAAATCTGCAATTCAGAAATACCCCTTCGGTGTTTTTTTACAGACTTTTTGCCGAATATTGCAAGAAGGTCCTGCAGCGGCGCGTACCGGGCTACAGGTTCTGCATAGATATGGGACTTTTCTTTTCCTCGATAACGCGGATATCCCTCTGAGGGAAAGGTATGCTGAGACCCGCTTCCTGGATCTTTTCTTTAATAAGCCGTACGTGCTTCCAGTATATCTCCCAGTATACATCCGACGGCGCCCAAGCGCGCAGCAGGATATTCACCGAACTATCTCCCAGGGACTGAATCATAATTTGAGGCTTCGGATCGGTCAAGAAACGGGGTTCCGCATTCACTATCTCCTGCATAACTCTGTAGGCCGTATCAAGGGAATCGTAATAGGATATGCCGATTGCCAAATCCATACGCCGTTTTGTGTTCTTGCTGTAATTTTTAACCGGCGCCGCCCATATTGCGGAATTCGGCGCGGAAATAAACACTCCGTCGGGGGTCTCAAGGGTGGTGGTGAAAAGGTCGAAATTTCTGACCGTTCCCATAAACGAACCGAATTCAATAAAATCGCCTTTGTGGTACGACTGCAATAGGATAAGCATCACCCCCGACGCGATATTACCCAGGGTATCCTTGAGGGCAAGCCCTACGGCAACCCCGGCGGTACCGAGCAGCGCCACCAGAGCCGTGGTATTGATGCCGAAGACGTTGAGTATCATAATAAGACAGACAATAATCAGCGCATACTTAATAATCACCCGTAACAGAGATAAGAGGGTTTCATCAGCCTGGAACGTGCCCTTGCTGAGAGTGAGCAGTTTCGCGGCAATGCCCATCAAAACTTTTCCGGCTATGATAATAATAACCGCAATAATCACTCGATACCCCAGAGAAAAAAGCTCTCCCTGGTAAGCAGCCGCCAGATTAATCAACCTATCACTCATGCCTGTCTCCTGTAGCTAAAACATTACAGAATGATTATTGCTGTTTTGAGCGGTTTTATCAAGATGTTTTGCGGTCAAACCGGGGGTACAACGGTTAAGGGTTCCCCGCCCCTTCCGCTGCCTTCCGCGGTTTGCCTTGAACAGGCCCACAGATTTCACGGATTTCCACAGAAACCACATCCGTGCTAATCCGTGTTAATCCGTGGGCTTTTATTCCCAGATCCACGGATTTCACGGATTTCCACAGATTAGCACGGATTTCCACGGAAACCGCATCCGTGCTAATCTGTGCTAATCCGTGTTAATCCGTGGACTTTATTCCCAGGTCCACGGATTTCACGGATTACACGGAAACCGCATCTGTGTTAATCCGTGTTAATCCGTGGCAATCTGCGGTTTGCCTTGAACAGGCCCGCAGATGGACACGGAAACGCAATCCGCGGGCCGTGCTTCAATCCTTTGCCCTTCCGGGGCTACC
>JAITHW010000240.1 GCA_031279815.1 Treponema sp. | reverse complement strand
GAAGACGGATGCCGCGAGCCTCCTGTGGATGCGGTCGCGGTTTGATTTCGGCTAGGTTTTGGTTATTAGTCATTAACCCCTTTTCGGCTAGAAAAGTTTTTAGGCAATGCGACCCCTTGTAATGCAGCATACATGATGCTATAATCAAAATATCTGTGGAAACGGAGAAGCAGACGGGGAGTTGCCGCCGGCGAACCCTCACAGAGAACTCCGGCCCTTGCAAGGCGGAGAATGTCAGAAATCTATGGGAATAATGATATACACCGATGGGGGCTGTTCAGGCAATCCGGGCCCCGGGGGCTGGGCCTACGTTATTATTAAAGCAGAGAAATATCTCCCGGCCCGTGCGGGACAGCCTGAGACCTCGGAACAACTAACGATTATTACTGAAAAATGGGGCGCGCAGAGGGATACCACTAACAACCGGATGGAACTCAGCGCGGTCATCGCGGCCTTGGAAGCCTTATCAAACTTAGAGGAAAGTCATGGAATTGTAACAGTCTATACGGACTCCCAATATGTGCAGAAAGGCATCAGTACGTGGATTCATACCTGGAAAAAGAACGGATGGAAAACCAGTGATAAAAAACCGGTAAAAAACATGGAGCTATGGCAGCGTTTGGACGAACTTTCCTCAACTTTTCTGCTTACCTGGAAATGGGTCAAAGGTCATGGGGGCAATGAGTTTAACGAGCGCTGCGACCGGATGACCCAGCAAGCCATTGCATCCTTAGGGACCTGGGGGGAGCTGTATACCGTTGAAGACCGCGCCGCAGATCAGGAGGGGCCGCAAAAAAAACGGCGGGAATGAGCCGCGGAATCTCTGGGCATCACCTGTTTTGTGAAGCGCCGCTTCACAAACGGCGCTTTGTTCAGGCGTTTTAATTGGTTTTACTCCACCTTACGGCTTCCCATCTATCAGATACTCTCCTGCACAGGCGGTAATCACCCCAGTGGGTTTCTTCAAAAATCACCCCGTTATTGGCCCATGCCTGTTGGGATAATGGGGAGCTTCGAGATAATGACCCGCCGCCCGTCGGTTCGCCTAAGGCCCCTTTAAGAATAGACAGCGCCTGATCGTATGAGATTGACAAGAGATAATGTTTGTACCACCAAGAATCGGTTCCGCTGTCCGCCGCTTTTTCGCTATACGCGCACCCTCCAATTGCCGAACCGGTATCTGTTGCCGCGATATTTTCTTTACGCCAGCCTACGGCTTCCCATCTATCGGATACTCTTCTGCACAGGCGGTAATCCGACTGGGTTTCTTCAAAAATCACCCCGTTATCCGCCGCCGCTTGTTGGGATAATGGGGAGCTTCGAGATAATGACCCGCCGCCCATTGGTTCGCCCCAGGACTGTTTTAGAATAGACAGCGCCTGATCGTATGAGATCGACAGACGATAATGTTTGTACCACCAAGAATAGGTTCCGTTATCTTCCGCTTTGTTGCTATACGCGCACCCTCCAATTGCCGAACCCGTGTCGTCTACCGAGATATTGTTAGGCCCGCCATCAGATGTATCATCGTTTGATTGCGGGCAAGCGGTTAAAACCAAGCAGGATACCAAGGCCGCGCCCGCTATTCCCAGTATGAATCCGTTCTTCTTCATAATTTACCTCCTAAATTAAGTTTTGATGAAATTCTGCTCATCAACAGGTCCAAAAATCTTTATCCGTCCAACGGGCGGTTTTATCACGGTATTATGGCGCTGAAAATCCCGCTCAAGTTTTATAGAACAGCGATCTTATTCGGCACGATACGGCCGTTACCCTTGAGGATAAGGGCTTTAACCCTGGGAATAACAAGCGTATGAAGAATTCCTGTATCTGGAGATGAGAAATATACAAATTAAAGGAGTGTAGAGATTTAAAGACAAAAATAACTAGTATAGTATAGTGACTCGGCATATTACACCGTTTTAGATAATACGTTTTTACCATTCCTTTTTTATCTTATTCCGCTCAAAGGATTATCTCCCTGTATTGCCGGAACCCTTATTTATAAGATACTGCTTTATGGCGGCAAGATCAAGCGGTTTCTTGAAAAATAATCGAAAAAAACGCATATATAAGAATGACGGCGCCGAAGCGCGCGCCGCTTATTCCGGGGCGGATCAGAGTTATAGTCAATCCGCTTAAGAAGGGCGAAGCTCAATGTTAGCTTCCTGTCATGGAACAGGCGAATTCTTGAAAAAATCCACGGATTGTATGGATTTTCATGGATTATGCCGGTTCTGGGGAACTGAAATCCGTGTTAATCCATGTAATCCGTGGACCTTATTTAGTTATTTTTAAGGGGAACAACTATAAAGTCCCGTATCCTCACGCTTCTGCTTTATATATACCGGATATGGGTTACTTTCAGGTATTTTTCTTCAAGCAGCGACGCGATCTTCTTCACCACATTGCGCCTGATTTCAAGTTCCACCGGCATATTGGGGTCTTGATGCACCTGATTAATCTTGGTTCCCACAACAAAAGTGATTCTGTCGCTGTCTAGGAACAGTTCTATCAGCCTTGACGCGGGATTCTTTTCATCCCGTTCAGCCCCATCGCCGCAGGACAGCTCCTCCGCGACCGCTCCCAGGGTAAGGATGCCTTCGCATACCAGATCCGCGCCTTCCATTTTCGATGACGGCGGAAGTCCCGTATTGCGTACCGGTCCGTCGTTGCCGATGGTTTTGCCCAGTTCTCTGGCGATAATCTGCGCGCTGGTGCCGCCGGAAATTATTTTCTTACCCGGAAATTCCGCGAAGATCCGCGCAAATTCCCGGTCGCTTTCAGGACGGAAGGGAGGGCCGGTCATCACCAGCAGATCCCTGGGTTTCCTGAAATACATAACCGCGCAGGAAATGTCGTCTTTCGGCTCCTCGCTATTGGTATTTTCCGCAGTCAGTACAAGATTCCGCGCTAAGGCGCTTGCGCTGATTAAAGGATCCGAATGTACCGTTGTAATAATATGGTTTTGGACCCCCTCGGTTCCCCAGCCGCAGGGATAAGGCGGCGATCCCAGTCCCGCTTGAGTTACGCCGTCGGAAAAGAAAATAACCCTATCCCCAGGGAGCGCGGTTAATTCAGATAAAAACAGGGTTTCGTTTTGGGGCCCTGTTTTTTTGTTCTTCCGCCGAATCGGTATCCGTTCTTTCTCAACCGTAACCGGCTCGGTTCCCCGGAGAATGAGCATAGGCGGATTGTCATATTCAATAATCCGCACCGACATATCCTGCCTCGCGTCCACCAGGGTGAAGGTCGCGTACGCAAGTCCCCGCTCGCTGCAAACCGGAAGACTGTTGATGATAATCTCCGCGGCGTGTTCCGGGGGAATATCCATCAGCACGAATTTCGATATCATGGTTGCCGTAAGGGATGCAAGCACATTCGCTTTAATGCCGCTGCCCAGTCCGTCGGAAAGAGTCGCTATTATCCGGTTCCCGGATTGGTTTTTCTGCGCAAGAAACACGTCTCCCGGAGCGGCTTGGCCTTTCTTTTTCTTCTGAAAATGATCGATTTCGATAAATATATCGGAGGCAGGAGGCGTCATTTCTTTTTCCCTCCGGAGGCGTAGGATTCGATTATCGAATGGAGTATCGCTTCAATTTCCGCCGCGTTTTCTCCCAGCAGAAACGCGATCTTCTGCACGTTCTGAACGTTCTTATCGATTATTTTCTTTGCCCGCGCAGCGGTTTTATCCCGCCGTATTTGCGGTTTGGTAATATCTTCAAGCACCCCCGCAAGGATCTCCCCCTGCTCAATCACAAAGATATTCAGATGAAAGATCTTATCCTCTTCCCGAAACTCGAAATCAACGCCGTTCTGAGTATTCGCCGTGAAAGCCTCTTGAAAATATGGCCCTAAGCCCGCGACTTTGTATAAGTCAAGCCCTTGCAGATTGGAATCGACATCATAAAGCTCTTCCATTTCGCTTCCTAAAAGATGGGCGAACTTTCTGTTGCAGTCAACAACCTTGCAATGCTTGTCAACGATCACAATACCGCTGGGTATGGCTTTGATAAGCGCATTGGCCTTTCTCTGCGCCAGATTGCGCATATAGGTGGCGCACATGGTTTTTTCCACCCGCTTTTCCAGCAGCGCATGGGCAAAGGCGCGGCAGGTTTCATACCCGCAGGTCGAACAGTTGAGTTCATCTTTCTTCTTATGTTTTCCAATCTGCGCAAGGGCGGAACCGATTTCCGCGTTTGAATACAGGGTTTTAGGCCTCTCCACCGCGGTCAGCGTACCGGTGAGGGGCAGCTTGTTTCCCGCGGTTTCAGGATCGAGCATATCGTCCGCGGATTCCGCGTATTTCAAAAGCTGGGCCCGGCGGTTTATAGCCGAAGCATCCCGGGTTATACAGGGGCCGTTCACACAGCCGCCTTGGCAGGCCAGGAGTTCAAGAAAGAGCGGCGATTCAAGCTGTCCGAAAGCCAGCGTATCGCTGTTCAGGGCTTCCGCGATGGTGTGAATGCCCGAAACCACCATATTGGAGGTTTGGGAAAACCCCCGGTGTTTTCTAAGGGATATCAGCATACCGCCGTCAACAGGGAAAAAGGTTCCCTTGGCCGCCCGGCGGGGTACAAAGTATTGTTCCGCGCTTTCGGCTTCCGGTATTTCCTGGGGCTTGATCCCCGCTTCTTCGAACCAGTGTTTCAACTCGTCGAAGGTAATTGCCGCGGCGATTTCTTTAAACTGGTCGGCTTCGCGTTTTTTTGCGATGCAAGGCCCGATAAACACAGTATCGATGTCTTTACCGTAAACGGTCTGCAGCAGAATCGCGTGGGCAAGCAGCGGAGACGCCCGGTCGTTAAGATAGGGAACAAAAGCCGGAGCATACCGTTTGATATAGAGGACCACCGCGGGGCACGCGGAAGACAGGAACAGTTTCGGCGCCTCTTTATCCGCGGACGCGGCTTGCAGGCCGGAAGCGATATCCGCGGATACAAAATCCGCTCCCATAGCGGTTTCGGAAACCGCATAAAAACCCAGCCGCTTCAATGCCCCTATCAGTTGTCCGGGGGTACAGCCGTAAAATTCAGCGGGGAACGAAGGCGCCAAAGACGCAAAAACCTTTGCGCCGGATTGGAATAATTTTTGTATCTGCTCCACATCATTCCGCACCCGTTTTGCCTTTGCAGGGCAGCTCATAACACACTTGCCGCAGAAAATGCACATTTTAGGGAGTATGTCCGGATGACCGTTCTGCACGCAAATCGCCTTAACAGGGCAGCGGTTCACGCACTTATAGCAGTCTCGGCATTCGGTTTGCTCGGTGTATATCGGATATTGCATCATAAAGTATATATTTTCATAAAATTGTTTTATAGTCAAGAAACACCCTCCCCAGGGCCAGCGCACTATGTATGCTAACTCTTTATGCTGTAAAGAATTACGATTTCAACCCTGAAAAATGAGTGTAAGCTAATTCCTTATCCCATAATGAATTAGAAATCATAGTGCGCTGGCCCTGACACCCTCCCCTGTGGTCTTATTGTGGAGGGACAGGCGGAAGTCCACGGATTAACACGGATTTTCCAACTGAAACGGGGGTTGTTTTGCCCGTTCTTTATAGATTAACCAGTGAAAATCTGCGGATCATGTTTACAGGCTTTTGTCCTCGTCCGCGGGGGTAAGAAATATTAATATGGAGTATTCGGAGTGGCGGATGGGACATCTCGCCGTCGAATCAGCGCGGCTTTGCGGGTTTCCGGCCGGTGCGGTTGAGTTCCGGCGGTTAGCCTGCCAGCCTGCCTCGGGGCGCACACTGCCTCCGGGGGTACAGGGAGGGCTTTGACCCCCTGTTTTAAAAAACCGGATCTTATTTCCCAAGCAAGGAGTATTGACAGAAAACCGGCGGTTCTCTATACTTACTGCTGTAAGATGTAGCTAACACAAGGAGTATAGGTATGAATAATTGGTGGAAATACGGTTTCGTATTTGTAGGCGGGGCGATTG
>JAITHW010000223.1 GCA_031279815.1 Treponema sp. | reverse complement strand
GGGCTTCGGTCTGGGGAGGCTCCTCCTGGGCAATGGCGGCAACCCCCCGGAGCAGCAGGATTACCGCCATAAAGAACGCTGAATACTTCATACTGTTTTCCTTTTTTCTTTTTACGATTATTTTTCATATAAGGGTTTGCGGAGTTCTCCGGAATGGTCCCGGTCTAATTCCCGTAAGGGTTCCAGGAGCTGTTCACCCAGGGCGGCGGCAGGGGAACTCCGCCTTCAAGTTTTATCCTGCCGTCTAGTTTAGGGGTAACGATCTGCTTGTCGTAGATGTATTCCGCGACCGCCCGGTAAAAAAGCGTGTCGATTACCTTTTTGTCCGCGCCTGCGGTAGCAAGAATAACATAGTATACGCCGCTGGCGTTATAATCGGTGGTGCAGATACGGTACTTCCGGTCGTCTTCTATATCCCTGCCGTTGAACTTCAGGGTTCCCGCTTTAATCCTGCCGTGCCAGTAACGGTCTGCGTCCTCGTTTTTCAGTTCCGGACCTGGCAGGGACGGCGATTTAGGATATTCGATTGTGTAGCGTATTTCCTTAGAAACCATGCCGAAGTTGCCGGTATCGTGGCCGCCCCTGCCCATGTGGGTCACCGCGGCAACCGAATTAGGCGCCGGCGTGTCCCCGGATGTTACGCCGAAAAACTCCTTCATCTGGGCGCCGGTCAAAGTGAGCAGGCAGAGCTTATCAGCCCGTCCGTCGGCTTGCACAATGCCCGCCAAAGCGCCTAAGCGGATAGCCCCTTGGGAAAGCACGTTGTCAATAAAACTGCCGTTGAGAAACACAAAATCGATCTGTTCTCCCAAGGCCTCCCGCACATACCAAGCCGCGCCGTCGGTAAACAGATTTCCCAGGGCGCTTTCCTGCACCCGGGGGAGCCGGTCGGTAAAAGGTCTGCCTTCGGGGAAAAATACGCTGGGCGGCACGTCTTGGGCAAAAAGGTATTCCGCGCTTGCCCTCCCCAAAACAAAGTTCGGATCGCTCCACTTAATCGAAACCGCGGCTTGAGGCGTACCGCTGCGGCTTGGGCTTAAACCGGAACTTTCCGCGCTGTTGGCCGATGCAACCCACACATAGTATTCCCTGGCGTTTGTAAGGCCGGTCAGTTCCGCAGTAACCGCAGGAGCGTCCGCAGGTATCGGAGAGTGAAACCGGCTGGCTCCGGCGCTGTTATCCGAGGCGTTATAAAAGATCACATACTCCGGCACTCCCGGAACCTGATCCCAGGTAATGATGAGTTTCCGGTTTCCGCCGGTAACCGCGGTGATTACCGGCGGACTTAAACCGCCCGATAAGACCGGCGCGCCCCCGCCCTGCTTGAAGCCGGATTTTCCCGCGGTATTTTCCGCCTGCACCCATACGGTATAATCCGCATTGTTGTTCAGATTAAAGATGATCGCGCCGGCTGCGGAAACCGCAGGCGCCACGGATGCGTCCGCAGGCGGTTCCCCCGAGTAGGAACCGGCTTTGTAAAATATGTTGTAGGTAAACGCATCGGGGACCGGGTCCCATTTAAGGTCAAGTATGGTATCCCCGCCGGTTACTGTGATCCGGCCCGGGGTTCCGGGAGCCGGGACCGGCATACCTGAAACCGTGGGGCTGTAATCGGACGCGCCCAGTTCTCCAAATACAGACTTGACCCACACATAGTAGGTCTGATAATTCGTCAGCGGCTCAATCGTCGCTATTACCAAGTTGGAGGTATTTGAAAAAACCTCTTGATATTTCTCCGCTTTTCCCGGGTCCGCGCCGGCGCCGTAGTACACCAAGTATGACGGCGCAACCCCCTGAGCCGACGCGACTTTGGTCCACTGAGCCACCAGAGCGCCGTTGCGGGCAGTGATTTGGACGCTGTGAGGGGCCGCGCCGAAAAGGGGCAGGTCCGAAGGGCTGTCGTCAAACTTGCTTTCACAAGAGAAACACAGAAACAAGGCCGTCAGAACCGCAGGCCCCCAAAAAACACGGTCTTTACGCATAACCATTTTCTCCTTAATTATTAACGCCGAATTATCCGGTTCGCCGTAAAACCCCTGCCTTTAGGCATGGGGTAGCTGACTAGTACAAAGAACAGCGGCCGGTTCGAGTTTACTCATCTCCGCCGGCCGCGGGCCGATCCTTACTCAGGTATGGAATAGGCTATTTTTCCGTTTGATCCGGTAATGATGAATTTTCCGTCCCCGTAACACACGCTTTTTATCGAGGTGGTGGAGGTGTTGAATGTGGTGTCGTTGATAAGGGTCCAGGCTGCGCCGTCGGTGGAATACGCGGCGTTCCCGCTGTTGTCCACCAGGAGGAACACCCCGCCGCCGTAGGCCACGCCGGTTACCATGCAGCTTACCCCCACGGGGGCAATATCATTGGACTGCCGCCAGTTTATGCCGTCGTCGGAGTACGCTGCTTTGCCGGGTCCGGTATCGAGTCCGCCTATTGCCACAAAGCGGCCCTTATCCTCTGCAAAGACCATGCCGTTGATGAACCACTGGTCGAAGATCACTTCCACCAGTTCCCCGCCGTTGGGCCAGCCCTCAACGGTTGTGGATTTGGGAGTTGTCTGCCAGGGCCCCGCAGGGTTTGAGGCGTACGCGACGTGGCCGCTGCCGCCGCCGGCCACGAATAAGCCCTTGCCGTAGGCCAGCGCGTTGATGAAGGTTCTGGGGCCGCCCCCGGGATTGTCAAAGGTGGTGTCTTCCCGCTGAAGAACTGACCAGTTCAGCGTATCCGTGCTGTAGGCTACCCTGCCGCCTGAGCCGCTTATGACCCAATAGCCGTTCGCGAATATCCCGCCTTTTGCGTTAAAGCTCTGTTCGCCCGCAGGATCATTGACGATGGACTCCCAGGCTCTGCCGTCACTGCTCCTGGCCCAATGCCGGTTCCCGGAGCTTGAAGGATGCGCGATAAACCAGCCGTTGCCGTAAAAAACGTGCATATTGTCGGTGCCGAAAGCCGCATCATAGGTTGACCGGTCCGATTCGGTCCAGGTTACGCCGTCTGCGGACCACGCGGCATAGGGATGGTAGCCTCCTTCGTTGTTGTTCCCGCAGGCCACAAACACGCCGTTGCCGTACGCGACTTTGTTAAGGGTGATATAGCTGCTTTCCGCGGCGGGAACCGCCGCGGTCCAGGTCTTCGGCACTCTCACTCCGGGTACGCCGGGCGTACCCGGATCACCCGGCGTACCCGGATCACCGGGGATGCCAGGGGTATCGGAGGAATTGACAATAACCGCCGCGATATTGCTCTTGACTTGGGCGGTTTTGTTCTCGTCGCCGCCGTTATCCGCGATGCTGTTGGTAACAATCACATAATAGTAGACGGTTCCCGCGGCATCCACCGGGGGAGTGTAAGCCTCCGAAGCCGCTCCGGGAATGAGAGTTCCGCTTTCGTGGTTATTCTCCGGGGCCGCGTACCATTGATATGAAAGGGTTCCCCCGTCCGCGGGGGCCGCTGCCTCAACCTTCAAAGGGGCCGCATCCCCCGCGTTCAGCGTATAGGTTGCGGCCTGGGGATGGCTTGTGATAACCGGAAGCCGCGCTTCCGCGGGGGCGTTCACCGTAACCGCGGCTATACCGCTCTTGGCTTCGGCTTTTTTGATTCCTCCGTCGTAGTTGTCCGCAATCCTATTGGCAACAATCACATAATAGTAGACGGTTCCCGCGGCATCCACCGGCGGAGTGTAGCTCGGGTCGGTTAGGCCCTGCATAAGAATTCCGTTTTCGCTGCTGTTCACGGCGTTTCTATACCATTGATATGAAAGGGTTCCTCCGTCGGGGGGAAGCTCGGCCGTAACCCTCAAGGGATCAACGGTTTTCGCGTTCAGCGTATAGGCCGCGGCCTGGGGATGGCTTGTGATAACCGGAAGTTCCGCGTTTACCAGGCTGTTTACCGTAACCGCCGCGGGGGCGCTCACCGCGAGCGCGGTTTTTTCACCGGTCGCGGCCGGGTTGGTATTCGTAACCGCGGCATAGTAGAAGAAGATCCCTATTTCACCGGTAGGGGGTATGTATTCCGAGGCGGTCGCGCCTCCAATGGGGGTTCCCTCTTGGTTCTTGTTTTCCCTATTGGCATACCACTGGTACGACAGGGTTCCCCCGTCGATGGATTCGGCTTGTACGGTTAGGGGCCGCGGGGTTTTATTCTGAGAATACGCGGCGGCCTGGGGCTGGCTTATGATGACCGGCTCCGCCGCGTGGGTATCTTCCGATCCCGCCGGGTCCTGACAGCCCAGGATACACAACGAGAGAAACAACCCTGCGGTTACGGAGACCGGGGTTATTAGCCGGTTTTTTTTCTTTATTATGGTATTCATGACAGACTCCTTTCTGCTGTACTTTGTTTTGTCCGATGCCCCTGCCTTTAGGCAGGGGGCTTTACCGCGTCCCGATTATACTGTGCACATTCAGGACGCTCCCTCCCGGGAAGCGGCTTTCCGGGGTTCCCCGGAAGTATCTGAAAGAACCCCGGAAGCATCCGGAGATTCCCTAAAGCCGTTAAGACCTTCCGTGTACTTTTTAAGGCATCCCGCAAACCGTTCAAGACAGTCCGCAAAGGTTTCAAGACAGGCTCCGGACCTTTCAGGACACCGGGTAAATCTTTGGAGACCTTCCGCATACTTTTCAAGACAGCCCATAAACCCTTTCGGGCTGAGGGCAGGGACATTACGGCAGTCCCCTGAACTTTGGGGGCAGGCCGCAAAGATTTCAAAACAGGGGGCCATTCTCTTAGGGAACAGCAAGAGCTTGTTAAGAATCCCGTTCTTATCTATGCCGATGCTGAAAACAGGGCCTTGCCGCCGGAACAGCGCGGCAGGGCTTGCGCCGCAGATTTTCCAAAAACCGCTTTTCATAGGCAATTCTTTGTTTTTTCCTTAATCCATCTTGGCTGCCGCGGGCTTTTACCGCGGCCTGAAAACAAACCGCGGAATACGCTGAAAACACAGCTCAATTCCGCCGTCTTTTCCGCGGGCCTTGCGCGGATTAGCGGAACTTAAATCCGTGAAAATCCGTGTAATCCGCGGACTTTTTAACACGGTCCACGGAGAAACACGGAAACAGCGCTCAATTCCGCGTGTTTTCCGTGTTTCTCCGTCCTCCGGTCCCTGGTTACCGCAACGGCGGCGGGTTGGCTAACTCCCAGGTGAGTATGGGATACTCGCCGGTTACGGCAGTATAAACGCCGTCAAGGTCGAGTTCCGTGACAAAAGAAGGGGCCTTCATCTGCGCTTCGGTTCTCCTGATTCCCGTAAGAACAACGTCCGTGCTGGACGCAAAAACCGTATCCAGCGAGTAGTTGTTTATCCCTTTGCCTTGAGATGTATCAACCCGCCCGATGATGGGGTTTTTCTGACCGATTCCAGGGTCAAAGTCTCCGGTGTCGTAGCAGTTCGCTACATAGGAAAGGTTATTGCACCAGCCGGTGATGCCGCCGTAGGCATCGTGGCCGGTACTCATGCTTGCCTTATCGTAGATTTGTGCCCGGTTGTAACAATTAAGTATGGTACCGTATTCGGTAGCCGTATTGTTGTTGCCGTTCCTGCCCACAATGCCGCCCGCGCCAATCCAGCCGGTCGTGGTTTTGGTTACGGTTATCTCACCGTAGTTGGAGCACTCCTTTACATTGTAGGCGTTTTCCCCCACGATGCCGCCGACCTTGTTAAAGCCGCCGGAAACAGAGCCCTCGTTCCGGCACTGGAATATATCGCCGCCCGGTTGGTAGGTTTGCCCGTAATGAGGGCTGCCTGCGTTGTATGAATCCCAGCCGTTAAAGCCCGCGATGCCGCCGATGTTGTGTATGTGATCGGCTGCATCGTCATCGCCCGTAAAGCCCACACTGACCTCGGAAACCACGTTTTCTATGTGGCCGTTGATGTCGTTGTACGCGACAACGCCGCCGACATAATCAATGTCGTCGGCGGGTCCTGAATAATTCGCGGTAACGCTTCCGGTAACCCTAAGATCATGGATGGTGCCGTTATTTATTGCGAAAAGGCCAACAAAATTATTGCCGCGGGTGATGTTAATGCCCGACAGGGTATACCCGTCTCCGTCAAAATCACCGGTGTAGGCAGTAACCACATTGCCGGTAGTTGGGTCAACGCCGATGGGGGCAAAGGCAACGCCTGTAAGATCAACGTCGTTCAAGAGTACAGCGCTCACATTTCCGCCGGGAGTGGCCAGTACCCGCGCAACAAACTTTTCAAAATCGTCGGAGTTCTCAATGTCAATATCTTGCCGAGGCAAAGTATTGCCAACCGACCGGGACTGCCCGTGGCCTTCCTCAAGGGAAGTATCCAAAGGGCTTGAACAACTGGCAAACGCTAAAGCCAGCGCCGCCAGAACCGTAAAGAGGGCGGAAATCCGCCACAGATTCTTGTTTGTCATAAATTTCTCCTTCATGACTAAAAAAATAAAAAAAGCTCTAAATACATGAAGCCGATTGGCTTCAATGTCCGTCTTGAACCGGCAAACCGCTTGCCGGTTCCCTTTATGTTCTATTCCCTATCCACCACCTCCTCCTCTGTTAAAGAGTGAGGGCTTTAACCCGCCCTTAGGGGTTTTACAATAACATCTACGGTTCCGTTACGTCGGTGGCCGCATTGATGATGAAGTCATCTGTGGTGCTGCTGTTGCTAAGGTAAACAATGCCGCTGGTAGCGGTTCTTGAAATACTCGCAAGTTTTCCCGACCCATTACCCTTTATGCTAAGATTCTGTATTGTCGCAGGACTGGTGAATGTAGGAACAATTACAGCATCTAATGACGCGGTTTCATTTTCTGCATTGCCGGTTTTAATTACCGGCGCTCCGTTTGCTACCATCCTAATCCTCGGTCTAAGGCCGTCGGCCCCTCCCCCATGTTTTCTTAGTATGATACTTCCCAAGGGGGCACTGGAGGTTCCGCCTAAATCAAGGCTTGCTATACCGGCGGAAAAAGAGATCTCGTTTGAGACTGTGTCGGTATTAGGAACAATAAACGAAAGCGTACCGCTCCCCCCGCCGGTTCTCTCCACTTTCAATGTGGCGGTTGCGCCGCTGGAAGGGTTAATAGACAGAGCATAGTTACTCATCGCAAAACGTCTGACGGTCCCGGATACTTGTGTTACGCTTAACTTAACGCCGCCTGATGCTGAAGGTTCTATTTCATCAGATCTTAGTGCCGCAGAACCAAGCACTATCTTAAGCGGATAATACCCGCTGCCCTGCGCGGGGAATATCCACGACCTGCCCGGCCCGCAGTATATGCCGGCGCAAATAATATACCCGTTCGACGCGGCGGTCCTCAATTCAAGCCCCTCGGAGGCCGCGGTAAACACCGCGTCGCCTTCTTTTGCCGTAGTTGTATTGCTCAGACCTGCTTCCTGGGTTTGATCGCTAAGGGAACCGAAATCAAAGGCCCCATTTCCGCTGAAAGAGAGGGTTATATCCTGCTTTATCATAAACGAATGGCCAACGGGAAAGTTGATAAGCTTGTAGTCGGCCGATGTTCCGGCAGGCTGCGCGGTTAGTCTAAACTGAGAGCCTTCATCACCGGCAAGGGTCAGCCGTTGCTCCGTAGCGTTAAACGAGAGGGAAACCTTTCCTGTATAGCCTCCGATGACAGCCGCTTCGTATGTTCCAGAAAAGCCTGTAATCGCGTCATTTCCAAAGACGATGGAGGTAGCGGTGTTCTAATCCGCGATTAGTTTCTTACCCGAAGCTATCTCCAGGGTTCCGCCGGACCCCACCCGGACGGATCCCTTTGCGGTAAATTCTCCCGCTACCGTGAGCTTCCCGTTGCTGCGGATGATGATGTTCCTCGAACTCTGCATGATCGTGGTTGCGGAAGGGGTGTTTATATGAGAGGCGATGATAATATCACTGTTGTTATCGGTTTCCTGGACCGCGGCTTCAAAAGCGGCGTCGCTTGTAATAACGCCGATGTTCCCTTCTATCATAAATGCCAGGCTGGCGGTTTTCGTGATATCCGCGTTTGACACCGCCTTTACGGTAACGGAAGAGACGGCCGCGGCTTCGGCTATGCTCAACTCCGCGGACGTACCGCCGCTGCCGAGCGGCGTAAGGGTAACCCCCGGCACAGGGCTGTTTTCGATACTGAAGCTTACCGATTGGTCAAGGCCCGTTCCCTGTACGCCCACCGCGGCGTTTAAGGTCCAGGTCTTGGGCCAGGAGGTATTGCCCGCGGGAATAGCCCTGCCATCGGGAGAACTCGAGAGGGTAACGCCTGTAACCTGGGACTTTTCGTAGTACACGGGAACATCGATCCCGTAAGTGCTGTAATTGTTGCTGCCTGTGTCGTAGGTGGGATGGGTGAACCGGTAGCCGTTTTTAACCACATACACTTTCTGCCTATATGATCCTGTAGGCTTGGAACTGTAGCCGCTTACCGAAAGTTCATACACCCCGGATCCCGTGCGGGCCAGGCCCTGTTTAGCCGTGGTTACTTCGTCCCCGCTGGGCGTCTTTACGTTATACAGGAAAATATGATCCGCGGCTAAACCGGGAATGTCCGCCTCGAAGGTAAAGGTGAGCTTCTCGGTCCTGGCGTTCGTAGCCGGGTCCGGGCTTGCAACAAGGCTTTGCAGCTTGGCGGCGAGAACCGTAACCTGTCCGGTTATGGTTGCGGGGCTTATGGTGTACCCGCTCTTTGCTACGGTTACGGCCGCGGCCGCGCTGTAGTCGTTGAGAAGGGTGAAATTCAGGGGCAGGGTATACTTGTTGCCCGTTGCAGGGCCGGCCAAAACACTGCCCGCGGTATCCCAGTTTAAAAGGCTGGCGTTTGTTGATATGGCGGTAATATCCGAAGCGCTCAGCCCGGGAATGGGCTTGTCGAATTCCAGGACCATCGCGGCCGAATTCTGGTCATAGCTTATGCCCAGGAAGGCCACTTGAGAGGGGTCGGTTACGATAATCCTCGCGGCATTGCTCACCGCGCTTGCGGTTTTATTTCCGCCGTCCCCGTTGTCGGCTATTGAGGCGGTAACGGCCACGTAATAGTAGAGAGTTCCCTGGGCGTTCACAGGAGGCGTGTAGGCCGGGCCTGCGGCGCCCGCAATAGCGGTTCCGTTCTGGCTGCTGTCCGCGGTGTTTCTATACCACTGATAGGACAAGGTTCCGCCGCCGCTTGAAGACGCGGTTACGGTCAAAGATGCCGCGGCAGCGTTCATATTATAGGATGCGCCCTGGGGATGGCCGGTAATGACCGGGGCCGCCGCGTCAACCGGGCTTCTCACCGTAATTCCCGCGGGGTTGCTTTTGACCGCGGCGGTTTTATTTCCGCCGTCCCCGTTGTCTCTGATCGATCCGGTAATCTCAACATAATAATACACGGTTCCCGCCGCGCTCACAGGAGGCTTGTAGGCCGGGCCTGCCGCGTCCCCAATAGCGGTTCCGTTTGCATTGCTGTTTTCCGCGCTGCTGTACCATTGATAGGACAGGCTTACCCCGTCGCCGAAAGCCGTAACCCCAACGGTCAAGGACGCAGCGCCCGGTTCGTTCATATTATAGGTTGCGCCCTGGGGGTGGCCGGTAATGACCGGAGGCGCCGCGTTTACCTTTTCGTTCACCGTAATTCCCGCGGGCAAGCTTTTGGCGCTTGCGGTTTTATTTCCGCCGTCCCCGTTGTCCTCCAAGGTATTGGTAACGGTCGCGTAATAGTAGAGGGTTATCAGCCGGTCAACCCGCGGCGTATATTCCTTCGCGGTCGCGCCTTCAATGGGGGTTCCCCCTTCATTGCTGTTTACCTGGTTGCTGTACCATTGATAGGACAGGGTTCCCTGGTTCCCCTGGTCAATACCCACGGTCAATGCCGCGATTGTCCTGGGATCCGCGTTCAGGGAATAGGTTGCGCTCTGGGGATGGCTGGTGATAACCGGAACCGCGGCATTCATCCGTCCGCTCACCGTAACCGCGGCCGCGGCGCTCTTGGCGGTCGCCTCTGCCTCGCCGTTTACCTTGAGGTTGGTGTTCTTAACCTCCACATAGTAGTAGAAGGTCCCTGTGTCCTCAGTAGGCGGCGTATAAGCCTTGGCGGTCGCGTTCTGAATAAGGGTTCCGCCTTCGTTGGGTTTTTCTCCGTTCCTGTTGCTATACCACTGGTACGACAAGATCCCCTGGTCCGTTGATTCGGCGTTTACGGTGAGAGGCTCCGCGGGTTTATTCTGAGAATACTCCGCGGCCTGGGGCTGTCCTGTGATCTTAGGCACAGCCGCGTTGACGATCTCCTCTTCATCGGAGCCGCTTGAGACCTCGCAGCCCATGAAAGAAAGCGCGAGAGCCGTCAGGCCGGTTACGGCAAAAAACAGTCCCCGGCGCGCAAAGGAGGCCGGAGAGAGAACGCCGTACACATTCGCGGCGTTATAGGTCATTTTTTTCATAGTATTATTCCTTACTATTGAATCTGGTTTAATGAAATTCGTTTTATAACAACGAAAAATGGTTTGCCTTGGTTGACACCGCGGTAAGAAGCGCCTCCGCGGGCGGTTTACACGGAGGGCCTCTCGGCAAGGGGGTGCGGTCCGGGGAACAGGAAAGCCGGTCTCTGAAGTGAAGAGCATTACTATTAAAAACGATATAAAACAAATAAAACGGATATAACTTTTTCATGTCATAGTCCTATTAATCACGTTTAGATAAATAATGGATGATTAAACATAATATAACAATACAAAGCTGTCAATAAATAAATACTGTTTACCGGTTAAATTTGTTTATTTTATTTGCCGCCCTAAAGGGCTTCGGACCTTTCAGATATTCATCGGCTGCCGCAGGCTTTTGCCGGGGTCTGAAAACAAACTGCGGAATACGCGGAAAAAACAAAGAATAAATTCCGCGTATTTCCCGTGTCTTTCCGCGGTCCCTACGCGAACTAGACCCCGGAAGTTTAAGTCCTGGGGTCTTATGTTTTAATTTTGTTCAATTTTTATTGACAGTTATGTATTGTTTTGATATTTTTAATTACATATTATTTGTTTTGGTTGTTTTTATGATTGTTTTTGCTGATGATCCCGAAGGCGCTTTATGTTTCAAGGACCGGTTTCCTGTGAACCGGATACGCCTGGCCGTTTTTCTGCTTGTTGCAGGCGTACATGGGGTTCTCCTCTATAGTATCGTCTTTACCATAACAGCCGAAGATAAACCGGTTCCTGTTCTGAAAGAGAAGACCATACGATTGGTGAGTATCATCGAGGAAGAGCCGCCGCCCAAACCGCGCCCTCAATCGAGAAGCCCCCCGCCACAAGTCATGCCGGAGAATCCGCCTGCGATACCTCATACCGCTCCGGAACCTGTTGCGGCAACCCTGATGGAAACCGAGGTTTCCATTCCAGAGCCGGTTCAGGCCGCGGCGGAAGCGGTTACGCTGCAGGAACATAATCCGGTTTCCAACGCAACCGGAACCGGCTCGGCAGAAACCGGCCCGGGAAATAAGCCTGCGGAAACGGCCCTCAAAGCCGCTTATATAAAGAAGAATTTCGATTATATACAACGCCGTATCAGGGATAAGCTGGCGTACCCTCCCCGTGCGAGAAGGGCCGGAATCGAGGGCGTTACGGAGGTGGCCTTTACCATCCACCCGGACGGTACGGTGAGCGGGGTTTCAATAACCGCGAGCAGCGGGCAGGAACTGCTCGATAAGGCGGCAATCGACGCGATCTATGCGGCCGCGCCCTTTCGTCCGCCGCCGCATGAGCAAACAAGAATTGCGGCTCCCGTGGCGTTTAGACTACGGTAGCCGCCGCTTGGACCGACGAATTCTATAAGAGTGTATACGGGAATCTACGCTTGGGAAGTTCATGTAAGACCACCGCAAGACGGCAACGAACATGGAACCGAATTCCCGCCTTTAGGCGGGGAATGTCAATATTAGCTTTTTTCCGCCTAATTCCCTGTCCGGATCGAATCGAACCACGCCTTGTTATAGAGATCCAGCGACTCCCCTAAATCGTCTTTGAGTTCCGTGTTAAGCAGATCCTCCGTCCGGTAATAGGGAGTAACTTTCTGGCGCTGCCGGGCAGGAATATTGGCGGTTGCGGGAAAGCCGAAGGTGTCCGCAAACTCGGCGTAGATTTCAGGCCTATGGATAAAGTCGATGAACTTGTAGGCAAGATCGATGTTCTTCGCTCCTTTCAAAATACACATACTGTCGATATAGGCAGGCCCTCCCTGGGCAGGGATGAAGAACACCGTATCCTTCTTGAGTTGGGCATTGTCCGCAATCTCTCCGAAAACCACTTCGGCATAGCCCTGTACAACCCAAAAGTCCCCATTGGCAAAACCTTTGCCGAAAGCTTCCGCGTCAAATTTGACCAGATTCGGTTTCCAGCTCGAATTGATCAGGTTCTTTGCGGCTTCGATCTCCTCGGGATTCTTGGAGTTCACCGAATAACCAAGACTGGCCAGCGCGTCTCCCATGACCTCCCGCATATCGTCCAGCATGGTCATTCTGCCCTTTAAATCCGCGCGGCTGAAAATAGACCAGTCCCGCTCAAAATCAGGAACCCGGGCGGTATTCACCGCAACCCCCGCGGCCCCCCAGTAATAAGGCACCGAGTATTCCATCTTAGGATCGTAAGCCGCCTTTTGAAGCACCAGAGGATCGATATTTCCCAGATTAGAGAGCTTAGACTTATCAATCTTCTCAAGCATCCCCTGTTTAGCCATGATGGAAACATAATCCCCGGAAGGGAAGATAATGTCATAACCGCTGCCCCCGGCCAAAATTTTGGCGTACATGTCTTCATTGGATGGAAACTCATCGTAGACCACGGTAACGTTGTATTCCTTTTCAAATTTTTCGATTACCGGCTTCGGGGTATAGTAGGTCCAGTTGTAAATCGAGAGTTTACCCGAGGGTTTCCCCTGGGCGGACTCTCCCTTTCCCCCGGCGCTGAGTACAGCGGCGGTCAGTAAGAACACGAGGCACAGCGGTATCCGCTGCCTACACGGTGAGGCGGTATGCAATCCCGATTCCTTTTTGGGCGGGACCGCAACTGATACAGGTATTTTATTCATCTTTTCCTCCTAAGGCCGATGTTTTACATCGGCCCTTGTTGATTTAAAGGCGCCCATACGGGCGGCCTTGAATACGAATTTATATGATTCGGCATAACCGAATTGCGTTTATTTAGCGGCAATGTATTTTAGGAAATTCCTCAACAGATAGGTAAGCAGCACCGTACCGAGAATCATCACTACCGAAAGCGCATTGATGACCGGCGACACCCCGAACCGTATGGCCGAGTAGATATACAGGGGCAGCGTCGAAGAACCGGATCCCGCGACAAAATAGGTGATTACAAAATCTTCAAGGCTTATGGTAACCGCAGTCAAAAAACCGGATACGATGCCGGGCATACAGATTGGAATAGTCACCTTCAAGAGGGTCTGGATTTCATTCGCCCCTAAGTCCCGGGCCGCCTCGATGATAGAAAAATCAAATTCATCGAGCCTGGCCATGACCATGAGAAACACAAAGGGCAGATTGAAGGTCGTATGGGCGATGAATATGGTGAGCAGTCCCAGTTTGAGTTTAACCCCCGCAAAGAATATGGACAGGGATACTCCGATAATGATCTCCGGCAGGATCATAGGTAAAAAAGAAATGGTCTGGATATAGTTCCGCAGGGTAAAGCGGTACCAGTTTACCCCGATGGCCCCCAAGGTGCCGATGACCATAGCGGTTGCCGCTGAGGTGAGGGCAATGAAGATACTGTTCCGGAAGGAATGCCAGAGGTCCCGGGAGTGAAAGAAAAGCTGTTCGTACCACACAAAGGAGAACCGGGTCCAGTTCATCCCCTTAGAATCGTTGAAAGAATAGAAGAACAGTACCAAGAGGGGCAGAAAGAGGAACACCACCGTAGCGGCAAACACGATCAGCGAGAACAGCGACCGAGTCCGGTAGGCCCGTTTCGCATGCCGCGCCGCCTCCCCTATGGGCCCCCGGGGTTTCAAAGAGGTAATCGTCTGATGAACCAAGTTTTTGATATTCAATTAGGCGTTCCCTTTCCTTCTATTATATCCGTACCGCGCCGGACTTCCTTTTTCTGGATATTCATCATCACCAGTACCCCCACGGTAGTGATCAGGGTCAGCACCATAGAAATCGCCGATGCCAGAGGCCAGTTCCGGGACTTGGTAAGCTGATCCACGATCACATTCCCCAGCATATAAGAGTTGCCCCCTACCAGCAAAGGGACCGCATAGGCTCCGAAGATGGGAATGAAGGTGAACAGCACCGCGGTAAAGACCCCGCTCCTGATATTCGGGAGCAGCACCTTGACGATAGCAACCGGCTGAGTAGCCCCCAAGTCACGGGCCGCCTCAAGCAGAGAAAAATCGAACTTATCAATCGTCGCAAAGAGCGGCAGGATCGCATAGGGCAGGTACATATAGACTAAGACGAGGATCACCGCTTTTTGGTTATAAAGGAAGTGAATATAGTCGTTAATCAGCCCTGCCCGCATCAAGAATTCGTTGAGAAACCCGTTGTTCCCAAGAATATTCATCCATGCGAAGACCCGGATAAGAAAGTTTGTCCAGAAAGGAATAATGATCAGCAGCAACAGGGTCGTTTGATTCCTGCTGCGCGCCATGAAGTAGCCGCAGGGCATCGCGATAAGAATCGTAATCACCGTTGCGGCAATCGACGTAGCGATGGTACGCAGGGTAATCACCATGAAGTTTGGATTACCCAGGTTGCGGTACCCATCAGGGGAAAATTCCCAAACCACCCCTCCGTAAAGGCCCTTTTTGAGAAAACTGTAGATCAGAATAATAACGATAGGGGTAAGGAAAAACAGGGTAAACCAGACGGCCATAGGCGCGGAATAGAGGGGGCCGTAATTCCGCTTGCCGGGACCCGCGCTCACGATGGTTTAACCTCGACGATATAACCGTCATTTGCGCTCCAAGAAAGGAAGACCGAATCCTTCCAGATAATATCGGGACCTTCATCAGAATACTTAGCATGCTGTTTGATAACCCTGATAAGCACCTCGTTCCGAACCTTTACATAGAATTTGGTCTGGAACCCCGAATAGATAGGTTCGTCCACAACACCCTGAAATAAGTTGATATCTTCCCGCTTGGTGGCGGGCTTTTCCTTAGATATGAGGATCTTCTCAGGCCGAATGGTAAAACTCACAGGCTGACCGGGCTTCACCTCATCCACCGTCGTTATCTTGATCCTGCCCAGTTCATGGATCTCCAGTTCCGCCATAAATTCCGGTTCCGGCTTATCCAGCGGCACAGAGGAAACAACCGTCCCGTCGAAGAGATTGGTTTCGCCTATGAACCGGGCGACAAAATCCGTAGCCGGACTTTCATAGATTTCGTGAGGGGTCCCTACTTGCAGCACATCCCCTTGATTCATCACCGCAATCCGATCCGATACCGAGAGGGCTTCCTGCTGGTCATGGGTAACATAAATGAAGGTGATGCCGATCTTATCATGAATCTGGTCAAGCTCGATGAGCATGTGCTGCCGTAACTTGGCGTCGAGCGCCGAAAGAGGTTCGTCCAAGAGCAGCACTCCCGGTTCATTGATAAGCGCCCGGGCAATAGCGACCCGCTGTTTCTGCCCGCCGGAAAGCTGGTTTGGTTTTTTATGTTCATGCCCTTCCAGTTGCACCAGCTTCAGGTACTCAGAAACCTTTGAGGTAATATCTGATTTAGGGACCTTTTTAAGCCGCAAAGGGAACGCAACGTTTTCAAACACCGAAAGGTGGGGAAAGAGCGCGTAGTTCTGAAAAACCGTATTAGCCTGCCGCCTGTTGGGAGGCAGCGTCAAAATATCGGTCCCGTCAAAGGCAACCTTCCCTGAATCAGGGCTTTCAAACCCCGCAATGATACGCAGGAGGGTTGTTTTACCGCATCCCGAAGGTCCCAGCAAGGAGAAAAACTCCCCCTTATGTATCCCAAAACCAATGTTATTCAAAACCTTAATGTCCCCGAAGGACTTAGATATCTCTTCGATAACCACATCGCTCCCTTTCAATCCGGTTCTTTCAACCTCCCTTTACTATAAGCCTTTAGATTAACAGCGGTTTACTTATAATTTAAGTATAATATGGTACAATGCGTATTTTAAAGGATGTTGTCAATCGGTTTTCACGGATTTTTTATCTTTTTAAAGAATATATTTAAAATATAAACCCGCATTCCTGAAAAGACGGCGGAATATAACAATTTTTCAGTCGGCTATCCCTCTGCCTAAAGGCAGGGACGGCGAACCGGATAAACTTGAGTTTGAGCGTATTCCAAGATTCACTCTTCGTTCCACAGGCCCTTAAAGGCTTCCAGAATTTGAGGGTATAAGGTTTCAATGGTTCCGGGAATGCTGATCCCCGCGGCGTTTTTATGGCCCCCTCCGCCAAACTTGGCGGCGATTGCCGCCACATCGACCGTATCTCTGGAACGAAGCCCCAAGGTACAGTTTTCAAGGGTTTCCTGACGAATGGCGACGATGGCTTCAACTCCCGCAATAGATTGCAGTAATTGGTAAAGGGTATCCGAGTCCCGGCCTTCCAAGCCGAAACGCCGGGTGTCTTCATAAGCTTCGGTGGTGAGTAAGAGTTTCCCCCCAAAGAAGGCTTGAACCTTTGAAAGCTGTATCCCCAGGAGAAACCGGGAGTTAAGGCTTTTCCCCCCGTGGATAAGCTGGAATATCCGCTTAGGGCTTGCCCCTGCCCGGATCATCCGGGCGGCGTATTCAAGGGTTTCCGCTCCCCTCTCGTCTATATGCCGGAAGAACCCCGTATCGGTACAGAGTCCGAAAAGGAGAAGTTCCGCTTCCTCCGGAGTCGGGTGCAGCCCCAACGCTTCAATGATCCTGAGGACCATAACGGTTACCGAATACGCTGCGGGATCAAGGTAAACCAGGGCTTCCGAGGTTTTTGTACCGTACTCTCCTGATATATGATGATCGATGACCGCCGTAGGAAGCCCTTCCAATCCGGCGGCAAGATCCCCGGTGCGGCGCGGCGCGGAACAATCCATAATAATGACCCCGGCGCCGGCCCGTTCTTTTGTCCCGGGACAGGTTATGAAGCTATCCTTGTAGGGCAGCAGTTCGGTCCGCTTAAAAGGTCCGGCGGAACAGGGTATCGCCTCTTTACCAAGCCTTTGTAATACACTGCTCAGAGCGAGCTGGCTTCCCACACAATCTCCATCGGGTTCTTTATGTCCTGCTACAAGAAATTTGGCGCCTTTTTTTATAAAATCAAGCAGTTCTTTGGGAACCGGTACGGGATTCGACATATTTTTCCCTCACTATCGGCAGACTAATAACGCAAACTGACGCTCTTTGCCGGACACCACCGGTCTTCCGTTTAAAATATACACATCAATCTCGGTCCGAAGCCCAAAATCGGAAAAATAAACCCCCGGTTCCAGAGAAAAACAGGATCCCTCAAGAAGCAATCGGGAATCAGGAAATTCAACCGAATCCATATTCACCCCGGATCCGTGACATTCGGTATCTATGCCGTGTCCGGTGCGGTGTTTTATCTCTGAACCGTATCCAAGGCGGATCAATAGTTCCCGGGCTTTAATGTCCACCTGATTTCCCGATAAAGAACGCCCGGCCTCAAGTTCCGTTTCAATAAACCGGTAGGTTTCTTCCCGAACCTTCACCAGATCGGCAAATACCTGTTCAATATGAGGAGACGGGGAAGCGCCGAAAACCCCCGCCCAGGAGATATCCGCGTAAACGGCGTTTTCTTGGTTTTCCTTTGCCCAGATATCGAATTGCAGCGGATCTCCTTCTTTCAAAGCCGCTCCGGATCCGGAAAAATCATAATGGGGATTTCCGGAATTCACTCCTGCGCCCACAATGGGAGGATGATCCGTTACCAGGCTCCGCCTTTCCAATTCACCCAGCATCACGTCCCGGATATCTCCCTCATAGAGGGTCTCTCTATCCTTATACCCTTTTTTAACCCGCTCCCAAGCAATTCCCACAATCTCGTAGAGCGCATGAGCGGCTTTTTCATGGGTTTCCATGCCCCTGCCGTCCAGCAGGCTTTTAAACCGCTGAATCAACCCCCCCGCAGACCCAAGGATAAGACCGGCTTTTTCAAAGGCGCCTGCGGTTCCGGCATCAAGATAGGAAATACTGGGAAGCGTTTCAGAACTATGTACCCCCCAAACTTTATGGGCCAACGCCCGCAAAGCAACGATAAAATCTTCCCTGCTCAGGTATATCCTTTGAGACCCGGGAAGTTCGGCAAGGATTTCCGCCTCAATAGTATGGACGATTTTTAAGGGTTCCCCCCGGGCAGGAACCGCATATACCCATGTCCGAGAATTAGCCGAACCCCGGGCAATATGCAGTATAGTATCAGAAAGCATATCTCGATGGTGAAAATTACAAAAAAGCCATCCGTCGAGAGCCTCTGCACGGATAGCTTCTTGGATATAACGCAATTCCCTATTGGTCATTAGAAAAGGTTAATTTTAAATCGCTTACATCCTCAAAATACTCGTCGAGATTCATACCGGTGGGAACCCCCCCCCAACTGCCGTGACTCCGTTCCCGGCGTATATAGAGACGGACATGGCTGAATTCCCCCTCGTTGTAATACACCGTCAGATAGGGCCAGGAATTACCAGGACCTAACAAAATAATTTCTCCCCTGGGCATCCCGTTCTCTACCCGCTGGCCGTCTTCAAACCATTCCAGAGGAATATACGTCCGGGCGGTGCGCGTACCGGTAGCGCCGGTTTGGTAATCTATGATATACCCTTTCCGGTACGGATATATCCGTTCGATAGGAACATTAACATAATAGTAGGGGTTCCCACCGCCGTTATCCTGAGCGATAACAGGCATAACCGTTATAAACGCAATACACAGCGCACTAACCCAAAAAATCCTTTTCATCCTGAACCTCCATTTTAAAATTCGGATAAAATCTAAGATTACTCTTTATATAGCTTTATTGAATATATCAGGTTCTTTTTTAATTTGCAAGAGGGTAAAGCATAGAACTTCAATTTAATTAGCTGACTGTGCACAGGTAACGGTTCCGCTCTTTGGCCCCGGAGGCGCGTCACTGGCACATTAGGACAGGCAAATATCCTAGGCTTGTAAAAATGCTGTTTCCTGTTACTATATAGTTATGACTGGAATGCAAAAAACAGCTTTGCAGGGGAAACCGCCGGGCGGGGAAGACGGGCCGGCATATCAACAGAGAATCGGCGATGCCTGGTAAACCTGACGGCCGGGCGGTACATCTCTTTGTTTCTCTGGGCGCGTTACTGCTGATAACAGGTATATCCGGCGTCCCTCTGGGCGCTCAGACAAACGGCGTGGGAACCGCCGCCGGCATTTTCCGCTTTCCCCTTGCCCCGGAAACCCGTCCCCGGTTCAATGAAATATGCGCCCTCCTGGCCGGGCATCCGGTCATAAAAGGAACCTTTGAACAAACAAAAACGATCCTCCGCTTAAACCGTTCCCTAATTTCTAAAGGCAATTTTATTATCACCGCAGAACAGGGTATGGTATGGGAAACCCTCACGCCCTTTCCTTCAACCATAGCGGTAGGCAAAGATTATCTGATTCAGTCAAATCCTTCGGGGAGAAAAACGAAACTTGAGGCATCGGGGAACGAAACCTTCATGCGCCTGGCGGAAACCATACGCGCTGTTTTTTCCGGGAATTCCCAAAAACTGGCGGATAACTTTGAAATCTATTTTACCGAACAGGAGGGAGCTTGGCTGCTGGGCCTTATCCCTTCGGAGCAATCGATCCGTTCCTTTGCGGCGCGGATCCTTATGAACGGCGATTCGGTAATCCGGTCTATAATCCTCTATGAACAGAACGGGGATGTTATTCGGTATACCTTGTCCAATCATATCTTCCCCGGAGCATTAACCTTACATGAAAAAGCCCTCTTCTCTGTTCAATAAACCTCAATGGCCCTTGGCGGTTTGGCTGCTCTTTCATGGGGGAGCGGCCGTTGTCCTGGGACTGTCCATCCTTTTTGTAGGGCCGATCAGGTTAAATACCAATTTATTTGATATCCTTCCCAATGCCCATGTTTTTAAATTTGCGGAGCCTGCGGAAAAGGTTCTGGGAGATAGGAACAGCCGGCATCTGTATATTCTGGCGGGAAACCCCGATTTTACCGCAGCCAAACAGGGAGCGGTACAGGTATACGATGCCTTTGCGGATTCCGGCGTGTTCGAATCGCTCTCGCTTTATGCGGACGAAACCGCGGTAACCCAGTTTACCCGCTATCTTTACGATTACCGCTATGTCCTCCTGGATGCGGAAACCCGCTCTCTTTTGGAAAAGGGCGGGGCGGTAGATATTGCCGGCGATGCCTTGGCATCGGTATTCGGGGCTTTTAATTTCGTGCCTCTGGACACGATAGAGACGGATCCTTTCCTGCTCGCCGGCCGGGGTATGCGGCATTTTTTAAGTTCCTCCCTGCTTTCAAGCGGCGCCATGTCCCCGCGGGATGACGTCCTGGCAGCTCGGCATGAGGGGATCTGGTACGTTATGCTCCGGGGAACCCTTACTCGGGAAGGGGTCTCCCTGACCAATGGAGACGGCGCGGTAAAGAAGATCTATGCGGTCTGTGAAGGTATTAAACGCAGCAGTCCCGGTACCGCCTTTATCTATTCCGGGGTTCCCTTTCATAGTTACGAGAGTTCCTCCAATGCCCGGCGGGAGATATCCTTCATATCCTCCATTACCCTCATTATCATCATAGCCCTGTTCCGGTATGTGTTCCGCTCTCCGTTGCCGGTGCTGGTTTCGGCTTCGGCGGCGGGCGTCTCGATCCTCTTTGCAACAGGTTCGGCGCTGCTCTGGTTCCGGGAAATTCACGTCTTGACCTTTGTATTCGGCACCACCCTGATCGGAACCTGTGTGGATTATTCCGTCCATTACTTTATCCACTGGAAGGGCAATGCCGGACTCGCCACCGGCGGGGAAATCCGGTCTCACATCCTGCGGGGCATTACCATGAGTTTTATCTCTACGGCCATCTGTTTTATCGCCCTGTTCTTTGCGCCTTTCGACACCTTAAAGCAGTTTGCCGTGTTCTCGCTAACCGGATTGTTCAGTTCTTTTTTAAGCGTGATCTGTTTATACCCTCTGCTGAAAAAGGGAAAAACCAGGGAAAGACGGTGTCCCCCGGTTATAATACGGCTTCCTCCAATCTGCAAAAAAACAGCCCTGTCCCTCATGTTAGGGGGCGCGGCGCTGGCGCTTTTCATTAACCGGGACAAGGTACGAGTGGAGAACAACATCGCGGCTTTGTATACCATGTCCGGAGCGCTGCTGGAAGCTGAAAAAATCGCCGCCCGGGTGCTGAATCACGGCTCTTCGGGCTGGTATTTTATTGTTTCAGGGACTACACCGGAAGAAACGCTGGAACATGAGGAAGGGCTGCGGGAACGGCTTGAACTTGAAATTGCCCGGGGTAATCTGCAATCCTATTTGGCAACCTCGCTCTTTATCCCGTCCATAAGGACCCAACAGAAGAACTATGAGGCCGCTCAAACGCTTCTCCCCTTGGCGCCGGATCAGTTTGAGTATCTTGGTTTCCCGCCGGAAGCCGCCGCTACATTCCGCCGGGACTTTGCCGCGGCCCGGGAGAAATACATTCTCCCTACCGGCGAACTTCCCGGCTATCTCGGCTCCCTGCTTGCAAACCTATGGCTCGGCAATCCCGGAGGTAAAACCGGCGGGACTTACTATGCCTGTGTGCTTCCCCTGCATGCCAACGATGAAACTCCTTTTCGGGCTATTGCGGAAGAGCTTGAGGATGTATTTTTTATCAATAAGGTGAAGGACATCGGCACGGAACTCGATACCCTGACCGCCGTCATGCTTTTACTGCTTCTGGCCGCTTATATTCTGATCGCCTTGCTGATCCTGCGGTTTTATTCCCGGAAGCATACCCTGCGGATATGTCTGGCCCCCTTTCTGTCGGCACTGGTATGTATAACCGTCCTTGCCTGCCTGGATATTCCTTTAGGATTTTTTTCGGCGGTAGGGCTGGTATTGGTGTTTGGTCTGGGACTGGATTATATGTTTTACATCACGGAAAATGAACGAACCCACGAAACCGATCCTGGGCGGCATCTTACGGTCTCCGCTATTGTTTTGTCCTTTGCCACCACCGCTTTATCCTTCGGCGCGCTGACCCTAAGCGCCTTTGTTCCGGTTCATGTTTTCGGCCTTACCGTGTGTACCGGACTTATCGCCGCGTTTATCTCTTCTATGCTCTTAGCATAAGCGCCTGCGGGGAAGAAAACCGCGTTTTCTAGTTACCGGTTATCTGATGCGCGGCCCAGGCTTGCATGGCAATACCAAAGGCGACCGAGGCGTTAAGAGAACCTTTGGTTCCGTAGGTAGGGATAGATACCCTGCCTAGGGATGCGTCCGCGGCGGCCAAAGCATGAGGGCTTACCCCCAGCTCTTCAGAGCCGACGATCATAAGCCCTTGCGGAGGAAATTGAAAATCTCTCAATTTGATTCCTCCGGTTTCCAGGGCAAACAGGGGGCCTTCCAGGGTTTCAAGGGGTTGGTTTGCGGAAAACCGTTCCCAGGGAAGTATTGAAACGCAGCCCATCGCGGTCCGTTCCGCCCGCGGGTGCTTCGGGTCGGCGCAAAAAGGGGAGAGGAATACCCTCTCAACGCCGAAAGATTCGGCGGTGCGGAACATGGCCCCCACATTGAAAGGCGCCCTAATGTCCTCAAGGTAGACGTACATTCCTGGAAAACAGCGCCGTTGTCGAGGGTCGAGCCGGCCGTCGCGGTCGATAAAGTCCCAGTCTGCCGGGGCGCGTCCGGTTTCTCCAAGAAGAATATGCCGGAGTGTGTTCAAGAGCCGGATCAGATCGCGCCGGTTGGGGCCATGATCCGTTTTCAGGGCGGTTTCAGCCTCCCGGATAACCTGAACCGCTTCCAGAGGGAATGGGGTATTCTTTACCAGCAATTCCAGAATCAGTCTTAAATACGCATATTCTGCTACCGGCACCTCCATGCCGGCGCTCAAACGGTATTCGGTTTCACTAAGGAGTTTGATAACCTTTCGCAGTCGGAGTGTATAGGGGAGCTTTTCCAGTTTATGCAGAGGTATCATAATACAAATAGAAAAGGCAGAACCTTCCGATTCCACCCTGTTTACACTACACGATTAATTACAAACTCAAGGTTTATAAACCAAGAGCGCCCATAATCTTATCCGCCGTTGCATTGATAATCGTATCGTTGATATATGACGGATCTTTGATCTTTTCCTTCAGTTCCGCAATACGATCCAAACGGACATCAGAAGCGGAAGCCACCAGCGCATTCGCCCGATATAGCTCACTCTTTTCCATAGCTTCCGCCGAAAGGGTAATAGAATCAGTCTGTGCAGTCCGGTTTACTTGATTATTCCATCCAGCGTTTTTACCCTGCTGAATGAGGTTTATGGAGCTTACTCTATCGATCATCATACTCATATCCTGCCTATTAAAAGTATCGGTATACCTTTGTTACTAGTTTACACCTTACTCAGCTTTGTTTCCAGATACAAATATTGAAAACTCGCCGATTTGTTCATGTTTTTCCGCTAAAAGCGCGCATATTTCTGCCGCGGAACCCCGTAAGTATTCTTCGTGTAGTTTGGTCATCTCTCGGCCTACACAAATATACCGTTCTCTATCAAATTCGACCAGATCTTCTAAAACCTTGAGTATACGAAAAGGGGATTCATATAAAACAAAGGCTACCTGCATATCCAAAAGCTCCTTGAGCCGGGATCGGCGGCGCCCTGCTTTGGGGGATAAAAATCCTTCAAAAAGGACCTGTTTATCCCTGCCTCCGCAGACGCTCACCAGGGATGCAAAAGCCGACGGCCCCGGGATGGGGATGACCTGGTGCCCCGCTTTCACCACCAGGCGTACCAGCGCCGCCCCAGGATCGCTTATAGCCGGCGTCCCTGCGTCGCTGGCGTATGCCGCGGTTTTGCCGTCATCCAAGCGGGCGACAAGCTTTTCCGCGATACGCGCTTCATTTCCGGCCCTACAGGAAATCAGAGGCGCCCGGATCCCGAAACGGCTTAACAGTTTCAATGTCCGGCGGGTATCCTCACAGGCTACCAGATCTACGGTTTTCAAGGTTTCCACCGCCCGATAGGTCATATCCCCTAAATTTCCGATCGGTGTACCAATAATATATAGTATTGCCATACATCCAGTATACCGGAAAGCGGTGATCCCGCGGCAGTGATCCGGTACCGGATATACCCGGCCGGCCAACCTGCCCACGGAATTTTTGGATCCTTCGCTGCCCTTGACATACCGCGCTCAATTCTTTACACTGAAATTGATTCTATTAATAGAAACATTATATACTGTTATTATGATTAAGGAGAAAACACTATGGCAAAAAAAATTCCAACCCGGCTGTATCTTTCGGAAGATGAAACGCCTCAATATTGGTACAACATCCGGGCGGATATGGCGGAAAAACCGGATCCTATATTGCATCCCGGGACCTTACAGCCTGCATCTGCCGCAGACTTAGAGGGGGTATTTTGTAAAGAACCGGTACGGCAGGAGTTGGATGAAACTACCCGGCTCATCAAAATTCCCGATGGGTTACAGGATTTTTACCGGGCATACCGTCCTGCGCCGCTGATTCGGGCTTATTTTCTGGAAAAAGAACTGGGTACCCCTGCGGAAATCTATTACAAACATGAGGGGACCAATACTTCCGGGTCCCACAAGCTGAATTCCGCAGCGGCTCAGGCGTTTTACGCGCAACAAGAAGGGCTCGCCTCTCTCAGCACCGAAACAGGGGCGGGACAATGGGGATCGGCTATGGCTATGGCCTGCGCCTTTTACGGCCTTCGCCTAACCGTCTATATGGTCAAGGTAAGTTCCGAACAAAAACCCTATCGGAAAGCCCTCATTGAAACCTACGGTGCGGAGCTTATCCCCTCTCCTTCAGACACCACCGAAGCGGGGCGCAAGATTCTGGCTCAGGACCCAAGCACCGGAGGCTCTCTGGGGTGCGCTATTTCGGAGGCCATTGAAAAGGCGGTTAAAACCGATAAATGCCGGTATGTCTTGGGCAGCGTACTAAACCATGTGCTGCTGCACCAGTCGATCATAGGGCAGGAAGTCAAAGCGGCGTTTGATAAATACGATATCAAACCGGATATAATCATCGGCTGTGCAGGGGGCGGCTCGAATCTCGGCGGTTTAATCGCCCCTTTTATGGGGGATAAGCTCAACCGTGCGTCAAAGACCCGCATTATTGCAGTAGAACCTGCATCCTGCCCGTCTTTTACCCGCGGACAATATGCCTACGATTTCGGGGATACCGCTAAAACCACGCCGCTGATACGGATGTATACTCTGGGCAATGGGTTTATTCCTTCCGCGAACCATGCGGGAGGACTCAGGTATCACGGCATGAATCCGGTGCTGTCAAAGCTGTACCGGGACGGTTTTCTGGAAGCCCGGGCGGTGGTACAGACCGATGTGTTTGACGCGGCAATACGTTTTGCCAAAGCCGAAGGTATATTGCCCGCTCCTGAATCCTCCCACGCTGTCAAGGTTGCGATTGACGAGGCCCTGGAATGTAAACGTTCCGGGGAGAAAAAGATCATTCTCTTCGGCTTAACCGGAACAGGGTATTTTGATATGACCGCATATATGGCGTATAACGCTAAGGCTATGACCGACCTTATTCCCACAGATACCGACTTGGCAAAAGGTTTTTCCTCTCTGCCGGACATCCCTCAGAACCGTTGCTAGGTAAGAATGAGGAGATAGGAGTAATGCCCTGCGCTGTTTCGGGTTATTGCAGGTTTCATACCGCATCCGCTCGCTTAAAACTCCTGCCTCCTCATGCGTATGCTGCAAGCAATTGCCGTAGACCTTCAAAAACTTCCCCCAAATCGTCGAAGCGCATAGACGCATTATTATCCAAGGGGGTTTTCATGTTATTGACGATAATAATCTCCCCGCCTCGCCGGAGGGTTGTTTCGGGCAACCCCGCGGCAGGGTATACCGTAAGGCTGGTTCCTAGCACGAGCATCAGGTCCGCCTGTTGGGCTTCGGTTTCCGCGTTTCTCAGGGCATCTATCGGGAGGCTTTCGCCGAAAAAGGTAATCGCCGGTTTTAAGACCCTGCTGCAATGAGGACACTTGGGCAAATCCCCGGCTTTCACCAGCGCGGCCGCTTCTTTGAAATCCATGCGTACCCCCGCGCAGTAGAGACAGTAATGGGTAGCCGGAGAACCGTGAACTTCAATAACCCGCCGGCTTCCCCCTTTTTGGTGAAGCAGATCGATATTCTGAGTGATGACCGCTTTGAGAATCTCTTTTTGTTCCAGTTCCGCCAGCACAATATGCACTATGGAGGCTTCTTTTTCATCTACGTTATATATGAAATCCCCTGCGGCTTTATAATAGAACGAAGGATCCTTATAAAAATAATCAATATCGAATATCTTCTCCGCATCCATGTCATTATATAGACCGTTTTTCCCCCGAAAATCCCTGATTCCCGAAAGAGTGCTTACCCCCGCTCCTGTAAGAGCAATACAATGGCGGGTATGTTTAATTTTATCAAACAGTTTCGTAATATCTTCTTGCATAGTTCCATATCATACTGTATATAGAAAAAAAATGACAATAGGGTATGATTGAATCTCTTGAAATCACGGTACGGTCTTGGTTTGCTCCCGGCTTGCCACACTTTCCCGATGGGCCGCCAGCCCTTCGGCTTCGGCGATCTGTTCCGCGGCGCTCCGAGCGTCCTGCCAACCTCGGCCTGGGGAACAACGGAGGGTGGTGAGGGCTTTGAGGAAGTGGCGTACTGAAAGTCCGCCGGTAAAACGGGCGCTCCCCGATGTGGGCAGGGTATGATTGATTCCCGCAGAATAATCTCCCAGAGCTTCGACGGCTAGAGAACCGATAAAAAGGGAACCATAGTTTTTCAGCTTAGGAACCCAGAACCCGGTATCCTTGACATGCAGTTCAAGATGTTCCGGGGCAATGGTATCGGCAATACGAATCGCCGCTTCAGGGGAATCATAGATGATAATAAGCCCTCCTGCATCCAGAGAAGCCTTCGCGGTGGAAGCGGTAGGCAAACGGGCAAGCCGGGCTTCCAGTTGCCGCGCCACCTGATCCGCCATAACGCGGCAGGGGACCAAAGCCCTAGCCCTGGCGTCGGAGTCATGCTCGGCCTGGGCCAGCATATCCGCAGCCATCAGATCCGCCGCTTCCGGGATACCCTCAGATCCTCCCGGGCTGTCGGTTATGATAAGCACATCCGTGGGACCCGCGATAAAATCGATCCCTACTTCGCCGAAGAGGAGCTGTTTTGCGGCTGCCACATATTTATTTCCGGGACCGACAATCACATCGACCCGCGGAACCGTTTCGGTACCCAAAGCCAAAGCGGCAATAGCCTGAGCTCCGCCGATAGCGAAGACCCGATTGGCCCCCGCAAGATGGGCCGCGGCCAGGATGCGCCAATCCGGAAGACCCGCTTCCAGCGGCGGGGATGCCACGACGGCTTCCTCTACACCGGCCACACGCGCAGGAATGACCCCCATAAGCACCGATGAAATAAGGGGGAAGCGGCCTGCCGGCACATACACCGCGGCTCTTTGCACCGGAATTACCCGCTGGCCCGTGATAAGTCCCGGAGCCATTTCATACTCAAAATCCGCAAACTGGGCTTTCTGTAGCTGTGCAAACCGTTCGATATGGTCAGCGGATGTTTCCAAAGCAACGGCAAGCGCAGGCTCACCCTCCCGCAACTGCCGATATCCGGCCTTAATCTGATCCGCAGACACCTGAAAGGCGCCGGGGGAACTTTTATCAAACCGGGATGCATATCGCCGGACCGCCGCATCTCCCTCTTTGCGGACCGCGGCGATTATCTCTCTCACCGCAAGAGAAACCTTTTCATCTGCAACGGAAATTCCGCCGTTCTTCCAATAGGAATCAAATTCCGAGCTATGTATAATCTTCATACTATTTACCAACTACCAAACTATAGTATGCGGTAAACGCCCGTATCAATGGCCCTATTCGCGTCTATTGGAACAGCACATCTCATCTTAATCTTTATGCCCCTGCGCTTTCCGTACCCTATATTTAACGCATAAACTACAGATTCGGAATGTATCTCCCCGAGGCGCGGAGACTGGTATCATATTCGATTATCCCGGCAACCCCCCAGGGCAAAAGCATTTAACTTTTGAAGGGTATAAAAAGCCCGCAACTCAACAGGGATTTGGGTACATACGCCGGAAAAGGTCTATAGTAACCGTCGGTTCCTTGAAATATTCTCCTTATCCGCGCTATTCAATTGCTTATATCCTTTTTAACCCGTGAAATTAAT
>JAITHW010000192.1 GCA_031279815.1 Treponema sp. | reverse complement strand
AACCTATAAAAAAAAAAAAAAAAAAAAATAATCCCAACCAAATAATCATAACTACGCGTGGGGGGGGGGGGGGGGGGGCCCCCCAAGCGGTTTTTTGCAGAAGTTTTCTTGTAAAAATTTTAAGGTTTTATTGTAATTTTTTAATGGTTTTTCTCAGTCCTTCTTTTTACCAAATAGAATTTACCATACTTAAAGGATATGAAAAAAATGTATAATCGTCACCTGTGCCTGTTCCTGATTTTATGGAATGTGGTAACGCTCTTTTCCCTTCCGGATCAAAAAATTGTCTATCCTGATGAATGGCCTTATAACGCTTTGACCGCGTTGTCTTTGGAACAAGGCGTTATTTTCTTTTCCGGCTCTCCCCTGACGGTACTGCGCTTTAAAGCTATGCTTGCGGAGATTAATGAAAACAATCTCTCTTTGGGGGGAGAACTCCTATATGACAAACTGCAAAACTATCTCAGTTCCGGGTCGTTTTTGTCTTTGCAGGCGGGTTCTTTCAGTTTTGACATCGACGCGCTGCTGCAACCGGAATTCTATGTCCGAACCGATGGGTATTTGGACTGGATATACAACAATTACTATAGGCGCTCGTTTATATCGATTCCGGTGAGCCTTTCCTTTTCCCCTTATTTTAACGCCCAATTTGAAGGGAGTTTTGAACAGGAGCTGGGAGAGGCGCTGGAGACCGGTAATTATACCAATTTCCCTGCAAACAACTTCAGTATGACCATCCCCCACCGGGCCTACGTGAGTTTCGGTCTTCCCCTGCTGAAATCTTCAGGTATTCAGTTCAGAATCGGCATCGGGGAAGAGATTATTGGACGGACCCGTTTGGGCAGCATCATCCTCTCGGATACCATGAAGGATGTTACCTACGCGGCCCTTTCCGCATATTCCCCGGTGCTTGAATACGGAGCCCGTATTTTGCAGCTTGATGTCAATAAATATTTTTATCTCCATACTCTGGAAGCCCGTTTTTTCAAACAGGCTTCCCTTGCCTTTGTGGAAGGGGTGATGGTAAATGCTCCTCTGGAACTGCGGTTTCTCAATCCCCTTATGGTGTTTCATAACTTCGGCGCTTGGGGCGATTATGGGGATTACAAGGGAGAAGAGACCGGCGGAAAGGAAGAACCCGGTGACGCCAGGGTGGGATCCTTCTTTGCCCTGAAAGCGGAACTCCAGCTTTTTCAGTACACCAGGATTTACGGCATTTGGGCATTGAACGAGCTACAGACGCCCGGGGAAAAGATAAACGAACCAAAGGCTTTGCGGCCCGATTCGTTTGGGTTTCAGGCTGGATTTGAATGCGCAATCCCCCTTTTCAGAGCTTCTCTGAGTTTCGGGCTTGAAGGGGTGTATACCTACCCGTTTATGTATATTTCCCGGGATAAACGCTGGTCTTTTTACAAGCCCGATAACGGCAATTCCGGTCCCTTTCAATACTGGACCGGAACGCCTTTCGGGCCGGATTCGATTGCCGCTGCCCTCTGGTCAACCTATACCGCCGGCACATGGTCCCTTTCGGGATCATTTCTGTTTTTGGTCCAAGGCGAACGCGCTAAACTTAGCGTTTTTGACGGCGGAGACTATCATCCGGTTCTTACCGGCAGGTATGAGGATACTACGTTAAGGACCCCTACGGGTATTCCGGCCTATACTTGTCAAATACGTTCTCAAGTAACCTGGCTTCCCGCCAAATGGATAGCCCTTTCCTGTAGTCCCGGATATCGCATAGTTATTAATTATGATAATATCCAAAACAGGATAAGACAGGGATTTGAACTTGCCCTAGCGGTGCGCTGTATACCCCGCGAATTGAGGAACTTCAAAATGGCCTGGAAATAATTTCCATAAGGTATGAGAATAAAACTTTTAATGTATCATAATGATACATTAAAAGTTTTATAATGACACGTATGCATTGAAATGATACATAGCAATATTGTGGTATTATGCCGTTGCAGGCTATTTTCACGTTAAAGCGTGATATTATACATTTTATTTATTTATATTATATAGAATTATTTATTTTTCACAATATTCTAAAAAAAATATGATGCATCATATTTTTGGCACGGTTTATGATTATATATTAGTGTTGATGCAGGTATCAAGAGTGCGGCTCGGATTGCCGGCATCGAACAAATCTATATATTAGGAGATATACTATGAAAACGGTTAGCCTGTATCATCCTTCTTTTGTTGAGCACGCTTTGAATGATTTCGACCGCTATATGGAGTCGTTTTTTGGGGAATCTCCCTTGACCCAGGCCAAGCGGATCTTTAATGCACTGCCTCCGGCGGATATCTATGAGACTAAGGGAGCCTTTGTGGTGGAACTTGAACTTCCCAGTTACGACGAGAAGGACATCGAAGTTCATGTAGACGGCAAGACCCTGACCATTACATCCAAGCAAGAAGAAGAAACCCAACGGAATGTGTCTGAAACGCCGGAAACAGAAAAAGAGGAAAAAATCTATTTGGTTCGGGAACGCCGGAAAGCGTCTTTCACCCGCTCTTTCATGTTACCGGAGAATGCCGATTCCAATTCTATTGGGGCGAATTTCAAAAACGGTATTCTTACCCTGGAGATCAAGAAACGTACCCAAACCCAGAAACGGGTAATCCCCATAAAGTAGGCGCCCGAGAACGAGAGGCATTACGAAACGCCAAGCCAAGAACGGCTTGGCGGACATTTAAAACTATCCTAATCATCTGAAATTTCTAATGCAAATGCCTATATGCCGGGGCTGCAAAGCGAGCCTTTGTTACAGAGAACCCCGATAAGCCCCAAGAAAACGAAAATCTTCGGTTTTTGTTTTCAATTCGTCCATTATATGCTCAAAAACACCTTCGGTTTCAGGGATGTTCACATCTACATAGAACAGATATCGCCACGGTTGACCATGAATAGGCCGGGATTCGAGTTTAGAAAGATTGATCCCCCCTTCGCTCAATATGCGCAGGCAGGTAAACAGGCTGCCCGGCGTATCGGGCACGGAAAACACCAGAGACGCCTTATTGGGCGTCTCCGAACCCAGGCCGGGGGGTATCCATGGTTTATCCCCAACTTTCCGGGATATGATAACGAATCGGGTGTAGTTTAAAGGGTTGTTCTCGATTCCCGCCTTGAGGATCTTAAGGCCGAAAGCCTTGGCCGCGTCTTCTCCGGCTATGGCGGCTACATGGGCGGCCTTTTCTTTTGCAACGGAAGCCGCCGCGGTAGCGGTGCTGCTGTAGGATTCACGCTGCCAATGAGGATGCTTATCTAAAAATTCCCGGCATTGGGCAATGCCCTGTTCATGACTGCGTACAATCCGGATAGAATCAAGGCCGGCCTTTTCATCCCCGATGAGACAGTGGACAATCCTAAGTTTGAGTTCCCCCACAATAGCGATATCGGGATACCGCAAAAAAAGATCGTAGTTTTCATGGATAGAACCGGTGAGGCTGTTCTCCACCGGCACGATCCCTGCAACAGCGGAACCGTCTAAAACCCTATCGAAAATCCCGCTGAACGATGCGGTTGAAAGCCTGGGAACATCCTCACCGAAAGCCCGTATCAGAGCCTGCTCGCCGTAAGCGCCCCGTTCTCCGGAAAAAGCCACCTGCGCCGCGGATGAGGGCCGGTGTACCGGTTCCGGCGCGGTCCCGGCGCCCGGGCCCATAGCCGCCCTGCCGTAACTATGCCGGGGAGTCCGAAGAAGTTCCTTTCTCACCACCGGAGCCATAGCCTCGATGTCCCGCATAAGCCGTTCAAACTGTCCGGGGTAGAGAGACTGGGGTCCGTCGGAGAAGGCTTCGTCAGGCTTCGGATGGACCTCCACCGTAAGGCCGTCCGCGCCCGCGGCGACCGCGGCCAGAGCGGTAGGGGAAACTTTGGCCCGGATACCCACCGCATGGCTCGGATCCACGAGAACCGGCAGATGGGACAGTTCTTTCACCACTGGAATCGCGGAAATATCCAAGGTATTGCGGGTATAGGTCTCGAAAGTCCGTATCCCCCGCTCGCACAGGACCACATCGGGAGTGCCGAAGGACAAAAGATATTCCGCAGAGAGCAGCCATTCCTCGATGGTTGCCGAAGGCCCCCGTTTGAGCAGCGCCGGCTTTCTAAGGGAACCTACTTTTTTGAGGAGTTCAAAATTCTGCATATTCCGGGCGCCGATTTGGAACATATCAGTCAAATCCTTCATATCAACCGCCAATTCGGGAGAGACCACCTCGGTAACAATGGGCATGCCCTGGGCCTCCCCCGCGGCCTTCAGGTACTCCAACCCTTTCATACCCAGGCCCTGAAACGCATAGGGGCTGGTCCTGGGTTTATAAGCCCCGCCCCGGAGCATCACCGCTCCCGATTCTCTGACCAGCGCGGCGGTTTCCAGAATCTGCTCCTTGCTTTCCACCGCGCAGGGTCCTGCAATGACCGAAATCCTGGAACCGCCTATCGTAACAGGGCCCACAGTAACAATAGTATCTTCAGGATGGGTCTCCCTGGAAGCCAATTCATAGGGCTTTGAAGTAGCTGCAACCCGTTCAACCCCCGGCAGAAGGCCCAGTTCCCGGAGGTCCGCCACACCCTTTTTTTGAGTGCCGATGATCACATCATCCCCGAAATGCTGTTCCTGAATACTGAAACCCCGATCTTGCAGATATATACGAACCATCTCCTTATCGTGGAGAGAAATACTTTTAGATAACGTTACAATCATATTAAGCCTCACCGTAACCGGTTTATGCGGCCGGTTATCCCATGGACGGTTGGGTAGTCATGGCATACCGCCGTATCTTGAAATATCCTTATACTATACGTTTTACCTGGAATATACAAGGGGAGCGGATAGTGGTTAAATGCTTTTGCCCAGTCTCTGTGCGAAGTCTTACGGCATAGTTATCACAGGGAACAGGCGCTTATTTCTCTTAAATCTCCGTTAACTCTCCGTGTACCCCGGCGCTGCCGTCTGTGAGAGATTATACAAACCGCCGGGTTTCCCCTTTGCTCCGCAGGGAGTTTATACCCCCTCAAATAAGGTCGAGTCTGTTTTCTTAAGCCGCCATGAATCATGCCCGGTCTTTTCCCCGATGTCTTCCAGCACGCTTAAAATCGTCTGATGTTCAGGCGTTACGCCGTTTTTTAACAGGGGCAGTATCGCAAATACGATGTCATCGAATGAAGGGGTTTTATTCTCCCGTTCCATGCGCCTCATATAACTGAGCAAATAGTATTTTATCCGCAGGCGCACGTCGATATGGGTTTGAAATCTCGTGCCCTTCTTTATCGTATATTTCCCGCTGTTGTGATCATAATCAAACCGGTCAAGCAGCAGGGGCGTAAGGTCCGAGTATTCCTTCTTGAGCAAATCCAGAAAACCCAGTTCCAGCCCCTTTATAATAAGCTCGTCATTAATCTGTTCAAGCTCCGCTCCGCCGTCTCTTGCGATAAGTCCTTCGATGGTTTGTATAACAATTTCGCCAATATCCATGCCGAGGTTTGCCTTCAAAACCGTCCGGGGATTTTTTACTTTGCGGAAGTTGATAATAAGCTGCCCCGACAATACCGTAAAGGGATGCTGTTTTTTCTTAAAGCTGGGATGTCCGTTCTTTTGAGGAACCGCGCCGGTATATTCAAAGCCGCACTTTTCGCAGGTTTCTATAATCAGATGCCAGAATTCAGGGTCTTTGTGGGCAAACACAAAGGAAAGCCAGCGGTCGAATTTAAGGACCCGGTACATTTCTTCGATGCTTTTCGCGATGAGCCTATTATACTCCTCTTTTGTTTTGTTGTGTCCGCCCCCTTCGATGGCTTCCAGGCCGTAATCTTCCTCGGAAACCGCTAGGTCAAGCCAGGCGTTCCACATGACCGACAAATCCAGATAGGGAATTTTCTTGCCGTAGGGAGGGTCGGTATAAATATAATCCACGCTTTCTTTGGGCAGGAAGGACAGGTCTGTCGCCGAGCCTTTGATAATTTGAGCTTCCCCTGTCATTTCTTCCCTGTTTACCCCGTTCAGCAGGTATTGCTCCTCTATTTCTCTTTTTGCCGCGTATACCCGCTTGAATTTGTTTGCAAATACATCCATTATATCCCTCGCGGCAGGATCGGGAGCAATACGGTAGCGGTAATACATGACAAAATTGACCGGACCGCCGTTGGGCATTTCATGGTAAGTTTTGTTCATTACCGAAACGGTGTTATAAAAAACAAGCAGTAATGATAATTGAATATTTTTATCTTTTTCATGTTTTATTAAATGTTTTAATAGGGCGAGCTGCGCCATTTGCTCTGTGCTGAACAGCTCTGTAACCGTACCTACATCAGAACCTTTGGGCAAAGACAGGCTCTTTGGAACAGGGTATTTAGTTACTATTTCTTTAATATCATCTTTATCTTTTGGTTTCTTTTTATTATATTCCCCGCATACTCTGTTGTAAGCATCCGTAAAACCGGACAGCTTAACCGGCGCGATAAGGGATTCCATGAGAAAAACCGATAAGGGATTTATATCTATGCTGGCCGCTTTCCTGCCGTTTATCAGCGCTTCCACCGCAGTAACGCCGCTTCCGCCAAAGGGATCAAGAACCATGTCTCCTTTTTGCGAAAAATTTTTTATATATGCGCTGACTATATCCCATGACTGCCTGGTAAAATAACTATTAACGCCGAAGTGCCGTTTTGCCCGCTGCTTTTTTACCGGTATTTCTTCCAGCAGGGGCCGACTGCGGTAATCAAACGCCGCCTCTGTTTTCAGCGCGGCGGCTTTGGCGTATGAAAAAATCTTACCCCGCTGAAAACTTTCAGGGGACAGCAGCCTGCGCAGGGCATCCCAATACTTTTCTATTTCCCCGACGCGGAAATACAGTACCGGCTTTTCCGTGTCCGTGGTTCTGAAACAGGCGAACTCCAGCCCGTTGCAGAGGGCAAAATAATTGCTCCGTATTTCCGGGTGCGCGGCGTAGCTATACGCCTGTTCAACATTACCGTCATCGACAATCTTTTGATGAGGCGCTTTCGCGTCCAGCACCCAGGCAAAACCGTTTTCCACTTTAAGCGCGTAGTCCGGTATGAGCGTAACCTTGCGCTTTTTGCTGCCGGTCCGCAGGAAGGGGCTTTGCAGGGCTTTTTCCCGGAGAATAGTTTCGCGGGTAAAGCCCAGCTCTTTCAGGATGGGGTCGATGATGAGGGCCCGCACATCGGCTTCCTTAAAATCCTTGTTTGAGAGGATGCTGCTAAAATCGAGGCTGCCGAACAAGGCTTGTTTTATTCCAGTTGCT
>JAITHW010000168.1 GCA_031279815.1 Treponema sp. | reverse complement strand
CGTGGCACGGGGGAAGTCTGCCCGGGCGGGAACTTAAAGTCATTAATGCAAAATTGTCCCAATAGTTCATAAAAAAATCACCGTATAATAATCCGGTAGAGAATAATATACATGCTAATAGATTGTTGGTCAAGGAATCCGCGGGCTTTTTATATTCTTTAAAAATTGAATTCTTTTGAACCGGAGGGCTTGGAACTTATCTTTTCCCTATTTGCAACGCCCCCTTTCTTTGATACCATAGGATATGCACATTACCGAAGATTTTATCATCCATTTTGCGGGAAATCCCTCGGCGGTCTCCAATGGGCGGAGCCTGGCAAGTAAAGGCGGTTTCTTAGCTCTCAATGCCGCCCCGGATGAGACGCTGCTTTTCGGGACCTGTAAGGGCAGCGGTTCGTCTCCGTACCAATGTTCGGTGGATTTTGCGGACCCTGAAAAACCGATACCCCGGTGCAGTTGTCCGAGCAGGCAAATTCCCTGTAAACATGCGGTGGGCTTGTTGTTCTGCAAGGTTCAGGGTAAGGCGTTTACCACTCAGGAAATCCCGGAAGATATCAAAACAAAGCGGGCCAAAGCTAAACAGCGGGAGGACAAGAAGACGGAGACCGCACAAGAAGGCGCCGCTTCACCGGGTCCGGCAAAGACCGCGGCGAAAGAGAAGTCTAAGTCCCGGTCGGTAAAGAAGTATCACACCCAGCTTGAAGGGATTGCTTTGGCGGAAAAGATTCTCCATAATATTGTCCTGGCAGGACTGTACGGTATGGACCGGAAAAACAAAAATCTCTATCAGGATCAGGCAAAAGAACTAGGCAACTATTATATTGAGGGGATTCAGGCAAGCATGACAGGCTTGCTTTTGGCGGCTGAGGAAGCCCAGCGGAATCAGGATTTTACTCAGGCGGCGGGCGCGCTGAACTATCTTTACGGGCTGCTCAAAAAGAGCCGGACTCATATAGAAAACAAGATTGCCGATTCGCCTGACGCAAAGAATACGGCGCTCAATTCTTCGATTGAGGAACAAATAGGGTATTCGTGGAAACTGACGGAACTTCGGGAACTGGGGCGTTTTGTGGAACATGCCCGGCTTATCCAAGTGGGGTTTTCGGTTATCGAAGATACCGGGAAGAAGCAATTTGAAGATCAAGGCATCTGGCTTTCTCTTTCCAATGGAGAGCTGTATCTTACCAAGAATTACCGCCCTTTCAAAGCCTTGAAGTATGTACGGGAGGAGGACAGTTTTTTCCCGCTCCTCAGTACCGGCGAACTGTATATATATCCGGGAGACATAAATCCCCGTGTCCGGTGGGAAAAGTGCGAACCCCGGGATATCACGATTGAGGACTTGCAGGACGCGCATAAAGCGGGCAAACAGGATTTTGCGGCGGTCATCAAGGCAGTGAAAAATCAGATTAAAAGCCCTTTGGCGGATAAAAATCCTATCTTCGCTCTGAAGATAGGATCCCTGGCTGGGGAAGGGGACGGCGGTATAAGCGTCTTTGATGAGAACGGGGTCAAAATTCCCCTCCGGCTCGATCATTTCGGGTTTCTTATAAAAAGACTGACCCGGGAACAGGCCGGGGGAAATACCCTGATCTGCCGGTTTGATCAGGACATGAAAACCGATATCCTCTGGGGCGTACCGGTAGCTCTCATTACCGGTGAATCGGTCATAAGGTTCATGTATTAGATTTATGAAACATAGAGCAAGGGACGGAACCTTATGAATTATCCTTGATAGGAAACTATTGCTCCTGATGAATGAGCAGTCTCCGGATTTTACTGAAAAGATTGCCCTCGCGAAAACAGATAAACAGGCCCTCAACAGAATTATTGTCGAGTATATGCCGTTCATAAAAAAATGCGTGTCCGGAGTTTTCTTCAAGAAACAGCCGAGAGAAGATAATCTGACTGAAGCTATGCTTGGGTTTATTCACAGCGTTCAAACCTATCAGAGCGGTTTGGGTAATTTTATCGCCTACGCGCAAACCGTAATACGGAACAGGCTTATTGACGCCGCCCGCAGAGAAGCGAATATACAAAAACCGCTTTTTTCGATTTCAGCGGCGGTAGAGGAAAAAGATATACTGTGGGAATATGAACTGTCCCAGCGGAATTACGATATTGCGGAAGAGCAGAAGAATCTCCAACTGGAAATTATTGATATAAACTCCGAACTCGCCCGGTGGGGGTTTGATTTGAAAAGTTTGATAAAAAATTGCCCGAAACAAGACCGGTCCCGGCGGGTCTGCCACGGAATAGCGCAAAAAGCCCTTGAAGACCGGGAGCTTGTCGCAGAAATGCTGCGTACCCGCAGAGCGCCGGTTAAACAGCTCGCGTCCGCCGCAGGATGTTCAGAAAAAATAGTAGATAAATACCGCAGATATATCGCGGCGGTTATTATTATTGCGGAAGGCAATTATCCGTACATCCATTCGTTCTTGCCCCGTTTTTTCGATCAGGAGGAATCGCTGTGAAAGGCGTTATCATGCAGATAGACGGCAAAAAAAGCATCGTCTTATTCAATAATGGAAAAATCGGCGCTATACCTACTCCCGTTTATTGCCGAGTCGGTTCGGTTGTTACGGTTTCATCTAACAGAAAAGCAGTCATACTATCAGCCGCGTTGGCCTGCGCGGTTTTACTGTGCGCCGTACTAACCGCAGGAGTTCTGTATTTCAAGACCGCCGGATATATTCATATAACTTACGGAGATAAAGACGGCGCCTCGGTTGAGCTGTCGTATAACTGTTTTAGGCGGATACTGGGTGTACGGCCACTTAACGTTCAAGCCGTAGCGCCTCTTGCGGAACTTGCCGTAAGGCATAAAAAAATAGAGCGGGTCTATGAAATAGTTATGCTGTCCTTCATCAATTCTACCGGCGTACCCGCTCAGAATATAACCGTAGGCATCGCGCAGGACGACCTCGCCCAGGCAAAAGAAATAGAACGCGGTTTAACGCTCTTGACCGAGCCTTTAAGCGCGGCGGCGCCGGAGCGTTTTTCAGCGCGGTTTGATTTGTACACGCTTGAACTCTACCGCGACGCGCTGGCAAAGACTGAATCTGAGCCGCAGGTTCCCCTTCCGCCCATGATGACCGGCGGACATCAAACCATGATGCATGGAAATATGATGACCCCGAGGGTTACTACCGTAAAGGAATCTGAAAATCTCAAAGACGATGCCGAAGTGGTAATGCGGGGCAGAATCACCCGTTCATTGGGAGACAAACAGTATCTGTTTCAGGACAACACCGGAGAAATTATTGTTGAAATTGACCGCAAAATATGGCGCGCCTTATCCCCGGACATAAACGAGATCCTAGAACTGCGGGGCGAAGTCGATCGGGAACAGCGGAGGGTTATCATCGAGGTTAAAAGCATACGCAAATTTGAGCCGGTCACACGGTAGGCGGCTACGGCAGAGACTGTTGGTGTAAGATAGAAACAGGAGGTCCCCCAGGGAAAATAAATCTATTGCCCAATGCAAGGCAAAAGCAAAAAAATTAAAATATAATCTATCTGCTTTATATAAGGCATACCAATTTATGCAAAGATAGTGATACTAATAAGTATCGGCTGCGCATTATCGCTGATTTAATTCCTGATTTTGCGCGGCTTTTAAGGTCTCTTTTGTCTGCTATATTTGCTTAATTATCCGGTTACAATTCTTTTTCGCTGAACCCTTTATCCCAATTCTTTAGGTTTGAGATATAAGACGCCCTTTTATAAATAATATTTTAATCTTCCGGCGCCATAAATTTTTCTAAATTATATGCTCCCTTTCCAACCTGAGCGGAAATGTATTGTTCGGAAACAGAGGGTTCTTTTCCCATGACCGCGGCTGCGTCTTTTACCGTTCCTTCCAGTCCGGTTTTTCCACATACGGCAATAAGGGAATATGCTTTTATGTTTTCCCTGTGTACGGACATATAGCTTCTAATAGGGGTTGATAATGCGCTTCCCCATACCGGCGAAACAAATATAATCCGGTCATATTCTGCGGGATTATGAGCATCCCCTTTAATCCCCACGGTTGTTTTCCGCAGCGATTCTATTACAGCGGCAGGGAAAGAAATGCGATCTTTATCGGCATATTCCAGTTTATCCATATCGTATCCGGTTTTTTCCCGCAATGTTTTTGCAAGCATTTCTGATTTTCCGCTTTTTGAATAATAGACAATTAAAGTCTTTTCCATCACAACATACTCCTTATGTATACCGTATGCCTTATTATAAAAATACAATAAAGCATTTTCAGCAGTATGTCAATATCATTGATACATATCATCAACGGCCTTTTTGGGACGGGCCATTCTCCAAGCGCCGGACTTGAATATTTGTCCGCCGAACACATTACGGGCACGCTGAAGCAGTGTATTGGGGACATACTGATAAGCATTAATGGAAAGTACAAATATCTTATTGAGGCGCAAATGAGCGATGATGAAGACATGGCGCTGCGGATCTTCAACTACAGTTATTTAGAAGGGCTAAAGACCAAGGCCGCCGCGGGGGAAGATACAGGTCAGGCTGATACCGGCGGCGGTTATCTATCTGGAATCCGCTTCCGGCACGCCTGGCGGACTATCTCTGGAAATAACGGGACCGGATAACAAGACCCATGATTTTAAGTTTCCTGCGCTGAAGTTTTTAGAATATTCCATAGCGGAGCTTGAGGAGCGCAAACTGAGTATATTGCTGCTTTTTTATCTGTTGAAACTGCGGAAGCAGGTAGAAACCGCGAAAAACGGCGGCGAGCGCGATGAAGCGGCCGGAGCCATGAAAACGCTTCTAACGGAACTCGAACAAAGCCCCAAACGCAGCGAACAGAACGGGCTTCTATAAGGTCTGTGAAGCGGGGCGGCGGCGGAGACCCTAGGAGTGATGGATTAAAGAATCTCACTCCTAAAAGCTCTTGAATCAGTTTATCGTAATTTCCTTGGCCTTCTCTAAAAATGAGGCGATACTCCCGCCGGCCAGCTTCACCTCATGGGCATGTTTCATTACCTCCAGGGAAGTGTGCCGCAGGTTTTTCATTTCCCGGTGAATTGAATCGCTCTGGCGGTGTATTATTCCCGCGTCATCCCGTACCTGTCCGGTCGTGTCTTGGACGAACCGTAACGCCGTGAGAATCTGTCCGCTCCCCGATGCGAGGTCTTCCACCGCATGATTTACTTGAGCAAAAGAGGTATCCAGGGTTTTGATTTCCGTGAATATGGCATTCATAGCCGCCACGGTTTCATGGGAAACCGTGCCGATCTGCTCAATAGCCTTTTCCAGTTTTTTAATCTCCGCGGAAATCGCCTCGGACTCTTTGCCCGCAAGCTCCGCCAGCTTGCGGATCTCCGCGGCCACCACCGCAAAGCCCTTCCCGGATTCCCCGGCATGGGCGGCCTCTATCGCCGCGTTCATGGCCAGGATGTTGGTCTGTCCCGCAATGTCCGCAATGGCCTTATTCGCGTTCTGTAGCGTGGCGGATTGTTCGTGCATCTGCCGCACCTCTTCGGCGAGTTTGAGCAGCATGGTATGGCCTGATGATGAAGACTTGCTGAGAGCATCGGTGCTTTTGCCCACATACTCCACAGTTGAGCGGATAGAGTCGATATAAGCGGCCCGCTGTTCAACCGCCGCGGCGGATTCGCCGATATGCGCCGCCTGGACAGTCACCGCGTTGTCCAGAGCGCTGATCGATTTGATGATTTCCTCAATAGCCCCGGAAGTCTCGATCACCGATTCCATTTGCGCGTCCGTCTCGGTTTCCATGCGGTCCATATTATCGGTTATCACCCTCAGCGCGTCGGAAGATTCCGCAATAACCGTGATAAGCCGTTTGCCGGTGCCGGTCGTATTCTCCAAATGAACCTTCAGATCATCCACGGCATTGCGCAGCCTGTCCCGTATTCGGATGAGCGCCCGCTGCATATTGCCGATTTCGTCCTTTTTCAGGTTATCGATGGTTACGTTGAAGTCCATATTCGCCAGGGCCTCGGCAGTTTTTTCAAGCCCTTTGATGGGAACAATAAGGTTTTTTGAAATATGCACAGTAAGAACCCCGGCGGTCATAACCGCAAGGGCCAGGGAAACAATCAGCGCCAGCCGCGCCCGGAATTGAAAGGCCCGTATCGCGGTCAGCTCATAGTCCACCCCCAGGACCCCGACTATGGCATTATTATTGAATATAGGACGGTACGCGGATATAAACGTACCCCATACATCGGTATAAGGTTTCTTAGAAATCTGAGGAACTCCGGTTTTGCAGGCCCTGTCCATTGCCGCGGGAATATCCCTGAGTTCATAAGAGGCGAAGATCGCGTCCAAGGTGTAATCTTTCGGGTTCTGCTCGGAAGAAAACACAAACCGATAGGTATCGCCCGAAGGCCGGACATAATAAATATAGGCCAAACCAAAACTCTCGGCCGCATTATTCATAGCGTACACGATATCCCAGTATGTTTCGGCCTCCGCCCTTCCTTCCTTTTCCAGACCCGCGGGGTCGGACAAAGCCGGATATTGCTTCTCAACCAGATCCAATACCCTGGTGAGGGTGGTTTCATAGGTATACTTGATGTAACGGGAGTATGGAATGTACATTATTAAAGAAATGAGAATCCCCAATACGATAAAAAATAAAAAAAACTTAACTTTTAAACTGTTCATACACAATCTCCTTGTATTACAGAGAACAGGAATTAAGCGCCGGCCAGCCGGATGGGTTATTCCCCGGGAATTCGGTAAGTCCCATACTATTCGACCTTGAATTTAGAGACTTCCCGGACCAGACTTTCAATATATTCTTTATTTTGGATACTTATTTCATTTACCTTATTTATCGCGGCGTTTATCTGTTCCGCGCCGATAGCCATTTCGCTCATGCCCCCTAAAATCTCCCCGCTTATCATGCTCAGATTGCTGCTTTCTTGGATCACCTCTTTGGACCCTTCGAGCATTTCCCCGGAACCGTCCTTGACCTGCTCGGTGATCTCGTTGACGTGGCCTATAACCTCAAGAATACGCTTGCTGCCCGCGCTCTGATTCTCCATAGCGTTCCTAATATCCGCCTCCTGATCCGATACGGTTCTGACCATGCCGTCAATGGATTCAAACTTCTGCAGCACGTTTTCCGTAGACCTGCCGATCTTGTCGATGGATTCCCTGATTTTCTGTAGCACCTCGCTGATGGTCTTAGACTGCTCGCCGGAATTCTCCGCGAGTTTGCGAATCTCATCGGCCACCACCGCGAAGCCCTTGCCCGCTTCCCCCGCGTGGGCCGCCTCTATCGCCGCGTTCATTGAAAGCAGGTTCGTCTGACTGGCGATGTTTTCCATAACCGCGTTGATCTCCAAAAGCCCTTCGGACTCGCGGGCTATCTCCTGAATGTCCGCGGCCACTTCCTGTAAGCCCGCGCGGCCCGCTTCGGAAGCCTCGGTCAATTCCCGCACATTCTCCGCGTTTTTAACAAGGGTGTGGGTAACGGACATAATATTGGCAAGCATTTCCTCAATAGCCGCGGAGGATTGGGAAATCCTTTCGGACTGAGTCTCAACACGGCCGTTAAGTTTGTTGATATTAACCGTAATCCGCTCCATAGCCGTGTACGCTTGAACCGCGCTCTCGGATTGGTTCGATACCCGGATTTTGATGTTCTGGATGTTGGCGGAAATCTCATTGATTGCCGCGGCGCTTTCGGTCATGTTGGCGGCAAGCTCGCTGCCCACGCTGAGGAGCAACGCTGCCTGGTTCTTGATGGCGACGATGAGCTGCTTGATCGTTTCCAGGGTCTGATTAAAGTATTTCGCCAAGTCCCCGGTTTCGTCTTTGGATTGAATATGAATGGATTTAGTAAGGTCTCCGGCGCCTTCGGAGATATCCCTAAGGGTATCCGCCACCATGACTATGGGACCGGTAACGCGGTTTAGGACAAAAAGCATGACCGCCGCCACCACAATGGCGGCCATAACCGCCACGGCAAGGGTGATCCTGGTCATGGTGTTGACTTCTTCCAGCATCACCGCTTCGGGGGTGCCGATCATAAGCGCCCAGTTTTTACCCGAGTCTCCCAGGGTAAAGGGCCGCACCGTTATTTTCAGGTTCGTTTTCAGGCGCGCCGAATACTTTCTCGTATGAAACACTTCGCCCCGCTGAATGGCCGCGAGTACCGCCTGGGTATCTTCCAGGTACAGGCCCGCATCCGCTTCGGTCAGGGACTTTCCGGTACGTGCGGAATCATAACTGGCCAGGATACTGCCGTTCCCGGAATAGATCGACATGGCGGCAATGTCCGGGTTCTCCGATATGGTTTTTTCCATGATGCCCTGAATTTGGTAGCTGTTCAGCAAGACGCCCACGCCGCCCACCACTTCGCCGGTACGGTGGTTAATGATCGGAGACATCATTCTGACCAGATAGTAATTTTGTCCGGCTACGGTTCTGGGGAAAGGCTCCTCAATGCGGGTTACTCTCGCGTTAGGCCCGTTGAAATACGCCATAGCGTCCGCAACATCCCCAGAGACCCTAAAACTGATATCTCCTATTTCACGGGTGTAAGCTATCGCGTACTGGCCTTCCTGAGTATACCCGGCCAGGCCCGCGTAGGAGGCGTCCATGTTATCAAGCGCGTTAGGCTTCCAGATCGTGTAAATCTGATGCATATTGGTCTCCGTCCGCATGGTTGCCAAAAGCATATTATTATACACGGTACGCCGAACCTCCGGGGGAAGCTCTTCGTAATTCGCCATCACGTTTGCCAGGGTGCTTAAAACCCGTATATACCCTTCTTCCCTGCCTTTCCAGTAATTGGCGCGGTCGCTGACCAGGCGGTCGATGCTTTTCATGGAAAGGCTCAAGGCCATATCCGACGCGGGTAAGAGCAGCATAACCGAAATGCCCCCTATTACCGCCACCAGAATAGCAATGACGATGATACTCAGTTTGAATTTCAGTTTCATATATATACCCTTATCCGGTCCGCCGTAAAACCTAAACCTTTAGGCGTAAAGCGTAATGATGATTTTTATAATCAGGATACTTGACTTATATCGTAAAGTCAATAAAATATATTAGAAATATATAAAATACAAAGAGGGTTAAAGGTGAGAATATACCCCGCATCTAATTTCTCATCGCTGCGGTAAACCGGATTAAGGCCGTTTTTTACGACGGGTTTTGAAAGGGAGCCTGCATTATCCCGGGCTAATCCGTTTCCTTCAAAGCAAGCTCTTCACGGGCAAGGGCTTTCGCATTCTCAAGAAACGACGCGATGGCTATGCCCGCCGTCCGCATCTCCCGGACGCTTTCCGTTACCTCCCGCGAAACCCGCTCCAGCTTCTTCATCTCCTCATATATCAAACCGCTCTGCCGGTGGATAAGGCCCGCCCTCTCAAGGACAAGCCCCG
>JAITHW010000129.1 GCA_031279815.1 Treponema sp. | reverse complement strand
AGAGGGTGAAGTATTTTTTTGAGACCTACGGCTGCCAGATGAACACTGCGGAATCCGCTGCCCTACAGTCCGTGCTGCAAGAGCGGGGCTGGTCTCAGGCCCCGGACGGGAACGCCGCGGATCTGGTGGTGATCAATACCTGTTCGGTTCGGGCTACCGCGGAAAAACGGGTTATGGGCAGGCTCGCCCAATATGCGGCCCTCAAGAAAAAGCAGCGGTTTGCCCTGATGGTGACAGGCTGCATGGCTTCCCGTTTGGGCGAATCCCTCAAAGCAGAATCCCGGGCCGTGGATTACGTGATGGGAACTGCCGCCCACCCGCTGTTTCCCCGCATACTGGAGGCAGTAGAACAGGGAAGGCCCTTTCTTGGGGATACCGAAACGCCGGCGTTTTCCTTTTCTTCTTCCCACCAAGAGGAAGGACAGTTCCGCAGTTTTGTCCCCATCATGCACGGGTGTAATAACTTCTGTTCCTACTGTATTGTTCCCTATGTGCGGGGGAGGGAGGTATCCCGCAGTCCCGCTTCCATACTTGAAGAGATACGGCTTGTCGCTGCAAATGGGGTACGGGAAATCACCCTGTTGGGACAGAATGTGAATTCCTATTATTGGGAAGGCGCAGGAGATCCCGCTTTTCCGGGAAATATGGATTTTCCCCTGCTTCTGGAACTCATTGCCCATGAAATTGAACAAACCCCCATCCGCTGGGTCAGATTTTTATCAAGCCATCCCAAAGACCTTTCGTCCGGAGCCATCCGGGTTATGGCGGAACACCCGGCGTTCTGCCGGCATCTCCACCTGTGCGTCCAGCACGGCTCCAACGCGGTATTGTCCGCCATGAACCGCCGCTACACCAGAGAACGGTATTTGGAATTGGTTGCGGAGATTCGGGAAGCCCTGCCGGGTATAACCTTGTCCACGGATATACTCGTTGGGTTTCCCGGGGAAACCGATGAAGACCTTGCCCGTACCCTGAACTTGATGGAAGAAGTGCGCTTCCTCTACGCCTATATGTATCATTACAATCCCAGGGAGGGGACCGCGGCTTTTAAGCTCCCCGGCAGGATCGATGAAGAAGTTAAACGAAAACGTTTGTCTCAAGTTATTGAATTACAGAAACGGCATACATTAGAATTATTACAGGCCCGTATTGGTTTTCGGGAAACCGTACTGATTGAGGGAATTTCCCGAAAAAACGCCGACGAATTAATAACCCGCACGGAACGGGATGAAATGGTGGTTGTCCCGGGCAAGCCCTCCATGATAGGGGCTTTTGCCGAGCTGACCCTTTCCTCCCTCAAGGGAAATACTTTCCGTGCAAAGGAGCTTTGCCTATGCCCTGGCGATTAATCGGTTTTATTATCATGTTCTCCGTATTTCTGGTGTTTACTCTTTCTAATCTGGGAAATAAGTGTGATATTTCATTTATCAACCCTAAGTGGACCTGTGAAGACGTTCCGGTATTTATTACCATCTTCTGCTCTTTTATTTTAGGGATGCTCTGTACGCTCCCGATCATCGTTTCTATTAATCTTAGAAAGAGGAAAGAAGCGGGTCAGCCTTTGAAGCATAAAAAGGAACGGAACAGGAAAAAAGGCAACGGATCGGATGAAGACAACGATTCCCTAGATGCTTATGAGGTACATTAACCGGGGCTTTGGATGGTTTTTCTTTTCCATACCCAAAGTCCGGTTCGAAGCCGGGATGTTTTTGTTTCTCTGCTTATTAGCAGCAGGCGGCGGGGCCTCTGTGGCGGCTCAGAACATCGGACGGGTCTTCTTAATTGAAGAAATCCGAAACATTGAAAACACCCTGAAAACACCGAAACTTTCCGTTGCTGAACGGTACGAGGTGTTAATCAGGCAAGCGCGGCTCTTTCAGCTTATTGGTAATCTTGAAGGGGCCGCCCGGTCATGGATGGACGCGGCTGCGGCGGATCAGGAGAAACAGGACCCTAGGGCCTTACTTGAGGGAGCCTTCTGCTTCTTTGCCATAGGAGAAATGGATAAGGCTGAAGCCGCGGTAAAGACCGTTATACGCACGGGCAAGGACCAGCACCTTATCTGCCGGGCCGTGTACCTGAGCGCCCAAATCGAAGCCTTCCGGTCCGGGGACTTATCCTCGCTCATTGAACTTATCAGTGACTCAGAATATGAGCAATACAGACCGGCGATTTATTACACCCTCTGGAAATTCTCCGGTACCGATAGGTACAAAACCCGGCTTCTTACGGAGTATCCCCTCAGCCCGGAAGCGTTCATTGTAAAAGAGGCGGCTTCTGATAAAGCGGTTGTACATATCTCTCCCTCAGCCATGTGGCTGCTCTTTCCCGGAAGGGATAATGCGGTCTTGGAAGCCTCTGCGGAACATCCCGCGCCTTCATCCGTAACCGGAGAGCGAAGGCCCATCGCGCTGCAAACCGGTCTGTTCAGCAGAGAGGAAAACGCCAAAGCCATGGCCGAGCGGCTCAAAACCGCGGGATTTGAAGCGGTTATTACCCGGCGGACGGCCAATGACGAAGGAATATATTGGGTGGTAACTGTGCCTGCGGGAATCGATATACACCGGACCACGGCGCAGCTCAAGGATAAGGGATTCGACTCCTTCCCGGTGTTTTGAACCGCGGCGCTCCCCTCCGGTACTTGTAACAGGTTTGCCCCTGTGGTATGAAATACTATGATCATAACTAAAGATAGGGTAGTCAGTATTGATTACACCTTGACCGATAAGGAACGTCGGCACATCGATACCTCTGCGGATTCGGGCCCCCTTATCTATCTGCACGGGCATGAAAACATCATCTCCAGTTTGGAACGGGCCTTGGAAGGAAAAGCTCAGGGAGACCGGGTTCACATAACTATTCCTGTTGCCGAAGCCTATGGACCATGGGATAAGCGCCTTGTCATCCAAGTGCCCCTCAAAGACGTTCAAGATGCCGAGGATATTGGGCCCGGTATGCAGTTTGAAGCTAAAACCGCGGATGGATTCCGAATCCTAAAGGTAATCGAAATAGTAGACGATATAGTAACCTTTGATGGGAATCATCCTTTGGCGGGGATGGACCTTACCTTTGATATTACAATTGCGGATGTCCGGGAGGCCAGCCCTGAAGAAGCAGCTCACGGTCATATCCATTCCCCCTACGGCTGCGCGTGTTGTGACGGATGTGAAGATGAGGACTGTGACGGCTGCGAAGATGAGGAATAACCTGTATTCCCTGCCGGCCGCCTCGCGCCTAAACGCGGGGGTTTACCAAACGCGCCGTAAAGCCCCTGCCTTTAGGCATAAGGCGCAAAAAATCCGTAAGGATTTTTTAGTTGATGGATTGTCATGTCTATTCTCCCTATGATAATTTATAAACGTACCGTGGGACACACGGGACTCTACGCTTGTGGAGATTCAGTAAGACCGGGGAGCATGACTAGTACGGGTACTAGCACTACCGGGAGTGCTGCTACCGGTAGTAGTTGGAACCACCGTAAAAGCTCCCTAAAGGGAGTTTTTGCGAAAACCAAGCTATACCCCTGGCAGTTATCGTTGAAGCAAGAATCCCCCGCCTTTAGGCGTGGGGAGTGTCAAAACGGATAGGATAACCTCACATGAAAGGCGCGGCAGCCCTTAAGCCCTTTGATCTGGCGGCAATAGGCTTGGCCCTCGGCATTACGGTCTTAAGCGCGCTTGTTATCTATGCAGATGAGGGTTCTCAAAACCGTATCGTCATCAAAGGCGAGGGGGCAACCTGGGTATTTCCCCAGGACGGGGCGGAAATAGTACCGGTACCGGGTCCTTTGGGGGATACGATGGTGGAAGTGCGGGACCGCAGGGTTAGAGTGCTTGCTTCCCCGTGCAGCAATCAAACCTGCGTGGCTGCCGGAGCGATTCAATCCCATGGGCAGTGGCTCGCGTGCCTGCCGAATAAGGTTCTGATTTCGATTGAGGGAGCATCCGTTTCCAATGGAGAAGCTATTGATGCCGCGGTCTGGTAGAGATGAACAACAGACCCCGGCGCTTCTGGGAGGGGTTTGTCTTTTTTTATCTACCTGTGAATACCTGATCCCCAAACCGCTTCCCTTCATGCGGGTAGGGCTTGCCAATGTACCCCTCATGCTGGCGATCGATATGGTGCGGTTTAAATCTTTTGCCGTCCTGGTCATGATCAAGATTTTTGGGCAGGGGATCATAACCGGAACCCTTTTTTCCTATGTATTTTTGTTTTCTCTGGCGGGGACCTGTTCGTCTGCCGGAGCCATGTACCTGTTACGGCGATTCCTAGGACCCAAGCGTATCAGTTTTATCGGCGTGAGCGTCATAGGCGCTCTTCTCTCCAACGGGTCTCAACTGGCGCTGGCCGGGGTATATATCTTTGGAGCAGCCGTGCAATTCCTCATCCCCCCTTTTCTGGCCGCGGGAATGATTAGCGGCATGACCCTTGGCATCTTCTGCGAAGCCTTCACCGCCCGTTCACGCTGGTATCAAGCCCGGTGCGGCCCATGAAAGAACCGGTCTTTCAGGAATCCCCCGGGGTTTTTCCCCGCGAAGCCCGCCTAAGATTCTGCGCAAAACGGTTCAGAACCGGGGACCTTTTCATCGCGGGACTTCTTATGACAGCCGCCTTTCTTTGCAACCCCTCCACATTGCTGAGGGTCTTTCAGTTTCTGATATTCTGGTTTTACGCCTGGCTTACCGGGAAAAAAAACAATCCCCTTTTCACCCTCGCGGTTATGTTGGGCATAGTTCTCTTCAATCTTCCAGTTCCCTACGGCAAGGTCATCGCGGAATGGGGGGCCTTCCGCATTACCCGGGGCAGTCTCCTGGGTGGCATACACAAGGCCGTTACCCTGGAAGGGCTTATCATGCTGTCCAAGGCAAGTATCCGTCCGCAACTGCGGCTGCCCGGCTCTTTCGGCTTTTTACTGGGGGAATCTCTGCGGGTCTTCGAGCGGATCATGGGCCGGAAAAGTCTAATCAGCCGCAAACGGTTTATCGAAGGGATAGACGAACTTATGCTGGAACTGAGCGCGGAACAGGAAGAACAGCCCCTAGAAGAGCATGAGACCGAACCGCCCAGAACCGTAGCCGCTATGCTCCTCTTGGCCGGGGCGCTTGTACCTGTTCCGGTTCTTACCGTAATTGCGCTTATCTTTGGTTCTCTTTGACTAAATCGAGCCGCTTATGCCCGCGTAAACGTTCCAATATTTCATGGATGGACAAATACCATTTTTACCGCCCTCCTATGAATCCCAGTGCAAAAGCATTTAACTTTTGAAGGATATAAAAAGTCCGCAGCGTAACAGGGATTTCGGTACATAGCGCCGGAAAAGGTCTATAGTAACCGTTGGTTCCTTGAAATATTTTCCTTATCCGCGCTATTCGATTGTTCATCTCCTTTTTAATCCGTGAAAATCCGTGTAATCTGCGGACCCATGTTTAAATGCTTTTGCCTTGCCATGAATCCCTGTACTTCTTGACCCCGGCGGAGTTTTCCGCCATATTGGGGGTCATCTATTCCCAGAGCCAGTGTGTCCTAGAGGTAGTGAGTACGGACAGTATAGTTGTTCCCCTTAAAAATAACTATAGTACATTAAGTTAAGTATATGAAAGTTTAAAATAATCATAAATCCCGTCACTGACGGATTGGAAATTGTGTAAGTTATTACGAAGATGCCTTTTCATGTTTGCCCATGAGTGTT
>JAITHW010000211.1 GCA_031279815.1 Treponema sp. | reverse complement strand
ATGAACCGCATACGTTTGTGGTATTGCCGCAACGGTGGGTGGTGGAGCGGACATTTGGATGGCTGGACAAAGCCCGCCGTCTTTGGAAGAACTGTGAACACACGCTCCACCAGTCTTGTCAAATGCTCCTGTTCGCTTTAATTGCTATTCTTATTAGAAGATTTTGAACAGGCTCTTATATTCATTAGGGCTTCCTTTGAGGTTCATCATACTTTATCGATCGCCTCCCATATCTTTTATATTATTTCACAACAAGAATTATCTTACCAGTATTTCATAGAGCCTATTCAGATCTTCTATTGAATAATAATCAATACGGATACTTCCTTTGTGAAAATCTCCCTCAACTCTTACCTTTGTTCCCAGAGATTCTATAAATTTTTCCTCCATAGCGGTCAATTCAGAGTCCCGTTTGGGGACAGCCGGTTTAGTTTTAGAAGATTGGGATGAATTACAGGCTCCGCCTGCGCGGTTACACGTGGCGGCAAGTTTTTCCGCTTCCCTTACAGATGCGCCGGCAGCAAGGATCTTCCTGAAGAGTTTTTCTTGGCAGGCGGAATCTATCACCGAAAGCAGTGATCGGGCATGGCCCGGGGACAATTCGCCGGTTTTAAGGCTTTCCTGCATAACCTGCGGGAGCTTGAGGAGCCGGATCGTATTGGCCACAGAAGAGCGTTTTTTGCCTACCTTGGAGGCCACTTCGTCCTGGGAAAGGCCGGTTAATTCCATAAGCCGTTTGTAGGCCCAAGCCTCTTCAATAGGATTGAGGTCTGTGCGCTGGATATTTTCAATGAGAGAAACTTCCAGACGTTTTTCATCGGTATAGTTTCTGATGAGTACCGGCACATGGGTGAGATCTGCAAGCGCGGCAGCCCGGGTCCGGCGTTCCCCGGCAACAATGATATAGGTACCGTCGCCGGCGTCCTCGGCGATAATAGGTTGTATGACGCCGTGCTGCCGGATGGAATCCGCCAATTCCTGTAGGCTTCCATCATCAAAATATCTCCGGGGCTGGTTGGGGTGGGCCCGGAGTTTTTCCAAGGGGACTAAAACCTCTCTTCCAGGGCTTATTTCATCTGGAACGGCCCTTTCTACAATGGGAATACCCTGTGCAGACGGCTGAGGGGATTCATCATCAACGGGAATCAGGGCGCCGAGCCCTTTCCCCAATCCATGTTTAAAAGCCACGTTGTATCACCTCCTGAGCCAGATTCTTATAAGCTTTTGCCCCGGTACAGTGGGGATCGTACTGAGTAATAGGCATCCCGTGGGAGGGGGATTCGGAAAGGCGGACATTTCGAGGAATTATGGTGGAAAATATCTTATTCTGAAAGTAGCTTTGTACTTGTTTCACCACATCTTGGGCGAGCCGGGTCCTGGAATCGTACATAGTAAAAAAAATACCCCCCATATCCAGAGAAGGGTTCAGGTTTTTCTGTATCCGCTTGATGGTTTTCAATAAAAGGGATAGTCCCTCCAAGGCGAAATATTCACATTGCATGGGGATCAATACCGCATCGGCAGCCACGAGGCCGTTAAGGGTCAGGATCCCCAACGAAGGGGGACAGTCAATCAGGATATAGTCATACCGGCTCCGTACCGGTTCCAACGCCTTTTTAAGGAAAAATTCCCGTGCTTCCTGATTAATCAGTTCCACCGCCGCGCCGGAGAGATCAATACCCGCGGGAATAATCGACAGCTTGGGGACGGAGGTCTCCCTGACGGTTTGTTCAATGGGAGCCGCCCCGGAAATCAGTTCATAGACCCCGGGTTTGGCGGAATTTACCCCGAACCCGCTGGAAAGGTTTGCCTGGGAATCAAAATCCACCAAAAGCACCCTCTTGCCCGCTTCCGCAAGAAAAGCTCCGATATTCAAAGCAGAGGTTGTTTTTCCTACCCCTCCCTTTTGATTTACAAAAACATATATCTTACCCATACTAATAACCAACCGCTTCTCTCCAATGTGCACCCGCCCGGTCTCCCTTTAGCTTTGTTTATCCGCTCCTTGCATCGGGCTTTGACCGTATCTCTACCAACCGAATTTATGGAAAACATATTAATTATATATAATATGTTGATTTTTTGCTATTGAATACCGGTTAATAACAGATTATTCTTAAAAAATGACATCCATACGCATGATTGCCCTTGATTTAGACGATACGCTGTTACGGTCGGATCTGAGCATTTCTTATCGTACCAGAAATGCAATTAAGCGGGCGGAAGCTGCGGGTATTGTAGCCGTACTGGCTTCCGGCAGGATTCCCGCAGCGATGGAACGTTTTGCCAGGCTTTTAGGTATGCACAAACGGGCCGGGTATTTGATTTGTAATAACGGGACGATTATTCAGGAGAGTATGACCGGACAAATCGTGTATGAGATCCAGATACCCCCTAAGACCGCGCTGACTGCCTTTGATTTGGCCGCCGCTGAAGGATTTCCGGTTCAGTTGTATGATGATGATATCATGTATGTTTCAAAACCCAATGAATTTGCCGGCTATGATCAAAAGATAACCGGATTGCGGCAGGTGGTGGTGGAGAATTTCAGAGATATGGTGGCGGCAGGGTGTTATAAGCTGCTTATTCCGGGGGATCCCATGATCCTGCCGCCCCTGGAAATGCTTCTGCGAACCTATTTGGGAAATGAGGCGACCCTTTTTACCAGTAAGCCTTATTTTCTGGAAATCCTTCCCCCAAAAACCGATAAGGGTACCGCGCTGGAAAAAGTGGCGGGAATCTTGGGGATAAACCGGGAAGCGGTGCTTGCAATCGGGGATTCTATGAACGACGAAGCCATGATTAAATGGGCCGGTGTGGGGGTCGCTATGGTGAACGGGGACGAGCGGATCAAAGATATTGCCGCGGTAGTTACTAAACGGTCCAATGATGACGACGGGGTGGCGGACATCATAGAGCGGTATGTGTTGAACTTGTGAAGATATGGTGAGGGGGGAAAAATCTTCAGATATGCGAGCCGCCGAACGCTTTAGCCTTCGGTTTCCTGTTTCAGCGGCGGTATTTACGCTCTAGGGTGCCCGCCGTTTCACGGATCCTGTTACCAAACTTTTTGTCGCGCCTTATATCCGCAAGCCTAAAGCCCGGGGATCGTAGCGGCGTGGCGGTTAGGGCGATCCTTTGTAATTATCCGTTACGCTTTTGTAACCCCTTATCTTCTCTATTTGTTATTTTAAATAAAAACTTTTTCATAACCATTTCTCAATGATTTATCTTGTTATGTTGCCGCCGTTTTCCTCCTTTCGGCGGCAGCATTTTTTCTTTACCGATGAATATGCACCCTGTCTTGCTTTGTTCTCATATATGCTCCTTTTTTATTATCCGGTCTACGGTAAAACCCCCGTTCTTTAGGCTTAAGCGGCAACGACGGTTTTTGTAACCATGATGCTTGACCGGCCGGCCTGCTTTGTGGTATAATAAAAAAGTCGAATAGACCTACCCATGCAGCGTGGGGAAGTAATGTCTATGGAGAGATCGTAAGACCGGGGGAATAGAGGGCCGGAACAAGCGTAAAATTTCCTTTCGGGGAATTAAGCGATAACCAAACAGCTATCCCTTCGGCAGGCCCGGTGAAGTAGAAATCATTGCGGAGCAAGCCTCGGAAGAGACCCAAGCCGCAAGCCCCGGCCTTTAGGCTTTGGGGGCAGCTGACTAGGAGCAAGGTATTTGCAAGGAGTTCCAATGAAGGTTCAAGAACTTAAACATGCGGGTTTAAAGAAGTGGGTTGAGGATGCGGTTGCCCTCATGTCCCCCGATTCGGTTGAAGTCTGCAACGGCAGTCAGGCTGAATATGACCGGATGATCCAAATTACTATCGATAACGGGCTGGCAACACCCCTGAATCCCCAAAAACTGCCGGGATGCGTATTGTTCCGGTCGGATCCTTCCGATGTGGCTAGGGTGGAAAACCGTACCTATATCGCTTCCGAGCAAGAGAGCGACGCGGGTCCCACTAATAACTGGATCAATCCTGATGAACTCAAGAAAACCATGACCGAGCTGTACCGGGGTTCCATGAAGGGCAGAACCATGTACGTTATCCCCTTCTCTATGGGACCTGTGGGTTCTGAAATCGCCAAAATCGGGGTGGAGATAACCGATTCTCCCTACGTGGTGGCGAATATGCATATTATGACCAGAGTTGGAACTAAGGTGCTGGATGTGCTGGGGACCGACGGGTATTATGTGCCGTGCTTCCATTCGGTGGGCAAACCTCTGGGAACCGGGGAAAAAGACAGCGGCAAGTGGCCCTGCGCGCCGCTGGACAAGAAATATATCTCCCATTTCCCTGACACAAGAGAAATCTGGTCCTACGGCTCAGGGTACGGCGGAAACGCCCTCTTAGGCAAAAAGTGCCTTGCTCTGCGGATCGCTTCGGTGCTGGCCCGGGATGAGGGCTGGCTTGCGGAACATATGCTCATCCTCAAGATCTCCAATCCTCAGGGAGAGGTGAAGTATATTACCGGCGCGTTCCCCTCGGCCTGCGGCAAGACCAACCTTGCCATGCTCATCCCCAAACTGCCGGGCTGGAAGGTGGAAACCGTGGGAGACGACATTGCCTGGATGAAGTTCGGTAAAGACGGCAGGCTCTATGCCATTAACCCTGAAGCGGGTTTCTTCGGCGTTGCTCCGGGAACCAACCGGGAATCCAACCTGAACGCCATGGAGACCATCAAGAAGAACACCATCTATACCAACGTAGCCCTTACCGAGGATAAGGACGTGTGGTGGGAACTCATCGGCCACGACGCTCCGGGGAAACTCATCGACTGGAACGGCAACGAATGGATTCAGGACAAGAACAACAAGGACCAGAAGCCCGCGGCGCACCCCAACTCCCGCTTTACCGGTCCCGCCAAACAGTGCCCGGCCATTGCGAATGAATGGGAGGACCCTGCGGGAGTGCCTATCAGCGCGTTCCTCTTCGGAGGCCGCCGGCCCAAAACCATTCCGTTAGTAAATCAGGCAAAGAGCTGGGTTCATGGGGTATTCATGGGTTCCATTGTGGGATCGGAAGTAACCGCCGCAGCGCTGGACGTTAAAGCCGGCACCATCCGCCGGGACCCTTTCGCCATGCTCCCCTTCTGCGGTTATCACATGGGAGATTACTTCAAGCACTGGATCGATATCGGCAAGAAAGCCGAAGCCGACGGCAAGGGCGATAAGCTCCCCAAGATATTCTTTGTCAACTGGTTCCGCAAGAACGATAAGGGATTCATCTGGCCCGGGTACGGCGAAAATTCCCGTGTTCTGGCATGGATCTTCGAGCGCTGCGACAGCAAGGGCAAGTTCGTGGACACGCCCATCGGCATCCTGCCCACACCGGACGCTATTTCCCGCCCGGACGGGGTAAGCGAAGCGGATATGCAGGAACTTTTGAAGGTTGAGATTGAAGGCTGGAAAGCGGAAATCGCCGATGTCCGGCAGAACCACTATCCCAAGTTCGGAGGCAAACTGCCTAAAGAGCTGGCCGTCGAACTGGACGCTATCGAGAAGCGGCTGAATACATAAGCCCATAGAGAATTATGGTGAAGGGCAGGGCTTTCAGCCGAAAACCCTGCCCTTCCTTTCATCCTGATTAACAATAGATCGCCTATACCATTTTCTTTTTTCTGCAAAAAATGAAAAATTAATTTGACAGTAGTATACTAGCATGATAATATAATGAATGTTTATTCATCACATTATATATGGAGGAAGTATATGAAGAGAAATTATGTGAAAACGGTAAGACCGATGGTATGTACGGTTTTAGGTATTGCCCTTACAATGGGCGGCGTACTTATAGGAAGCTGTTCTAAGCAAGATTCGTCCCAGCCCGGAAACGAGCAGAGCGCCCGCAAGGCAAGCAAGATAAAAATTACCTTTGCGGGTACCGAAGCGGCTACTACAGGACAAAGCCGTATGATGCAGGAAACGGCGGATCTTTTGAACGCTACCGGGCGGTTCGATGCGGACGTGCAGGTAAACGGAGCGCTCTCGAACGATACGGATAATCTTGTTACTCAAGCAAAAACCGGCGTGCCTCTGGTGGTTCCCTCAGACCCGGGACGCCTTGCCAGCCAGTTCAGGATACCGGATCTCAATATTCTGATGGCGCCGTACATCCTCACCGACCGTTCGGCCTTGGATCGGCTGCCTGAAACCCCGCTTTTTCAGGAATGGCAGAAACAGCTTGAAAATCAGGGCATTACCTTTGTGGTAGATATGTATAACGGTTTCCGCAGTTTCTATACCAACGTGCCGGTAACCGATGTGCCGGGACTCAAAGGTTTGCGGATTCGGGGATTCGGCAACGACATCGGCAATAACTTGGCGAAATATTTAGGCTTTGCCAATATCGGCATATCCTGGGGCGAAGTCCTGCCGGGTATCCAGCAGAAAACCCTGGACGGCTGCGAGGTGCAGGTAGCCACCGCGTACGGCACCGCTATTTACGAGGTAGCCAAAAATCTCGCCTTAACCAAGCACTATATGCTTCAGTCCGCTTTTGTGTGTTCTTCCCGGCTGCTCCAGTCCATGCCTCAAGAAGATAGAGACCTGTTCATCAAAACCATGCGGGACATGGCAAAAAAATACGGCGAAATCGTCGCCGCGGAGGAAGCGGATTACTATGAAAAGATGAAAGCCCAAGGAGTAACCGTTACGGAGGTCAACATTGGGGAATTCGAAGCCGCGGTCGCGCCTTTGTATACCAACAACGATTTAAAATTCTCGGAGGGACTCAAAGACCGGCTCTTTTCAGAATTGGGATTGTAAAACGCCGGTTTCCATTCCTGGGCGGGCTTCAGGGTTCTGGGAACCGCCTAGGAGTTCCAAAAATTGGCAGCCAAGGAGTAATTATGAGAAAATTATATCATACCCTTTGTAAAATTGAGGGAGCGGCTTGCGGTGTAGGATTTGTTTTTCTGGTAGCCTTTATTTTTCTTTCCGCTATTCTGCGCTTTTTTCGGGTTTCCATGTCTTGGAATATCGATTTAGCCTTGTTTCTGCTGGCCTGGACCGCCTTTTTAGGCGCGGACATAGCCTGGCGGAGCGGCCAGTTGGTAGGCATTGACATTGTGACCCGAAATCTGCCGAAAACAGTACAAAAAATCCTCGAACTGACGATTTATATTATTGTTCTTGGGGCGCTTATCGTCATCATTATCTTCGGGCTGAGGCTGGCGTGGACCGAACGGCTGCGGACCTATCAATCCATACCCATTCCATTCTCGTTGGTTACGATAAGCCTTGTAACCGCCGCTTTGTCAATGGTGGTATCAACGGTTCTTAAAATCCGGCGCTGTATTCTTATGTTTAATAAGCCGTAAAGGAGGGATAAATGGGGTTATTGCTTATCTGTTTTGTATTGTTTTTGGCTATCGGTATGCCGATCGCGTTTGTGATCGGCATCGCGGGGTTCGCGTATTTTCTTACCGTACCGTATCTGACCTTTGAAACCGCAACCCAAATGATTGTTTCTCAGAGCCAGTCTTTCGCGTTTCTCGCGGTGCCGTT
>JAITHW010000134.1 GCA_031279815.1 Treponema sp. | reverse complement strand
GCTGGACAAAGCCCGCCGGCTTTGGAAGAACTGTGAGCATACGCTCCGTCAGTCTTGCCAAATACTCCTGTTCGCTTTAATTGCTATTCTTATTAGAAGATTTTGAACAGGCTCTAAGGGCGCGGGCGCTGCGGTGAATCAGCTTGACGTGGTGGTGCTATCCGCGCTTGAAGCGGATGCAGACTTCAACGTTAATGTGCTTACCGGCTCGGACGGCATTATCCGCGGGGCCATCGGCGGCCATCAAGACACGGCTTACGGCGCTTCAGTTACTATTGTGGTTTGCCCCCTTACCAGGGGACGGCTTCCCTGCATAGTGGACCGGGTAGGAACCATAGTCACCCCGGGTAAAACCGTAGACGTGATCGTTACCGAGTACGGCATTGCGGTAAACCCCGCAAGAGACGACCTGAAGGAGCGTTTTATTGCCGCGGGGCTGCCGCTTTTTCTCATTGGGGAACTGCGGGACATGGTGGAAAACCTGGTGGGCAAACCCGCCCCGGCGGAATACGACGATAGGGTGGTGGGAATCGTTACCTACCGGGACGGCAGCATTATCGATCTCATCCATCAGGTAAAGTGAAACGGATTACCCAAAGGTAAAGCCTTGGATTTTTTTTTGTTTCTCTCACGAAACGTACGCCGGTTGAACTGAAGCGGACTCAACCGGCGTAAAGATTTTCCTTTCCGCAGGCTTGCCGGGCAGGGTCAGCGTACGCACAGCCAATGCAGGAAAAGGCTCAAGGCCAGAAGATCCGCGCAGCCTCCGGGGCTGATGTTCTTTGCGGTAAATTCCCCGTCCAGTTTCGCGGCGTATTCCGCTATTGCCTGGGGTCCCGGATCCGCGGCAAGGAAGACCGCGGTGTTTTTCTGAATTTCCATCAGCGTTTCAGGATTTGACCTGTGAATAATGTTGGTATCCATAACAACCCCGAGCAAATGCAGAAAAGCGGCAAGTCCCGCGTCATTTAAACGGTACCCTGCGGCAAGGGCCCGCCGCAGCGCGGGCAGGGCGCGGTCCCGAACCGCCGGAAATCCCCGGCGGGCTTCCTCCCTTACCCCCCCGATGCCGTAGCGCCGGTGAATCGTTTCCCCGTGGGAAAGCCCCTCTTTATTGGGGCCGAAATCTTCCGTTACGCGGCAGGTCATGGAAGCAACAAATCCAAGTATTTCTTCGGCTTCAATTTTTTCCCGGCTCCGGAAAAAAGCGCCGAAAGCCGCGCTCGCAAGCCCTATGGAAAAGATAACCCCCCGATGGGTGTTTGCCCCGGCTGAAGCCCCGCGCATTTCAATCTCGGTGATTTTCCCTCCCGGCCTGAGACGCTCGAATAAGGCCAGCGGAAACTCCGCCGCGTCAAAGCCTGTGCGGGCGCAGTCCCGGAAATAGGGGATAATCGCCGCGGACGAATCTATAAACGAGAAAAAGTCCATGTCCTGGTGAGCGCCGTTATTGGCCCGGTCCACCAAACCCGGCTTCGGAGTAATCGCAGCCTCACCCATAAGCGCCCTGAGCGCCGCGGCGGCAACCAAATCCGCAAGCCGATCCCGTCTGAAACGCAGCATAATATCTGCGGCAATATTTTGCAGCTCCCCCGCGCTATGGGCGCGGCTGCGCCCGCATACAAAAGCATCGCCCCCGCAGATAAGGCAGGCCCGCGCGTCTTCCCCCGAATCCTTCCGTGAAATTTTCCCGCCCTCCCGCCTCAATACGTCTATATCAAAAAGCCTCCCCAAAGGATGAGAATCCTCAATTAAACGCGATAGCTCCTTAAGTTTTTCAGGTTCCGCGTTAACTGAAATAAACCCGGCGCAGCCGCCTGCATGTTCGAAAACCTCTTCATATAAAATACTGATTCGCTCCGCCTTAAGCGCGAGGCATACAAATCTCAACCCTTCCCGGAAAGAACAATCGGCCAGAAAAAACCGCTTGTACTCTCCGGGGATATTAATTCCCAGACAGAGCAGGGGAGCGGCATATTTTTCAAGCAGCGCCTCCTGCCTGCGCGCCTTTTCTTCCCGAAAGGCCGATACTTCCTCTAATGAAACCTTTCCGGCGCCATTGAAAACCTCCGCAGCTTCCGCTTTCAGCACGACACTTCCTGTTCGCCATTGAGAAATTCAAACGTCGCCTCCGGTACCATCTTTCTGATTTCTTCCATTTTTCCCTCCGTATATAGTTCCCGCACCCTACCGGCGCTAATCGCTCTCCCCCCCCTTTCAAGCCGATCAATCTCAATCACTTCTATCGCGTAATGGGGAAGGAATTCTTTCATCCGGCGGTTGTACCCGGCCGTTACTTGATCAAAAGGTTCGGTTCCCACAAAGCGGCAATTAATGCCCATAGGCCTAGCGAAGTGTTCGGCAAAAATCGTAAGGTCAAGCGTGGTATTCACCTTTTGGGGATCAACGGTGTCTTTAAAAAAATAATCGGGAAAGGTCGCGGCGGAGATAAGATACGGCCCTGTAGGGTGAATCAGCGCATGGGGAATGTGGGAAGATCCGGCTTTGACCAGCCGGTAACGGACATCCGCAGGAAATACGCTTCTGTTTTCAGAAACCACAAAAATATGCAGAATGCCGCATTGTCCGGCCGCGGTCTCGATGAGATACCGGTGTCCGTTGGTAAAGGGATTACAGTTCATCACAACGGCGCCGGTTTTCCCCGCGCCGCCGGAAGCATTCTCAGCCGTCATTACACCGGCAGAGTTACCGGTATTCCTCTGCAATGAGGCTACAAAGCCGGAAATACCGTTTTTTTTATTTTCCATCAGCAGGACATCCGCTGTTTTTGCGACGGTATAGAAGCCGAGATTACCGAAAAGCAATTCATTTTCAAGTTTGGTAAAGAGAAAAAGGTGAAAGACACCATTGCGGGCGGCTTCCTCAATAAGACCGCTTACAACCCCGGCGGCCAGTCCTCGTTCCTGAAAATCCTTTGATACGGCTATGCATTTGATCACATTATTGTCTAAAGAACCGGTCGCGGCGATTACATCGTTCTCTACAAAACAGAGGGAATAGCTTACCCGCTGGTCATATCTGAGACCGTTATGGGCAAGAAAGGAACGAAGCTCATTAAGCATTTTTCCCCGGAAGGGAAAGCCGGTTCTGATTTCCATAACCGGCTCTCAGATCGGGATCAATACCGGCGGATTGATAAGCCCGGGGAATATACCCGCGGCCAGAAAAATCCCTGTGATGATAATCGGTGTGTTCTCCGCGCCGATGCCCGCGGAACTTGGGGCAATGCCGGAAACCCCGGCGGGAGTGCTTTGATAACGGTTTTTTGCGTTCATCCATTTGCGCGTCAAACTATAGTTGTTCCCCTTAAAAATAACTAAATAAGGTCCACGGATTTCAGTTCCCCAGAACCGGCATAATCCATGAAAATCCGTACAATCCGTGGATTTTTTTCAAGAATTCGCTATTCCATGGCAGGAAGCTAAAATTGAGCTTCGCCCTTCTTAAGTGGATTGACTATAATTCTTTTTAAGCTCCTTCGCGTAATAATTGATAAGGCAGCCCTCAATAAGGATCTGCCGTTCGGCGCCGGTAAGTTCGCCTAAGGCAACGCTTATCACATCAGTGCGGTCACCAATCACATAGGACTTGAGGGCCGCGGTTTTTTCCTGTACCGCGTTTTTAATATCCGGGAAGAACACATAATCCCCCGGATTAAAGGCTTTTTCGTCTTTGATTAGGAAGGGCAGGATGCCCCAGTTGATAAGGTTTGAACGGTATCGTTTGGTGGCGTATTCCAAGGCCAGGTTCGCCGACCCGCCGAGTACCCGCTGGCAAGAAGCCGCCTGCTCCCTGGCGGAACCGTCCCCTGGTTTGCGGGCGAAAATAGCGCTGCCTATTCCTATAGACGAAAGCCCGGTTTCTGTAAAGCCGGAAATAGCCCGGATCTTTTTAAGGGCCTCCTCAATCTCTGCGGATGCCCTTCCGTTGCGGCGGTTCTCCTCAAAACCCTGCACTTCCTTTGCCTTTTTCACATAAGCGGGGTCTTTCCGGCTCAGGGTAAATTCCGCAAGCCTGAGCGGGTTCGACCGGTACGAAGAGGTCTCTCCAGAGGGAATAAGCTCGTCGGTAGTGGTAACCGGGTCGGTGATGTAGCTCACGATTTTGACGAGCAGATTATCCGGCAGCGCGGGCATTTTAGGCCAGTCCTTGATATTAGGGCCAAAAACCAATTCGGTTTCGGGTAAGGGCTTTCCAACGCCGTTGTAAACCCGCTTATCGTAAATTCCCCGGTTAAAAAAGAATTTATATTTGCCGTAGGACACGTCAAGCTCGGTGGCCGCGGTGATTCTGCCGCGGTTGATGGCCGTGGCGGCAATGGACCGGGCATCCATCAGCGCCACCCACGCGATCTGCCCCTCTCCGGGCTTGGACCCTTCACGATTGAGGAAGTTGCGGGTAGCATGGCGGATTGAAAGCTCGCCGTTGGCGGGAGTGTCCCCCGCGCCGAAACAGGGGCCGCAAAAGGCTTCCCTCATCAGAACCCCGGCGCGCATAAAGCTCTCGGCCGCGCCGTTCTTGACTAGTTCCAGATAGGTAGGCTGACTTTCCGGGTACACGCTCATGGCGAAATTATCCCTGCCTATGGAAGCGCCCTTCACAATGTCCGCGGCCGCCATGATGTTGCCGAAAATACCCCCGGAGCAGCCGACGATCAGCGCCTGTTCGGCCCAGACCCCGTGGTCATGGTATTTGACGCCAAGGTTAAACTTGAGTCCCGGCACGCCCAAGGCTTTGAGCGCCTCTTCCTCGGTCTTAGCCAGAATGTCCTTGGGATTTTTCTGTAGTTCTTTTATGGTATATACATTAGACGGATGAAAAGGCATGGCGATGCAGGGTTCGATTTTTGAAAGGTTCACATATACAAAACCGTCGTAATAAGCGGTTTCCCCGGGTTTGAGTTCTTGGTAATCGCCCTTTCGTCCCCGGATTTCAAGGTAGTCCTTCACCGCGCCGTCGGTTTTCCAGATTGAAGTCCAGCAGGCGGTTTCAGTGGTCATCACGTCGATACTGTTGCGGAAATCCACCGGCAGCTTCTCCACCCCGGGACCCACGAATTCCATTACTTTGTTTTTCACATAACCGTTTTTGAACACCGCCGCGATAATCGCCAAGGCCGCGTCGTGAGGCCCCACTCCCTTTGCAGGTTCGCCGTCCAGGTAAATTCCCGCCACTTGGGGATAGGCCATGTCGTAGGTCCTGCCTATCAGCTGCTTTGCAAGCTCCCCGCCGCCTTCGCCTACGGCCATGGTTCCCAGAGCGCCGTAACGGGTGTGGCTGTCCGAACCGAGGATCATCTTTCCGCAACCGGCCATCATTTCCCGGTTGCAGCTATGGATCACCGCAAGATGGGCCGGCACATACACGCCGCCGTACTTCTTCGCCGCGGCCAAGGCAAACACATGATCGTCTTGATTGATAGTTCCCCCCACCGCGCAGAGGCTGTTGTGGCAATTAGTCAACACATAAGGCACCGGGAAGCGATCCATACCGCTGGCCCTGGCGGTCTGAATAATGCCCACACAGGTGATGTCGTGGGAGGTAAGAGAATCGAATTTTAACCGCAAATTTCGATCATCCCCTCCCTTATTATGAGCCGATAGAATCCCGTATGCAATGGTACCCTTCCGGGCATCTTCTTTAGAAACCTGTACCCCCAGCCGCTTCAATTTGGCCTCGGCTTCCGCGTTATCCTTTACCATTTCAGAACCCCGGATAAGGTAGACTCCTGATGTATAAAGCTCAACCATCTGTTTCTCCTATTTTTAATTATAGCATACAATCGACATTCAATACAGTCATATACTTTAAAACCCCAGCCCTAAAAAACAGCCCGCCTGTTTAATTATATGGGTATCTTATGGTTTCACAGGAACAGCCGGAGAAGCCGTAAAAAAGAAGGCGGCTATGTATCCAAAACACCTAAACCCGAACATAATACGCAGGGTAATCTTTGTCTCTGTTGAAAACGTCTGCGCCGCGGCCAAAAACCAGGGCGGCTTTACCGGTTCCTATCAAGACTTGGCAGAGCATACCCGCGTTTTCATTAATTTGAGATGATTTATCAGCTTCTCGGTGCAGTTCGGCGGGTTCTTCTCCCCGTGAAACCAGCCGTATCGGCAGCGACAAGATCAGCGTTTCCTTTAGGGAGCTTGCGGCGCTCAAAAAACCCCTCCTCCAGGTTAAGGTGGGAAACGAAAGCATTTCGGGATACATTCGATTATATTGAAGCGGACAATAGATTCGTCTATAAACCGGTCATAAGCGGTGTGGACGCGCTGCCGGCCGCAGGCAATCCGAAAGCCGGCGCCGGAATTATCGCGTCTTCCCCGGCGCGGCTGATTTCCTTAGCGTCGTGCGGACTAAAAACGGCGGCGGCGGTTCATCTCAAGTAGCGTTCCGATGCTTCCAAGCGGGAAAGGATTGTCTCAAAGTTCCCCATGTCCCAGGCAAGATCAAGGACGCTGTATTTGTTCCGTATCATCTGAGCCCGCCGCGCGGTGGCAATAGCCTCGGTCCGGCTTAGATTAATGGCTTCAGGCCGCAAAGGGCAGCCCGCGTTTTCCAAGAGGGAACTCAGATCTTTGTACGGAAGCAGCCGTTCTATAACCTGATCCCGGATATCCTTCCAAGAGTCCCTGAATCCGGCGTTTACCTTTTCCGCTTGAGGATCCTCCATGTATTTTTCCGACGCGGTTTTAAGCGCGGATGCCTGGCTGCGGCTTCCCCTAAAAGCCGCGGCTACTTCGGTTTTCCTCTCCGCTAAGGCAGGCCGCCGGAAGTCCTTGGGAACCGGAGGGGGGCCTTCGGGATCCGCAAAAAAAAGCTCTGTAAAAGCCGTAACCGCTAAGGTCCCGATGGTTACTTTGTGGCCGTGAGTTACCGGGACCCCGCGTACCGACAGATCCTCCATCTCCCATACATGGCTGAAAGAATGTTCCGCGCTGGACACGGGCCGGGAATTCTTATGATACTGCATGGCAAAACCCGTAACCGCCAGAGCGCCGAAGAGGGCGCTCACCGCATCCTCATCGCCCCGAGCCGCGTTGACCGAGCGGTGGAGAGCGTCTAAGATCCCGGGCTGGGTCATTGCCCAAGCCTTTTCATTGATAGGTTCGGCCCCGGGAGCGCCCAGAGCCCCGGCCTTTTCCGCGATGATCCAGTCTGTACCCGCGATGATCTTGCTTGCCAAATCTCCAAATCCTGATGAAGACAGATACGCAGGCGCGTGGGCAAGCACAACAGGATCAGTCGCCACTACTTTAGGCGCGGTACAAGGAAAGGTCTGCTTAAAGCCGTCGCAAAGCAGGGCCGCGCCGTTGGCGGTGTAGCCGTCCACCGAAGCCGCGGTAGGGATACAAAGATAGGGAAGAGACCGTTCAAAAGCGGCCCGCTTAACCAGATCGTTGATGGTTCCGCTCCCAACCGCCAAGGGAACTATAGGGGTATGGGGCGGAAACGAAGACAGCCGGCTTATCAGCGTGTGTACATGGGTATAATCCGCATGAAGCCGGGGCGTACCGGGAAAAATATGAGTGTGGACCGGGATCCCTTCTCTTTCCAGTAAGGCCCGAACCCGCTCTCCCGCTGCGGCGTAGGTAAACTCGCAGGCTACCAAGAGACAGCTTGCGGCCTTATCAAAATAGGCCCGTAAAACCGCAGGAATCTCTTTAAGCGCGCCCTTCCGTAAGATAAGTTCCTGAGTTTCATCTGCGGCGCGTAAACAATCCTCAAGGGTCGGCGCCGAACCGGTATTTCGGATATGCATAGTTTACCATATCATATATTTTAGGATATATTAAAGTAGTGGAGGGTATACTATGCCTATTGCCGATGCGATACGGGAAGCCCTTGGTTCGGCGTCCCTGATACGGAAGATGTTTGAGGAAGGAAATCAGCTCAAGAAACAATACGGTATTGATAAGGTATTTGATTTTTCTCTTGGGAATCCTGATATAGAACCGCCGCCGGCTTTTCACCGGGTTTTTACGAAACTTGCCCGGGAAGATAAAAAGGGTTCTCATGGATACATGCCCAATGGGGGGTATCATGAGGTTCGGGAGGCGTTGGCGGCAAAGGTAAGCCGGGAACAGGGGATTACTCTTGAGGGGTCCCACATCATCATGGCCGCAGGAGCAGCGGGAGGGCTTAATGTGGTTCTCAAGGCCGTCCTGAATCCCGGGGATGAGGTGATTGTGTCCAGACCTTACTTCATGGAATACCGGGCCTATACGGGAAACCACGGCGGGCGTCTTTTAGAAGCGGACGCGCTGCCGGATTTCAATCTGGATGTTTCGGCCATCGCCGCGAGGCTTTCGGAAAAGACCGCCGCGGTGATCATCAATTCTCCCCATAACCCTACGGGCAGGGTCTACCCTTCGGAGACCATCGCTGCGCTGGCCGGCGCGCTCCAAACCCACGGGAAGCGCTGCGGCCGGCTGCCCTATCTTGTGGCCGATGAACCTTACCGGGAAATCGCCTATAACCGGATACAAGTCCCTCCGGTTCTCACGGCATACCCGGAATCCCTGGCGGTAAACTCTTATTCCAAGAGCCTTTCTCTGCCCGGAGAGCGGATCGGGTATATTGCGGTAAGTCCCGCAATCAAGGATATGCAAGAGGTCTTAAACGCCCTGGTCTACACGACCAGAACCTTGGGGTTTGTAAATGCCCCCGCGCTCATGCAGCGCATTGTGGCGGAACTTACCTTTGCGCGGGTTGATGTGGAAGTCTATGCCCGGCGGCGGGATAGTTTCAAGCAGGTTCTGGATGAAGCGGGCATCATATATGCCGAACCGGAGGGGGCTTTTTATCTATTCTGCCGGGTTCCCGGAGGAGACGACAGAGCTTTCGTGTCCCACCTCAAAGAACATCGCATCCTGGGAGTTCCCGGCAGCGGTTTCGCCGCGCCCGGGTGGGTACGCTTCGCCTACTGTGTGGATGAGAAAATTATCCAAGCATCAGGAGGGGCCTTCAAAAAGGCAATGGAAACCTGGAAGTTCTAAGGAGTAACCGAATGGCTAAGATCACCATGGCGAACCCAATTGTGGAGATGGACGGGGACGAGATGGCCCGGATTCTCTGGGCGCAGATTAAGGAAGAACTGCTGCTTCCCTTCCTGGAACTCAAGACCGAGTATTACGATTTAGGCCTTATGAATCGGGACAAAACCGGAGATCAGGTTACGGTTGACGCGGGAAAGGCTGTCAAGAAGCATCGGGTCGGGGTCAAGTGCGCGACCATCACCGCAAACGACATGCGGGCGGAGGAGTACCGCCTCACAAAGGTATGGGCAAGCCCAAACGCCACAATTCGGGCGATACTGGACGGTACGGTATTCCGGGAGCCTATTCTCGTGAAGCTCATTAAACCTGCGGTCCGCACATGGGTAAAGCCCATCACCATTGCCCGTCACGCGTACGGAGATATATATAAAGCGGTGGAATACCGGGCCCCCGGGGCGGGAAAAGCGGAGCTGATCTTTACCCCTAAAAACGGCGAGCCTGTCCGCCAAACCGTATACGACTTTGAAGAGCCCGGGGTCTTGCAAGCCGTACATAACAGGGATGGTTCCATCACCTCTTTTGCCCATGCCTGTTTCCGGTATGCCTTGGACAAGAAGCAGGACCTCTGGTTTGCCTCGAAAGATACGATTTCAAAGCAGTACGATCAGAGGTTCAGAGCTATATTTCAAACCCTTTTCGAGACCGAGTACCGGGCTTTGTTCAAGGCCGCAGGCATCGGCTACTACTATACCCTGATCGATGATGCGGTAGCCAGGGCGATCCGCTCGGAAGGGGGCTTTGTGTGGGCCTGTAAGAACTACGACGGAGACGTGATGAGCGATATGGTCTCTGCGGCTTTCGGTTCCCTGGCGATGATGACCAGCGTGCTGGTCAGCCCGGACGGCAGCTTTGAGTACGAAGCGGCCCACGGAACCATCACCCGTCACTATTACCGCTACCTGAACGGCGAAGAAACCTCCACTAACCCTCTGGCGATGATCTTTGCCTGGAGCGGCGCCCTCAGAAAGCGGGGCGGGCTTGACCGCGCCCCCGCGTTGGCCGCCTTTGCGGACGCCCTGGAAACCGCTTCCCTTGAGGCGGTCGAATCCGGGCTAATGACCGCGGATTTAGCCGGATTGTGCGAGGGTATTCAGCCGAAGCCGCTGAATACCGCCGGTTTTATCCAAGCAGTCCGTAGAATTCTTGAAGAACCTGTACTGAAGCAATAAAAAATTGATTTGACGGATCTGTAATAGTGTAATTATAATTTTTATATTAATTATTTAATCATATTTTTGGAGGAAAAGATGTATAGGGTAAAAAGGTTGGTCTTGACGTCTTTGGCCGGGTTAATTGCTGTGAGAGGCATGTTTGCAACCGGCGAGAGTGATATGGGAAGCGGCGACAATAAAACCTATGAGTTAAACCTCGCCCATATTGCCGGCGAGGATAATAGCTGGCATAAAGCCGCCCTTTTCTTCAAAAATGAAGTGGAATCCCGGTCCAATGGACGGATAAAAATCGCTATTTATCCAGACAGCCGGCTTGGAACCGAAGTTGAGGTGATTAATTCGATTATGACCGGCGGAGGCGCGGATATAACCCTTACCGGAGAGACTATGCAGGGGCTTATCCCTGAAATGGGGGTTCTGGGAGTTCCCTATCTGATGACCTCTTCAGAACATCTCAATAAGGCGGCCCGCGGACCGGTAGGTAAATACCTCGAAGATCTGCTGCTCAAAAATGCGAATATGCGGGTCCTTGGGTACTTTGAGCGGGGCCCCCGGAATGTAACTTCTAACAAGCCTATCCGTACTCCTGCGGATATGAGCGGTTTTGTTATCCGGGTGCCTGAGTCTCCGGTACTCGCTGCGGCCATGGAAGCTCTGGGCGCAAAGCCTACTCCTATGGCTTTTGCGGAAGTCTTTACCGCTTTGCAGCAAAAGGCCATTGATGGTCAGGAAAATCCTCTGGCGATGATCAAAACGGGGAACTTCTATGAAGTTCAGCGGTATCTCAACAAAACCGAACATTTGCGATCCTGGGTGTACATCGTGCTGAGTGAAACTAAGTTTCAATCCCTGCCCAAGGATTTACAGGATATCCTTATCGACGCGGGAAAGAAAATGCAGGCCTATGAGCATGATCTCTTTCTCAGAGATGAAACGGAACTTGAACAGTTTCTCATCAATAACGGCATGATTATCGTATCCGATGTGGATCAGGCCGCCTTTGCCAAGGAAGCCGGTTCTAGGATTGAAAAGGCGCTGTCCGCCAAAATTAAACCTCTGCACGATCAAATCAAGTCGATGCAGTAGATTATCCCAAGGGCTGAAAAACAGGGAACGAATTTCCAGCCTTTGCGGCCTATTGCTGTAGGGATTTGATCTCTTCCAGCGCCCGGTTCCGCACCCGGACAGACTTGCCCGTTCCTGCAAGCGCGATAAGTACGGCGGTCCCCGCGCCGCTTACCGGCGGACCGGAAAACCGGCAGAGGGAACCTACTGCCGCGGCAATGGCGATTAATACCTGTTCATCTTTGATCTTACCGGAAGGCGAGACCGCCAGGGAAAAGGCTTCCAGCGCAAGACCGTCAGGGTCAAACCCGATACGGCCGATGGCTTCCGCGGCGGCGGCTTTAACCAGGGGATCCGGATCATGGGAGAAAAGGTCCGCTAAAAAAGGGATGATCTCTTTGGAACCCAGATAGGATAAAAGCCGGGTCGCTTCGATCCGTTGGCGGATCTGTACCGGCGGATTAGTCTGGGATACCCTGATACTGTTCCGCACACTTGCCGCCGCCTCCATTAAATAAGCGGTGAATTCTTTTTCGTGTTCCCCAACTTGGCCTTCCCGCAAAGCCCGGTCAATACGGGTAAACCGGAACCGCAGTTCGGTTTCGCTAAACCGGTTGGTATAATCCTGACGTGGCGGGAAGGGAGTACCCAGGCCGTAAGCGCCCGCCGGGGGCGGGCCGTAGAGGGATTGATACCGGGGGAGAATCCGGTTTTCAAGCCGGTAGGCATAGAGATTCCAATCGCTTCCGCCGGAATAGAGCAGCCCTTCCTCACTAAAAATCGGAATCGCGGCGGCCCCTAGGATCCGTATATACCATAAGCGCTGTCCCTGTTCGGTAAATCCCGCGGCCCCCGACTTGGAAAGCATATAAATTCCCCTGTCATCGTAGATCATAGCGGTTTCATTCCCCATTTCTCCGGGTTCGTCAGGAATGATGGCGCTTCTTTCGGTCCAGAGGATCTCCCCGCCGGTGACGGAGAGAAGCAGCACCTGACCGTCTTTCAGGGTAACGGCCGCCTTACCGTTCCGGCTTGCGGCTCCTACAGGATGAGCCAGCGCAGGAAGAGAGGGGTACTCCTGAGTGCCTCCAATAATTTCAGAGGTGCCGTCTTTATAGAGTATAAGAATGGGTATTTCTTTTCCGCTTATGGGATCTTCAGGCTGCGCCAGACTAAGCAGGATGGCGGGAGTTTGGGAAAGCTGAGTTACTATGGTCTTGCCGAAACCGTCAATCTGGAGGAGTTTCCCGTTATCCAGGGCTGTGACGATTCCTCCCCGCTTATCCTCCCTGGGACTTATGACAATAGGGCTTTCCAGATTTTTGTCCCACAGCAGGTTTCCCGCGGTAGTATAACAGGATATTTTTTTGTTGGTAGGCACAAAGAGCCGCCCGTCCCACCCGAGCAGCACAGGGCCTACCAGGGGCTCTCCCAGATCGAGCTGCCACAGCTCCTGTCCTATCCGGTTAACCGCGATGAACCTTCCGTTCGTCCTGCACACATAGTTCATTCCTTCTCGTGATCGGGTAATAAAGGGGCTGAGTTTTCCTCCGGCAGCATAATTCCAGAGGGAATTGCCCTGACGGGAATAGGCTTTTAGGGCGCCCCCTTCGCATACCACCGCCACGGATCCCGCCTGAACCGACGGCAACCCTATGACCTGTCCTCCTAAGGGCTGTTTCCAGATAGACTTTCCCGCGGCCTGGGGATGTATTGTCCAGGGGAACAGGAAAGGCAAAAGGATTGAGAAGGTGATACATGGGATAGACGATGGTTTTAAAATCCCCAGGGTCTTTGGGATACGAAAAACTCCCGGTTGAACCTTTCGCTCTTGATTAGCATACATGGCCGTTACCTTTTCTTCTAAACACCGCCAAACTTTCGATATGCGCGGTCTGGGGATAAAAATCATAAAACCTAAGCTCCTCAAGGACATAGCCTCCCCGAGTCAATTCTTGGGTATCCCGCGCCAGCGTAGCGGGATTACAGGACAGGTATGCCAACAGGGGAGGTCCGGCGTGAGAAAGCCTGCGCCGCAGCAGCGGTGAAAGACCCTGCCGTGGCGGATCCGCTACTATGAAACTATAATGCAGAAGAGCTTTTTCCGCCAAGGTTTTTACCCATTGATCTCCGGGAAGAGCCGCATACCGGATCCCCGCATTGCCGGCATTCTCCCTGGCAAGCGCCAGAGCGGTCTTGTTCTGTTCCACCAGATCCATTCTGTAAAAACGATCCTGTAGAAACGAGGCGAAAGTCCCTACGCCGCAGTACAGATCCGCCATAGGAAGGGAATTATCCGCGGTTTCCGTGAGCGTTATCAGGTCCGTAATCACCTTTTCCAGCATGGTTCCGTTACTTTGAAAAAACACCCCCGCGTCCATAAGGAGTTCCCGGTTAAGGAGTGAAACGGTCCCGCGGCGGGTTCCGTTTTCGCTCAAAAACGTTTTACCCCGGGCGTAAACAGTGAAGCGATCCTTTTCAGGCGGAGGGAAAAGCCGCTTTGTTCTCAGAGCCTGCCGGATCCCCGGATCCGCCACCGGGCAATCCTCCAGGGGGATAACCTCTTCCCCTTTCCGCTGCCTGAAACCCAAGGCCGCCGCCCCATGCCGGGGACGGCTTATCCTATGGAACTGTACCCGGTTCCGGTATTCAAAAGGCGGGGCAGGATAGACCTTGAGTTTTGGGAGAACCCTCAAGCCTCCGATACGGATCAGGGTGTCCTGTAGGAGGGCGCTTTTTTCAGTGAGCTGGGCTTCGTAGGACAGATGCTGTAGGGAACAGCCTCCGCAGGTTTCATACAGGGGGCAGGCCGGCGAAATCCGGTTGGGGGAGGCTTCCGTGATTTCCACCGGATCCGCCCAAGCCCAGCCCTTATGGTCCTCCCGGATTCGTCCGATAACCGTATCCCCCGGGGCCGTATTATCCATGAAAATACTTTGCCCCTGATAATGGAGGAGCCCGGCTCCGCCGGACACAAGCCGTTCCACCGAAGCGGTAAAAATTTCACCAATTATCATGGATTTGTAGTATAACATGATTGCAAGAACAATAATATAGGGGGTACAATACTGCTATGGGTGGAGTGAATAAGCGGAAACACACCGGCAGATCAAAAAAAACTGGTGAACCTTCTAGTACTATTATGTCGGAAAGTTCCGGTGAATGGCTATCCTCCGATGATGGGCTCAAACGCTTTGTCAGGCATTGGATCCCCGGGGAATTCCTTGAGGGTACGCCGGATAAAAAGCCTCGCGGGGCCTTACACATTGTACATGGTATGGCGGAACATTCCCTCCGTTATGAACGGCTTGCCCAACGGTTGTGTAAGGCCGGTATCGAGGTCTGGGCTACGGATCAGCGGGGTCATGGGAAAACCGCGGATCCTTCGATAAATGATCCCAGCTTGGGCGGCCTTTTAGGACACTGCGCGGATAAGGACGGGATCGTAAAACTTACTTCAGATATTCATCTTATGAATAAGATGATTAGTAAGGCCTATCCTGATGTTCCCCTCTTTTTATTAGGTCATTCCTGGGGTTCTTTTTTATCCCAACACTACATTGAAAGTTATGACTTCCCCCTGGCCGGATGTATCCTGTCGGGAACCAGAGGGCCGGACGGCTTGAAGATCAAGGCGGGGGTTCCCATAATGGCCCTGCTTACCCTGTTTAAGGGGGTCCGTAAAAGTTCGTATCTGGCACGGGCCGCCGCGGAGGGTTCTTTTAATAGGCCTTTTAAGCCGAACCGGACCCCTTTTGACTGGCTCTCCAGGGATGAACAAGAGGTGGACGCGTATGCCGAAGATCCGGCGAGCGGGATGTTCTGTTCCGCAGGGTTTTATCGGGACATGAGCGTTCTCTTAAACAGGGTCCATAAGCCGGAAGCTTTGCAGATGATTAACCGGGACTTGCCCATCTATGTATTCGGGGGCAGCGCGGATCCGGTGGGTAATATGGGAGAGAGCCCTACCGCGCTGGTGAACGCGTACCGTTCCTTGGGGATCAAGGATTTGGAATTTGTGTTGTACCCGGACGCGAGGCATGAAACCTTGAACGAAACCAACCGGGAAGAGGTGGCCGAAAACCTCCTGGACTGGATCCTCCGGCATTGTGTTTCTGTTGCCTCCGGTGCGGGGCGGACTGGAGAGGCGCCTCTTGCCTCGGAGTAGGGTTACGCGGTACGGAGCAAAAGGGTTATGGTTCTGTTTGGCCTTATAAGGTTATTAAGATTGAAGAAAACGATCCGCTTTAATTTCACCCCTTGCCTTTTCAAAGCGCCGTAGGCGCTGAACTTATACTTACTATGAGAGGCTTCCTTGCGCACCCGTTATTCTACTGAAAAAGACGGAAGACCCGTTAAAAAAGCGATTGTATATACCCAAAATGAACATGGTATCAATTTTTCAGATGTGGATACCGAAGCGGTGACCATTGTGGAACAACTGCGGGCTAATGGATATGAAACCTATATAGTCGGAGGGGCGGTTCGGGATTTGATTTTGGGTAAAAAACCCAAGGATTTTGATATTGTGAGCGCGGCAAACCCCACCCGAATAAAAAAAATATTCCACAACGCCCGAATCATAGGCCACCGTTTCAGGCTGGTTCATGTGTATTTCGGCTCCAAGATCTTCGAGGTTTCTACCTTCCGGTCCCTCAAAGACGGGTTGAGCGGTAATACCTTTGGGACCATTGAAGAGGATGTACTGCGGCGGGATTTTACCTTAAACGCCCTGTTTTACGATCCCCTTACCCAAGTGGTGGTGGATTATGTGGGGGGCATGCAGGATATACAGAAAAAAAACATCCGGCCTATCATTCCGCTCTCTCACATTTTCAATGATGATCCTGTGAGGATGATCCGGGCGGTCAAATATGGGGCCACCACAGGTTTTAAACTGTCCCTGCCCCTTAAATGGAAGATTAAAAAGCAGTCTTCCCTGCTTACCGGTATATCTCCTTCCCGGCTCACAGAGGAGATCTTCAAGATCATCCATTCATCCTATGCCGCGCAGATTGTGGAAAACCTGGAGTCCCTGGGCTTATACGCCTACCTGCAACCGAAGGCTTCGCACATGATGAAAGAAAAAAGGGATTTCAGGGAACAGTATCTGAACGGCCTCGGTACTCTCAACAAAGAGGGGTTTAAGAAACTTCCCGGAGCAACCCTGGCCGCGCTGATCAGGGATTATCTTGAAGAAAACACCCGGTGGGAAGGGGATTCGGAAAACTATAAGAATACCTTCATGACAGCGCGGGGTTTTGTCCTGCCTATGAACCCGCCTCGGGCGGAGTTGGATCGGGCTCTCAGGCTGATTTTTAAGGAACATGGAATCGCCATTAAAAAATCCCGGCTTCTGGACCGGGAAAAGCCGTTATTTTCCGGTAAAAAGGTAATCTTTATGGTTCAAAATCAGGACGAGCCGCGGGTTTCCAAAGGAGGGCCGGCCTCTAAATCTAAAAAGCATCGTCCCCGGCATCGGCGGAAAGAAGGGCAATTCAGAGAAAAAGATGCTGAATTGCCTACAAAAGATATGTCCGAACAGGGGCGCGGCGAGGGCTTATCGTAGCCGTTTAATAAGATTATCCACCTGATCATTATATTGGCTTGGGGACGCGGCCTTGGCCTGTTCCAAGAAACTTATCGCCTCGTTGTTACGGCCTGCGGCGGCAGCGTTGATGCCCAGCGCGTAGGCAATCAATCCCGGGTCCGCGCCGTATTGTTGAGCGGAACGGTAGTACCGTTCCGCCTGGTCATAATTTTTCCAGTCATAAGCCAAAAGCCCCAGATAATAATAAGGAGCATAATGGCTGGGCCGCTGTTTCTGCGCCGCCTGAAAAACTTCTTCCGCGGCCCTGGCATCCTTGGCATTATAGGCGCGCTGTCCCTCGGCGATAAGTTCCGGAAAGGTTTTGCGGGTATTCAGATAGGCCTTATAATCCCACTCAAGGATCGGTAAATCACTCCAGCTCTTGATATGATTGTAGATGGCCTGGGAGTTCTCCTGCACCGAAGCGGAACCCTTCAGCAGCATAAAGCACTCATAGAGGAGCCGCAAATAATCCTCTTTTCCGCTGTCTTTCAAGAAAAAAACCAATGCCCAGGAGACTCCCTGAAAATTGTCCGGATAGGTTCCCTTAACATCGGCAAGCAATACCGATTCCAAAGACGGGGACTTATTCCCCAGGCTTTTTACCGCTTCAAGCCAAGTTAAATTCTCTTCATAGATTAACCCCGCGTTGACCGGCATAGCGGAAACGCCGTTCCCGGTTCCCGCAAGAACTTGACCGGCCTCAAATTTGAGGGTACTGAAATAGATGGCAAACCCCTCCCGGAACCAGGACGGAGGATAGGGAATAAATGCCCGCAGGTACTGGACAAACGCCTGGTGGGGAAACATGCGTTCCTCCTCGGGGCCGCCGCGGTGTATGACCAGCTCCCGCCGATCCGGCTGGGTATAGTGAAGATACACCGCTCCCGGACTGGTTACATCGATCCGCTCGGTGATATAAGTGTCATAGGCCTGTTTATCCCTATAAGCCCGTACTTTTAATCGGCTTCCCCCAAGTTCCTGCGGATTAAAATGGAAAAATTTGTTATACAATTGGAAACGGGTATCCAATTCACGGGAAAGGGTCTGCGCGTCCGCGGTTCCCCCGTCGGACAGAACCTCGTAATATTGGCCATTTACCAGAGACATTCCTAGCGGGATGGAACTAGAATTCTTGGTTTGAGCCGCAACAGTACAAAGTATAACTACCAATAATGCCGCGCCGCATACATATTTTTTCATGTGGTATCTCCTTCATAAAAATAAAGTAACGCTTCTTATATTTTCGAATCATTATTCTATAATCTTATCAATAATAATATTGACTTCTTCGATCAGAATTCCGGTATACCGTTCAATGTCACCGATGATATAGCGCCGCAATTCATGCATATTATCCCCTAATTGGGTCCCATAAACCACATCAATAGTAAGGACCAGCCTGTATCCCATACCGTCGTCTTTGATCCCGATCTTTTTAATACGGATCTGCTTGTCAAATTCATCTACGCATTGAAGCACCATCTGGCTCAGCGCTGCTTCAGAAATGCTCACCTTATTACGTCTGGAATATTCAGGACGTACCACCGATTTTTCATGTACCGTTGGGGTAGGACCGATGGCCACCGGCACCTGGTTTCGCTTGAAGATTCTGATGGCGTCGTAAAAGATATGCGGATAACTCCGCTTGACCTCAACAGAGGGTACCGGAATCACATGCTTCCCTTCAATCCGTCTCGTTCTGATCGCATTTTCAATATCGGCTTGTGAGGCGATATCCTCAATCTTAATGATCTTGTCCGGCGGGGGGAGTTGGAGCCGGGAGGCGATCTTATTCACCATTTTTTCTGAAGTACCCAGGATAAGAATCTTCTTAGGCTTCTCTCCTTGGAGTTTGCGGGCAACCTCATCCCGCTGGGCTTTTTCGTCAAAAAGAGCCACCTTTACCGCCGCGAGGAAGGTCTTTTCTTTTTTTGCCGAATGGCCCGCCAATATGCGGTTGTTCCGAATGAGCAGGCCGTCATCAATAATAAAGTCCGCATGATATTTCTGGGCCACAAGCTTTGCCCGGAAACTTTTACCGGTACCGCTTTCACCGACGAAGGCATAGACTTTAATTCTTTTAAGATACAGAAAAGAATCCCAGAACATTATTCTTTAATTATATAATAGGGAATGATACGCGGGCAATGGCGATATAGTGAGCAGCCGTTTTATTCAACGGGATCCCGGCATATCAGGTTTTTAGACCACGGGCGAGGCGAATAACAACCACGAATAGGTCTCCCGGTCATTCGCGGCTGCCTTTCTTTAAGCGCGTTAGTACGAAACGTCCGCCAACTCCTGCTTTAGATGCCCCCTAAAGCCAGCCCCTGCAAATAACACAAATAATCCTCAATGCCATATTCATTCATGCTATTCACGGTTACCGCTCTTTTTTCTTCGAATTCAGCGTACTTGATAAAAAATTCCGCACAATCCGCGGTCCTTCGGGGGTCAAGATCGATTCCGGGTGAAACTGCACGCCGTACACCGGATAATCCCGATGCCGTAAGCCCATCACTTCCCCGTCTTCGGTGCGGGCGGTTACGACGAGGGTTCCGGGAATCCCAGCGGGGTCTGCGGCAAGGGAATGATACCGGGCGCCTTGAATGATCCGAGGCAAGCCCTTGAAGATGGGACAGCTCGTGTCCAGGGTAATAGGCGACGCTTTGCCGTGCATGAAGGTCTTGGCATAGAAAACCCTCCCGCCGAAGGCTTCGCAAATCGCCTGATGCCCCAAACATACCCCCAAAAGCGGAATCTTCCCCCCAAAAGCCGCGGCAACATCCTTGCAAATCCCCGCGTCCGCGGGTTTGCCGGGTCCCGGGGAAAGCACGATATGACTGGGGCGAAGCACCACAATTTCCGCCAGGGAAACCGCGTCGTTCCGAACCACCCGGATATCCGGATTTATAGCGCCGATAAGCTGATAGAGATTGTAGGAAAAACTGTCGTAATTGTCGATAAGCAGAATCATTGCAGGATCCCCCCTGGGGCGGCCCTTTCCAGGGCTTTGACAACCCCCTGCATCTTGCTGACGCACTCCTGATATTCCAGTTCCGGCACGCTGTCCGCCACAATGCCCGCGCCGGACCGGACAAAAACTTTGCCGTTTTTCTTATACGCGATCCGGATGCTGATGCAGGCGTCCAGGTCCCCGGTAAACCCAAGGTATCCCACAGCGCCGCCGTAGATGCCCCGCTTGTTGTTTTCCAGTTCATTGATGATCTCACAAGCCCGAATCTTCGGCGCGCCGGAAAGGGTTCCCGCAGGCAGCACCGCGTCGATAGCGTCCAGTCCGGTCTTGCCGGATCGGATGCGCCCTTTCACCGTGGAGCCGAGGTGCATCACATGGGAAAACCGCTCAACAGACAGGTATTTTTCTACCTCTATAGAAGAAAATTCGCTGATTTTCCCCAAATCGTTCCGCCCCAAGTCTACCAGCATGATATGTTCCGCCAGCTCTTTGGGGTCCCCAAGGAGTTCCTGTTCCAGCGCCGCGTCTTCCGCCGGGTCCTTGCCCCGCCGCCGGGTCCCTGCCAGAGGAAAGGTAAAAAGGGTCCGGTCTTGCAGGCGTACCAGGGTTTCAGGAGAGGCTCCGGCGATTTCAATATGCTCGCTGGAAAAATAAAACATATACGGCGAAGGGTTAAGGGTCCGCAGCATCCGGTAGGTATCGAACAGGCTGCCTTCAACATCCGCCTCAAGCCGGTTTGACAAGACCGCCTGAAAAATATCCCCTTCCCGGATGTAGGCTTTTGCCCGCTCCACCATAGCGCAGTAGCGTTCTCTATCAAACAGCGCCCGAAAGGGAGACAGAAAGCGCAGGGGCTTATTCTCCGCTGGAGTTCCCTGTTTCAAGATTTGCGCGATATGTTCGAGTTCGCTCAAGGCGCGGTTGTAATTTTCCTCAACAGCGTCGGTTTTCGCGTTGACCATAAGGATAATTTCCTGCTTGAGATGATCGTAGGCAATGACTTTATCAAAAAGCATGAGGTCTAGGTCCTTAAAATGCTCCTGATCCTCCCCGTCAAGCCTCAGTCCCGGCTCGCTGTACTTGAGGTAATCGTAGGCAAAATACCCAACCAGCCCGCCGGTAAAGGGCGGCAGTTCCGGCAGCCTCGGGCTTTTGTTGTCCTCGATGATCCGGGCGATATACCGCCCCGGTTCTTGAGTTGCAATCTGAATCTCGGTCCCGTTCTTGATGGTCAGCGCGCCGTCTTTGCAGGCGATTTCCAGCTTCGGGTCGTATCCGAGAAAGGTATAGCGCCCCCGCCGGGCGGTATGCTCCAGGCTTTCAAGAATAAAGCATTGCCGGCTGAGATTTTTGAGAATCCGAAAGGTTTCAATCGGGTCTCTGGTATCCAAGGGCATGGTTTTCGAGACCGGAATCATCCGGTAATCCGCCGCAAGGGTTTTGAAAGCCCTAAGGTCTGGTTTGCACATCAGCGTAATTCCTTTGTTTCTATGTATAGTATCATAATGTATCTTTATATAGAAACATCAAAGTTTTGTCAAGAACGTACAAGAAGAAATTGCGGCGTTAGAGCGGTTTAAAAATTATGCGTTTCAAAACAACGGAGGTTTCTCTAATTTTACCGGGGATTTGCCTATTCTCCCGCCTCCACGGTCTTGATCTTTTGTTTTAACGCATACAAATTCGAATCCACGGTTCCTTTCGCAACGCCCAACACCTGCGCTATTTCTCGATTCATCGCATCCATGCGCAGAGACCTATAGCGCTTCCGCATAGAAGCGTATCGTTTCCGGGCGCGCTCAACCCGGTCTTTCATCCTTTCGCAGGGCCGAACCTTCCGCCGCCTTCTCAAGCCTGCTCTCAAAGGCAAGACACCGGTAATACTGACAATGAAGCCGTTCCCTAAGTTCCCGAATCTCTTCGTCCGTTTCATCCGCAGGTCCCGCAGATCGCCTATCACCCGGTTCAGTCTTTCTTTCTCCATACCTATGTACGGAACCGCCCGGGAAATAAAACCCTCAGATATATAAAAATAGGATTTAAGCAGCAATATCAAAACTTGCCGGGGATTAGAAACCGGTTTGCCCGCAGGATAAAATTCGATGTATTCCGGTTCGTGTTCCTCAAAAGCCATGTCCCCGGCGCGGGCCGTCCAGCAGGCATATTCGGTAACATGATGATCCGTTTCTCTAGATCGGCGCTCCCTGGCATACCAATACACCTTGGATAGGATATAGGCTTCAAAGGCGGACCCTATGTTTTTATAAGTATCTATAGCCCGGCTGATTCGGGGATACAGGCCGCATAGATAGTCGGCGCATTTTTCTTTACTCCAATTAGGGAGATGGAACTGCCGGTAATGATTGAGGATATACTTAAAGATAAGCTCTTCAAAGTCTTTTTTCGGCAAAGTTTTTGAAATATAGTGTTGATGCAGATAGTTGAGGGATAATGTTTCCCGCATGGTATGCTCCTTTCCTCACGGTATAATTATAATCTATAGAAAATAACGGCGGTTATATACCGTTCCGCTTTAACCGGTATGACGAATTTCATAAAAGTTTGGCGCGTATTGCGGAAGGCGGTAATTCATCCCCCAAGACCGGCTCGAACCGCCGCATCCCGGTCTGCGCAACTATCCTGAACCGCCGGTTCCAAGCGGAAAAAAGCGGAGAGAAATGGTGCGGCCGGATATCACCTATTCGCACGTTGCCGGCGGCTTTGTGTACCAGACTGTGATCATTCCGAACGGGAGAGGCGCGGTATTGCGCGCAATCCTTCAGCAGTTTATCACATTTTATTTTGATCTTTCTCTTTTTTTATTATGGTTTCATATATCATTAACAGTATCGCGCCGAATGTTACCGACAGATCAGCTGCGTTTAATATACCGGTCCGCAAACGTCCTATGCCGAAATTTATAAAATCTATCACTTTGAATTCATTGCACAACCGGTCTACAAGATTTCCGATACCGCCGCCGATGATACAGCTTATTATTGCTATTCGGTATAGTTTTATTTCTTTCAGCATTACGTACAGCAGTCCTATGATACATATAATCAACGGAATAATGAGTAAAACAAAATATTTTATATAGATATTCCAATGGGTTCCTAAACTGAGAAACGCGCCGGTATTCTCCGCGTATAGTAACAGTATCGTATCTTTTAATAATCTTACCGGTTCACTATCCTTCAAATATACTGATGCAATATATTTTGTTACTCTGTCCAAAACATAATTTGCAAAAAATAAGCCTAACGCCACGCCAATATGAGTTTTTCTTTTCAAAAATAATTTCATGCGGTTATTTTCCTTTGTTCGATTCAGTATATGGCTTGATTTATATTTTCAAATGATTTAGGTAAAAACATATATCATAGTATTCCCTTATTCACTAAAACAGAAACTATTTGTGAGCTGATCTTGCTTGGTTCCTGGGTAGCATCAATAAGCGAAATGGCCCCGTTATATTTTGAGATAGCGTAATGATAATTCTTAGCGACCCTTTGTAAATTCGATTTTTCTTCATTTATGTCGGGCAGTCTGGCCGAGGTAATGCGTTTCAGCGCGCACTCCACAGGACAGTCTAAAAAAAACGTATAGTCAGGCCGTGGAAAATGCTTATTTAACCGATGAATAGACTCATAGTCCTCATCTTTAATGACATGATAGGCAAAGGATGATAAAAAATATCGAGTTGATATTACATAATAACCTGCGGCAACCTGTTTAGTAATACCATTTATATCATTATATAGATGATCGCATCTGTCGGCAGCAAACAAATATGATAAAAGTTCCTCTCGAATATCTTGATTATCCGATATAGAAATCCTCTTGGTATGAATTTCACGGATCATATTGCCAATCGGACCCGGTGACGGTTCTGATGTTAATAAGGCCTTGTGAGATTTTGACAATAAATAATCATGCAATACCATTGCTTGAGTGGTAGTTCCAGAACCATCAACCCCTTCAAAAACGATAAATTTTCCAGCCATTACGTTGCCTCCAAGAATTATTTATATAATAGGGCATTATAGAAAATTCTGTCAATAGCATATTCTAACCGCACGCAATTTTCATTTATTTCAGAATTTTAATGAAACCATTATTCCATTTCCCATCGGAATTATTGTATATTTTTCATTGTTTTTTAAATGTAACCAAGGTATTAACCATCCATACAATGAACCTATTGCCGCTCCGGCGAATACATCCGTTAGAAAATGACTTCCAGATAAAATACGCATAGACCCTATTCCGGCTGCCAATGTATAACTTCCAATTATTATTGGAAGTTTCCATTTTGATTCAGGGAATTCTTGAGAAAAGGCCGTACTTAAAAAGGTTGCCCCTAAAAATGCATAAGCGGTAGAACCTGAAGGAAAACTGTTATAATAATCTGTTTCTTTTTCATCAGGAACACCGCCGGCATACATATAAGGCCGGTAACGGATAATAGCGTTCTTCAATAGCTCTTTTGTCCCAAATGCAAGTAAAAATGCTTCGCCATACATAACGCCGTAAGTTAAAAGTATATTTATATCTTTTATATTTGGTACAACTGAAAGGATAGGGAGTAAAAGCAAACTGTATACGCCATAATTACTAATTACATCTAAAGGTTTATTATATGAAAACATTATAGACCGGTCAAAACTATTTATATCATTTTTATTTAATACCCCAGGTATATTTTCAGGTTCATTGTTTATAAAAAAGGGGCTTATACCAATTCCAAGAGATAGAGTTCCTATAATTATATCTTTTCCTAGATCAACAGTATAAACACTTTGAGAAAAAGTATTCATTTGCACACAATAAAAAATGAAAAAAACAAGCAATAATTTCTTCATTTAACTCTCCATATATTTTGATTATCATTAAAATCAAATGTTTTGTCAATGTACTTTTAAAAATAATTTTCCAAACTAATTTAAAGGGTTATAGCACATACGTTCCGGGTTGTCTGGAAGCTGCTTGCGATACATCAGCGGGCTTTGCCGGCATGAATAAAGGCTTGGCGCAGCAAAGTCCGGATCCGGCAAAATGCGGGTGAGCGGGAGACCGCTTGCGCGGACAATCAGCAAGCGGAAGTCTCATTTGGTTGCTTTTACCCTTCCTCTCACTATAAGCATTATTAACGGATTTAATAATACCGCCGATATTGACAATAACTATTCTGTTATTGTTTTACTTTTAACTAAATACAATATCAGTATTTTTACATTTTTTGTTAATGTTGTTTTAATCTGTTTCAATATTTTTTTCTTCGTTCATGTGATGCAGCGCCGCTATTGATATTACCGCATCAAATTTTTTACCGGTTTCTTCTAAATATTTTTCAGCGGATGCTTTTTAAATATAACATGATTTTTTTAGTCAATTTACCTGTTCCGCACCCGGTATCCAATATGAGGCCGCAATCTTTTGATATATTTTTTATATAGATAATTATTTTGATACTGCCGATAATGATCCCATGTATCCGGCAAAAACGCTATTTTGCCGAATTGTTTTATAACATTTATATTATTTCATTTTCCATAACAATATCCTTAATTAATATAGTATAAGGTATTAACGGAAAGCGCCGGATTATACATCCCGCGTATAGACTATTTCACCGCTGACCAAGGTAATTACTACCTGGGCCGAGGGTATCTCCTGGGCCGGGATACTGAAGATATCTCGGTCGAGTAATACCAGGTCTGCAAGATAACCGGGCAGTATGCGTCCCAGGCGATTCTCGTCGAAGTTGCCGTAGGCGGTACCGATGGTGTAATTATCAACGGCAGTATACACATCCACCCGTTCCTGGGGAAAGAAGCCCGCTTGAGGGAAACCGTCCCTATCCTGCCGCGTAACCGCACAGGCAATACCCGCTAGAGGATTGATGGAGGCCACAGGGCAATCGGTGCCGTAGGCGGTTCTGATTCCCAGCCGTTCCATGGTGGCCCAGGCGTATGAAGTAGAAGCCAATTCCCGGCCTACCCGATGTTCCACTATATGCATATCCTCGGCAAGAAATATGGGCTGTACCAAGGCTAAAATATCGTTTTTCGCCATCCGTTCCAGCAGAATCCGGTCGGTGATCTGACAGTGCAGCACCCCGTGGCGCAGAGGGTTGTGATGTTCCCCGGTTACGGTCTCCAAAGCCGATAACACCGCTTCAATGCCTGCGTCGCCGATGGCGTGTACCGCGACCTGTAAGCCCTGGGCATCGGCCTTTTTGATGAGATTCGCCAATGCCGCCGGTTTTATCACCGATACGCCGGTCGTTTCCGGGTTGTCCCTGTAGGGCCGCCGCAGCCAGGCGGTGTGCGAGCCTAGAGAACCGTCTGCAAAGAGTTTGAGCGGCCCGGTTTTGAGATAGGGCGGGTACAACGGGAGACCTGTAGACAAGTTCCGGCGGATATATGCATCAAGCTGCTTTTCATCACCGGCAATTCCGCACTGCATACTGATCCGGAGCCGCGAGCCGCCGTTTCGATAGATCCTTCGGTATACAGTTACAAGCTGCTGAAAATCCGCCCCTCCCGTATCATAACTGCCTACCCCGGTAATGCCCCGGGATAAAGCATGATTCATGGACCATTCAAGCACAGCCTGCATCTCCGAATCCGTTGGAACCGGAACGATACGCCGTACCAGGGCCGCGGCATTTTCGGTTAACCTGCCGGTAGGGGTACCGGTTTCGTCTATATCAATCCGTCCCCCTTCTATCGCCTTCGTAGAGGCGGTAATGCCGGCCGTCTCCAGGGCCTTGGAGTTACAGTATATAATATGGCCGCAAACTCTACTGACCATGATTGGGTGTTCCCTAGAAATCCGGTCCAGGTCGTAACGAGTAGGGTACCGCTTTGTATTGGCAAAGTCATTTTGGTTGAGTCCCCAGCCGGTAATAAAAGCGCCGGGAGGCGGCTTTAATTCCTCAAGCAATCTCCGCCCCCGTTCAATAAGCTCATCGATTGAAGAAACTCCCGCGGCATTAAGGGTCTTTGCTTTCTGCCCTAGGTAGTACAGGTGCACGTGACAATCTTGAAACCCCGGCAATAACACGCCGCCCCGGGCGTCTATGAGCTGCGTTTCCCCCGGCATAATCCTCAAGATATCCTCATTTGTACCGACTGCGGCAATCCGCTCCCCTTCAATCAATACCGCTTCGGTGAAGGTCTCCCGTCTTAGATAGACTTTCGCATTGAAAATCACTTTATGCAATTTGGTCCCCATCTATACACAGCCCTCATAAAATATATTAATTATATCGGATATATAATATTATGTCAAGACAGAGGCGCAAAGTACCGGCGCTTCTCAAGCCTTATGAAGCCCTCTGATCCTGCCTTGACAAAAGTTCTTTCCTGATAGACATTTAAACAATGTCTTTAGCAATGTCTGTACGAGGGGGAGCGGTAAAAAGTTTTTTTGAAAATCCCATTTTTTTGTCTGCCATATCAAGCTGGCTTTTTGCACAGATTATCAAGGCGATGATCGTATTACTGAATGGCCGTAAAAGAACCCCTCGAGAGATATTGGCAACCCTTTTCTGGCGTACCGGCGGAATGCCCTCGAGTCATGCGGCGCTGGTCTCTTCTATGGCCACGTCGGTTGCGTTTAGAGATGGGGTCGGTTCAAATCTGTTCGTAGTTTCCTTCTGGCTTGCCCTCATTGTGATGCGGGATGCCGTGGGGGTACGCCGTTCTTCAGGAATCCAAGCCAGGGTACTCAATCTCCTAGGACGGAATGTGGCGGATCGGTTGAATATCGAGTATCATCCGGTCAAAGAGGTCAACGGTCATACGCCCCTGGAAGTGGTGGTCGGAGGGCTGTTGGGTATTTTTATTGCCGCAGCTTACGCTAGTTTATAGGTTATGATCCGGATGTCTTTCAGAAAGCCGGCGCTGATTTCAGTGCTTTTTTCCCTCGGTTTTGGGGGTTTTATGACCGCTTTAGCCCTCAAGGGTATTCCTGCGAAAAACCATGCAAGCTATGCGGTGCTTGCGGTAGACGCGTCCTACCCGGACAGGCGTATCGGGAATATGCTCCCGCCGGACCTTGCCGGGGGGTATATATCTGAGTCTACCCAGTGGGTGTTTCTGGATGATTTCGGCACTTTAAAGCGGATTCCCTTAGATGAATATCCGGATCGCCTTGAAGAATTTGATCCCAGGAACGACGGGTATGGGAAAAAACTACGTTCCTTTTTTGTACGGGATGGGAAACGGCTGTTTTTTATTCCTCTTGCAGGGGGGTCTATAGAAAACCGGATCAAAAGGCCGGGGTTTGACAAACCTGATTGGGGAACCATACCTGTTTCAGACAACTGGATAAATAAGAAACAGGTTGAAAGGTTTGAAGCGTCCCTGGCCGCATCCCTAGGATCAATCCCTTTTTCAATCGAATTTATAGGATATGAGCAGCCCCTTTTGTGTTACTTCCTGCTCTTTATATTAGCCTCCCTAGGGGCTTTGATTCTGTCGGATATTCCCTGGTTCACCGCGACCCAGCTGCCGGTTTTGGGGGCTTTGGTATTTGCCGGACCGGCAGGCCTTGCCCTGGGCGCCGCGCTGATCGGCCTATCGGGGGTTTTGATGGCATTGATTCGGCAGCTTTGCGCCTGCCGATGGGATGGGCAGGGAATGAAGTACCCTTTCGTCGCTCCTGTATTAGGAAGCCTCTTATGTATGATCCTGTTAGGCTTATGGGTAGGGATGTTCTGGGATATGCCGGGAGTCTTCGGTTATACCGGAGAGGGGATGCTGGGGCTTGCCGACCAAAATACCCTTGAGGAATTGGGGATCCCCGCCTTGCTATGTGTCTCCTGCCTCCTCTTGCTCGCCCTCTGGACCGAATCAAACCGGGGCCGGTCACAAGTATACCTGCTGACTTCCGCCAATCGAAGGGCAGGTAACGGTACTGTCATCCCCTTTGCCCTAGTTTCCCTCATGGCTCTGTATATTCCCTCCATAATGGGGATTCAGGCATATCATGCTCCCGGACCGGCGGCGGATCCCCGTTACTTTATTGATCCTGCCGATTATAAACGCCATCTGGCCTTTCAGAGGTCTTTTTCTTTTATCCCTCTCGGGTTGTCCCGGTCTGATGAGGATAGCCGCTTAGGGTACGCGCGCTACCGTCTTGGGGAAGACGGACTTATTGCAGGATCCGGGGAATATGCTTCGATGTATCCCTTAGATGAAAACCGCGAAATTCCCCCGTTTCCCCTGGAAGACCTCATAGCATTTCTTAGGGATTTCAAGTATACTGGCCCTAAGAATACCGGCCATATCCCTGCTATTCCTATGATGGGACTTGTTCCGGTATTAGTAGTACTGGGTGTGTATAGTATGGCCTTATTTCAGGTAACACAACAGGGAAAACATAAACATCTCTTAGTATATCATGATAAACGGATAGCCGCATGAAAATATATACGTTTCCCCGGGGAGGGATATCCTTTGAAGATCCAACCGTTCCTCCTAAAGACGCCGGTGTTATTGCCTTTCTTCCGGTACTTTCGGTGATCCCTCTGATCCAGCACCCGGGAGGTAAGGCTTCGCCGGTGGTGGCCGTGGGAGACCAGGTGAGGGAGGGAATGCTTATCGGGCGGGGGCAAGGCCCCGGATCGGCCAATATCCATGCTACGGTTCCCGGTAAAGTGGTTCGTACTGTTTCTTGGGACATGGCCGAGGGTATGTCCAATGAGGCGTTGGTCATCCGTTTGGGAGGGGGTTTTGAAAAACTGGGAAAGGAAGAGAAGGTATTTCCCTGGGAAGAACTCATGCCTTTTGCCCTGCAACAACTGATCGCCGATTATGGGGTTGTGGAAATGGAAGGTTCCGGCCGGCCCGTAGCGGAGTTGCTTGCCTCCGCCCCTTCCCGTTCAACCGAAACCCCCGCTACTCTGGTGGTTCGTTGCGTATTTGATGATCCCTGGCTTGCAGCGGATTATGTGCTGTGCCGGGAACGGCTCAAGGCGGTGGCGGAAGGAAGTATGATCATCAGCCGTTCGGTTCAGATAAGCCGTATTGTCTATGCGGTTTCCCATCAGGAAAAGGAACTGGGAAATTTGCTTCTTGCGGAAGCCGGAAACTACGGCGTCCCTGCCTCCCTGGTGTTGGTAGGTTCCCGGTATCCCCAGAAAAACCCGCGGGAACTGGAACTGGTACTCAGGAATTATGAAAAACATGAGAATCTTAACCTGGGATCCTTTCTTATTTTAGGCCCCGCAACCTTGGCGGCGGTTTATGATGCGGTAAAACTGAAAAAGCCTGTTCTGGATCGGTATGTGGCGGTGGGAGGTTCTGCGGTCAAAACCCCTCAAGTGATGAGAGCCCGGATAGGAACGCGGCTTAGGGACCTCTTTGCCGAATGCGGCGGTTTTGTACGGGAACCTCAGCGGATCGCTATCGGTTCCCCCCTCTCGGGACGCCGGGTTGCGGATCTAGATGAGCCGGTGATTAAGACCAGTTATGCGGTAGCCGCCCTCTTGGAACATCAGACCGGAGGCACGGTTAGACGGAACTGTATCGGTTGCGGGGACTGTAGGATGGTATGCCCGGTGGAATTAGACCCGGAGGCCCTTTTCAAAGCGATCACGGGACCGCAAACAGGGACAATCCCGGAAATTGTTGCGGCATGTCATGGCTGCGGGTGCTGCGATCTGGTGTGCCCTTCCCGGCTTCCGCTCAGCACGGTTATACAAGATGCGGCTCAGGGGAAGTAAGTCATGGTGAGACAGGAAGCGCGGTTATATAAACCCCAGATACACCTTGCCCAGCCGACCGCGGCCCGGATGTGGCTGGTCAGTTTGTGCGCATTTTCGGCTATTTTCCAGTCTTCCCTGAAAGATTCTTTTGCGTCTCTGATCCTCGCGGTTACCGCGGTAGTTACCGCAGTACTCACGGAATCGCTGATCTATTTCAGAACCGAACGGTCGGGAACGATAAAAGACGGCAGCGCGGTTACCTCCGCGCTCATTCTGGTCCTGCTCCTGCCCAATCAACTGCATCCGATATACGCCGCCATGGGCGCGGCTTTTGCCATGACGGTGGTGAAGCATAGTTTTGGAGGGTTAGGAGCAAACTGGATGAACCCTGCGGCAGGGGGATGGCTTTTTATCCGGTTTTCCTGGCCCGAGGTTTTCAATAAGGCTTTGGAAAAGTCTCCTCTGACCCTGATATACGAGGGGATGGGTAACGGGCTTTCGGATCCAGAGGGTTCCCCTCTGGGGATTTTCAAGCTGATGGGAATAGAATACGGTTCAAGTCCGGATACGTTTTTGGGATTATTTCTACAGAATGGGTTCTTTTCCCTCACCCAATTGGAATTCCCCAGAACGTATATCGAGTTGTTCAATACTTCCGCACCAGGAATCATCGCGGATCGGGGAGTTTTCGCGCTTTTAGTGGGAACCATTATCATTACCGCATCTAAGGTAAACCGTGCGTGGATTCCCGCTGCCTATGTGGGGGTCTATGTGTTTCTGGTCAGGCTCTTTGGGGCCATACCTTTCGGAGGCGTTTTCGGCAAAGGGGATCTGTTTTTCGGTCTCTTTTCGGGGGGTGTCTTGGCAGGGGCCTTCTTGTTAGCCTCTGATCCGGCCACAGGGCCTAAATCGAATAAAGGGGTCTTGGGGGTTTCGGTTTTAGGGGGAGGGCTTACATTTTTATTCCGTTATCAAGGCGCGGAGGTATACGGCGCTGTTTTTGTCATGGCTCTGGTTAATACGGTGGTCCCTTTGATTCGAGACGTGGAAAGCCGGCATTTATATAGCAATAAAAAATGGAGGCAGGTTGCATGAAAGCGGATCTGTTTAAAGATACTAATCCAAAAGAGCTGGGGGTTTTTACGGCCTGGATCGTAGGTCTCCTCCTCATAGGAGGGTTCCTCTGGTTTTTTACCCAGCCTATCCGGATCAGGCTTTTACAGGGAAACGTAAACATCCTGTTGGCTGCTACCGGTCATACCCAGTATTTAGAAGATCCCGTTCCTCGGTCTAAACTTCCCAAAAGGCGGATTCCTCTGGGAACATGGTATACGGTGAGGAATTCTAACAATCGAGCCTTGGTGTTTGCCATGATGTCCGAGGGCATCCGCTTTCCCTGTGTGGCGATGGTTTCTGATGAAGGAAAGGTTAATGAAATCATTCCTTTAAATACCCGGGTGGAACAGACCGTAAAGCGCCTTCCCCAGGGGATCATAACTACCTATATACGTCGCATAGAAATGGATTTGCAGCATGTTCAGGAGGAACCATGAACCATCCGCTTAAAACCTTTCTGTATCGGGATCTGCATGCCCCTTTTTCTACCTTGGCCGGAGCGGGATTCATAGTCATGTCTTCAAGCCGGCTTGCCTTTGGACTAGTTGCCGCAGCCGCGCTCCTGTGGGTGTATAACCTGACTATGGCGGCGGTTTTTTTCGCCAGACCGATATATCCGGCAATAGGAAAAAAGATCACCCTCATCTTTCTCACAAGCCTTCTGGGAAGCGGCTTCCTGCTCCTCCTCTGGCTGGCCAGCCCTTTGCTGGCCATGGAAATGGCTTACATCATCCTGCTTGCGCCCTGTTACGCTGCCGGTTCTCCCCTGTTTTCTCAGCTCAAATCTTCGGAAATCTCTCCCCTGCTCCTCAAGGCTTCCGCAGAGGCGGGCTCTATTGGGTTACTGATCATCGCTTTTTCCCTGATCCGGGAACCCATCGGGTTTATGGCCCTTTCCCTGCCCGGGGGTGTCCAGGGGCTTATCGAGCTTTTCCAATATTTTGAAGGAGACGCGTTTCTGCCTATCAAAATAATACCAAGTTCCGCAGGGGCGCTCTTGCTGCTGGGTTATGGGGCGGCCCTGTTCCGCAGCATCAGAAAACCTGGTTCTTAGGAGGTTACTCGATGGGGTCCATGTTCTCTTTGGGTGTTTGCGCCGGTCTTTCCCTCAATTTAATACTGCACTTTGCTTTAGGAATACAGGGCATTGCAGAAGGAGAGGAGCGATCCGATCCTATTCCCCTTTTTCAAGCGGGGGTTCTCTTTGTATCGGTTCTGATACTCTGGTTTATCTTTTCTTATCTCTTATCCCCCCTCGCCTTTGGTTTTCTTGAATATGTTTTGCTGTTCCCTTCCAGCGCTTTAGCCTGCATGGGACTTGAGGCCTTATGTGTCCGTTTCATCCCCTCTATGGCGCCTGATTCAAAGTTCTTTGCCGCGGATTCCGCGTACAACGGACTTGCCATGACCTCTCTTTATCTGACCCTCCATATAGCCGGAACCCCCCTAGAGGCGCTGATCCTCTCTTTAAGCTTTGCCCTGGGCAGTCTGCTTGCCATATTGTTGCTCCACTACATCCGTAAGCGATCCGACTTGGAGGCCGTTCCCCCGCATCTTCGGGGACGCCCTCTCATGCTCATTGCAATGGGACTTTTATCCTTATTATTTACGTCTCTTGCGGCTATTTTTTTTAAAATCCTTGGTATATTCTAAAGTGTATCATCAACAGCATTAGGACAGCATATAAAAATATGGATCAGACAATACAGTTTATCTTGGGTTCTCATTATCATATTCCATTGAGCGCAGGGGATGCGGCATTTGAAGAGGCGTATAAGGCCGGTTTAAAACCCTTCATTTCGACCTTATATAAATACCCCAAAATTCAAGCCGCTCTGCATTATTCCGGGGTGGTATTGCAATGGCTGGAACGGGCGCATCCTGAGTTCTTCATGCTTATCGGAGACTTGATTTCCCGGAAGCAAGTAGAATTGTTGGGAGGCGGATTCTACGAACCTATGATGCCTCTACTGCCTCTCTCGGATAAAATAGGACAGATAGAACTCCTTACCACGTATCTTCGCAAACAATTCGGCAAACGGCCTCAAGGCTGTATGCTGCCTCTTATGGCTTGGGAACCTCAGATGGTTGGTCCTTTAAACGCCTGCGGTATGGCCTATACGTTCCTTGATGAGAAACAGTTCAGACAAGGAGGGTTATCCGGCGATGTTTTGGCGCCCAGTATTACCGAAGATCAAGGCAAAATCATCACCGTCTTTCCGGTACTAAGCCGGATAGCGGATGGCTTTGCCAATCGGCGGGCTTCCGAGGTCATAGAACAGGCGCTGCAAGAGTTTTCTTCCTCTGTCCCTCAAAAAGAACGGATTATTTGTGTGTTCCCGGAGCGGTTCTTTGTAGAGCATCCCGATACAGAGGCTGTGGAATTCACCTTTCACCGGTTTTTTGAAGACTTGTCCGGATTTGGATCCCGGATTGAATTTACCCAGCCCGGCAAACTGTTCAAAAGCAGCCGGCTTCTCAAAAAGAACTACTTCCCCAGTTCCCTGAAAGAAGATAACTTTCCGAAAAATTCCTTTGTATCTCAAAGCAGTCTGCCGCGGCAGTTCTTAGTCGGCTGCCCTGAAGCCAACGGCATCTATGCCAAGATGATGTTTACTCATGTTTTAATTAACCAGCTTCGAGGGGATAAGTCCCGGAAGCGTACCGCTCGGGAGGAACTCTGGAAGGCCCAGGGGTATGATTCTTTCTGCCCCACCAGAGACGGAGGTGTTTCCCGTCATGCGGTCCGAAAAACCGCTTACAAGGCTCTATTGGAGGCGGAGAAAATAACCCGTGAAAAAAGGGGGGGTATTCCTTCTTTGGTACATTTTGATTTTGACTTAGACGGCGAAGGAGAATATCTCTTTCAAGGAGAGCAGATTAACTGTTATATCACCCTTGAAGGAGCTGGTATTTTCGAATTTGACTATCTTCCCAGGGCCTGGAATTATCTGGATACCTTTCAGCATGGGTTCAGGCGGACCGCCTTTGCCGACCGCTTGGTTTCCTCGGACATTACTTTTCAGGATTTTCCGGGAGCTCTTGCGGCGGATCCTCGAATTCATGGCCGGTATTGCGGGGGCGAAAGGTTTGAATTGTTAAAGATAGATAAGGATCATTCCAGGGTTTATTTCAGGCTTCCGGCCAAATCGGGCGTCCCTTATGGGAATGTGGAACTTGAAAAGAACTACCATCTAAAAAAAGATACTCTCACGGTGAGCTATTCCTTGTACAACCGGGGCGGTGTTCCCGAAACTTTTAAGTTTATCCCTAGCATAGACCTTTCCTTTCCTGGCGAAGGAGAACCTTTCCTGCGGCTTTTGGACTATAACCCTGAAGAGCAAATTGCAACGGTTCCCGGTTCCATACTGATTATAAATCAAAGAGATATTACGTTTCAAGACATAAAAAATGAGACCTTGATCAAACTTACTTCAAACCGGAATTTTGACGCATGGATTAGGCATATCCGCAGCGTTTGCTCTTGTAGAGGTATTTTGAAGGAGCTATACCAATCTACCTGTATCATGCCCATCAAGCCGGTTTCTCTTGATCCGGATGAAAATTTTCAAATCGAGTTTCAATTACAGATACAGCATTAGGGTGATTTTTCTTTCTAGGGGACAGAGCAAATCTGATAAAGCAAATCTGCATAACAATGCCTATTATAGATATGCGTAAGAGACGTATACTGACAAATAATGCCGTCTACCATGTTACCGCTCGTGCCAATCGGGGCGAGATGATCTTCCACTGCCCCGCCATGCGCCAACTGTTCCTCAAGATCCTGAAACAGGCTAAACAGAAATACGGCTTCTCGGTGCATAACTTCTGCATCATGGGCAACCATGTCCACCTGATAATCCGGCCAAGCCGCAAGGGTTCCCTATCCAAGATCATGCAGCGGGTCCTCGGCTTATTTGCACGGGCATGGAACAAGGCTCACTTTGTCAAAGGCCATGTCTGGGGAGGCCGGTTCTTTTCCAAAATCATCGATCGCTTTATAGATTTTCTGAGGGCCTTTGATTATGTGTCCCGAAATCCGGTACAGGCTCAATTAGTAAAAAGCGCCGGGGAACGGGAATCCGGCGGGATCCGGCATTTTATAACGCGGAAACAGGAGATTCTCGATACGCCGTTTGCTTAGAGGTAGTATATCAGGCATATTATCATGCCTGCTGCACTCCATAGTTGCACCATACCCAGCCTGTTAAGACTAGACTTCTCTCTAAAAGAGCGGTATAATATCATAAAAGAAGCCGTGAGGCCGTCATTATGTTTTTAACAAGCGTGTCAAAGGAATTTTGTTATAGTTTAACATCTATGAATATAAGAAGGGTTTTAGGAGGAATCGTACTCTGTCTTTATAGTGCAATAGTTATACCCGCTGCGGAGTATGATCCCTTAAACAATGAGACGGTTCCCGATATAATTCAACGGCCCCAACGCGGGGAGGCTCCTCGTTATCCGCAGGATACGATTATCGGAACTTTGGGGCAGGGCGAAGCCTCGGAGACGGCATATAATGTCGCCCGGAACATCCTGAATGCAATACTCTCAAAAAACCGGGAGGCGGCGATTTTAAGCGATTTAGGGGAGGCTTCTTTAAAAGACCTCTTTGAAACCTTGGAAGCGGTTAACCCGCAAAAATTCCGGTTAGGCGGCGGCAGAGAAGAGCCGGACGGCAGTACCTCCTTTCTGGTCCGTTTTGTTGGACGGGAGCGGTGGATTACCGGGGAATTATACCTTAGATTTGACGAAAACCAATGGAAATGGGATGATCTTATTTTAGAAGAACCCCAAGATATCTCAACAGGCGAAGACAAGTATCGTTTTGATTTTTCTCCCTATGAAAGATTCTTCTAAGAAGACCGGGATAAGGAATGGCAATAAAAGGGTACGCTTTTATTTTCCCGGTGCTTGCCCACCGTTCACTATATTAACTCATAAACCAGATTGACCACCAATGACCCATTGCTCCGGCCAAAACAAAGATATGCCATATAACATGGGCGCCCCGGCGGTTTGGTCTGGCGTACCAGAGAATTCCCAAGGTATAGGCTATTCCCCCTGAGATGAGTAACACAAGGCTTGAAAAGGGTATAGCCGGAACCAGACGAAACCAGCCTATCATAATGGCCCAACCCATCACCACATACACCCCTAGTTCTATTTTTTTAAAAAAGGTACAATTAGCAGCATACAAAGTTATGCCGGTGATTGCCAATGCCCATTCGATAGCAAACAAAAGCCAACCCCAGGCTCCCTTGAGGCCGAGGAGACAGAAAGGGGTGTAGGTTCCCGCTATAAGCAAGTAGATCGCCGCATGATCAAGGATTCGGAAAATTCGTTTTGTCCCCTCATGCTGAATCGCATGATACAGCGTTGACGTAAGGAACATCAAAATCATGGTGGCGGTGAAAATAGTATAAGAGGCTACCACCAGAGGGCTGCCTCCTCCGCCATTCAGATATCCCCTGCCCCGAAGCACCAGCAATACCAGTCCCGCAATGGCTAACAGGACGCCCAACCCGTGCGATATGGAATTGGCAATTTCTTCTCCCGGAGTTTGAAAGGGAAGAGGCGCGGGAATTGATCGTCCCGGCAGTCCCGCTTTCACCCCTATATATAAATTTGTCATATAATATATGACAAATTTATATAACCAAGGTTGCATATTTATAATGTCTGTCCCCGGTTCGCTGTCCCTCCGCCTTACTGTATACATAATAGCTTGCATTGTTATAAATGGTATGTTATTCTATATTGTATATTCTACCCTTTAGCCCCTGAGTAGCAGGGTTCTTTTTTTCAGGTAACATACCGGGTGTTCTCGATGCTAAAATAGCATGGGTAGTTAAGCAGGAATATGTGTTATGTAAGGGTTTTGCCTTAGTTTCCCTGCACTCTCCAGATATACCTATAGGAGTTTATGTGATAAAACGTGATTTTCCTAAGATTCACTTTTACGATCAGGAGTTTGTCGATATATACGATAAAACCTGGGCGTGGATTCAGGACTGCTGGAATATCGGCGCCGAAAAGAGCGCCGCATCAACTATGGAAAAACCGGATGTAATGGAAAATCCAACGGCCATAGAAAACCCCTGTAGTATCGAAGGAAAATTTTTTGCATATCCCGGTAGCCCGGTAATTCAGCAGTCGGACGCCATCTTTTCGTCTTTTTTTCTGGTGTACTCAAACCGGATTTATCAGGCGCATCCTACCCTTGATGTGTTCTATGAGCGTCAGGAACCGAATGGGGCCATCCGATCGGCCTATAATATCGAAACAGGTCTTCCGGTACTGGAGGAGGATAACCCTGAAGGGGTGGGACTGCCGCTCTTTGCCTGGGCCGAGTTTAATCTCTACCATAAATCGGCTAATAAAAAACGGGTTAAAGACATACTTCCCATCCTTCACAGGTACATGGAATGGATAGATACGGTATTTAAGCGGCCTAACGGTCTTTACGAGGTTCCCTTGAGCGCGACCGACATGGCGAACGCGCCAAGGGACCGGGCGGTCTACCTGATGGACTTCAATACCATGATGGCTATTAATGTGCTGTATATGTCGGCGCTGGCGGATATTCTCAATGATAAGGAGGCGGGTTTTCAGTATAAACGGCAGTATTTTTCCCTCAAGACCAGAATTAATGATCTCATGTGGGACCCCGATGACGGGTTCTACTATGATATGGATGCGGATGAAAAGCGGATTCCCGTTAAGATGCTGGCGGGCTATTGGGCGCTCCTTGCGGAGATCCCCAATGACGACAAGGCGGAGCAGCTCATCGCCAAGTTACAGGACCCCCGGTTATTCGGCGCTCCTCATCCCTTCCCCACGGTGGCGGTGAACGAGCCTTCGTTTGACGAGTCCGGCCGCGGCTATCGCGGGGCGGTGTTTCCCCATCTGACCTTCATGGTGATCAAAGGCCTTGAACGGTATCAGCGATGGGAGTTTGCCAGGGAGTGTGCGATCCGGCATCTCTACTTTGTTCTGGAATCCATGATCCCCGAAGGGATCAATCACAACGCCAATCATCACCGGGGGCATCTCTGGGAAGCCTATCTCCCCTTAAAAGAAGGGCCTGCTCAATGGCCGGAGCGGCCCGGTTTCCCCCGGGTCCAATACCTTACATACGACGCGCTTTCCACCATCTGCCTGACTATCGAGAACATCGTAGGGCTGTTCATATCCCTTCCCCGCAAAACGGTGGATTGGATCATCCCCAACCTGGAGGCCATGGGGGTTGAAAATCTGTCCCTTAAAAAAAATATGATCACCATCCTCTCCAATAAAAGCGGCAGAGGCTGGGAAATTCACATGGAAAGTGAAAAGTTATATTATTTCACCATCAACATTTTGGGAAAAAAGAAAAAGACCCTGCCCATTCCTTCGGGAAAGTGTTCTATGCTTATTGATAAGTTGTAGGGGCATAACGATAGCGGGGTCCGGGGACGGCCCCTTACGGAACACTTGCCGGACTTGGTCTCTGCAAGCAAAGACCAAGTCCGGCAACCCCCTTGATACCGCTCAAGCGGCTTCTAAACAGCCGGAACAGCGGGGCGTTCAGGCTTTCCGCCTTTATTCCCTTTTGCCGAAACTACCTATAATTAAGCTTTGTTCCGCCGGGGAAAGCTTTTCTTCCCAGCTTTGTCCACCGTGAAAGGGTAACACTCTCCAGATTGCCGCACCCATAGAACGCCCAATCCCCAATATTTTTTACCGATGAGGAAATATCGGCGTTGGCCAACCTGCCGCACCCGGTGAACGCCCCTTTCTCAATAACTGTAACCGACGAGGGAATATCAACCTTGGTCAGGCTGCCGCACCCGGCGAACGCCCTAAACCTGATAATTGTAACCGAAGGAGGAATGACAATGCCGGTCAGGCTGCCGCACCCGGCGAACGCCCCATCTCCAATATCTTTTACCGATGGGGGAATATCAACCTTGGTCAGACTGCTGCACCCGCTGAACGCCCCATCTCCAATGGCCGTAACCGATGAAGGAATAACAACATTGGCCAGACTGCGACATTCACAGAACACCTTATCCTCAATGGCCGTAACCGATGAAGGAATAACAACATTGGCCAGACTGCCGCACCCGGCGAACGCCCTATACTCAATGGCCGTAACCGATGAGGGAATGACAACATTAGTCAGACTGTCGCATCTACAGAACGCATAATCTCCTACGGACCTTACCGGTAAATCCTGGATACGGTCCGGAATAAGCATCTCCGCGGCACTCCCGGTGTACCGTGTAATGGTTACACCGGAACCGTCCACTATCTCGAACTCAAGTCCGGCAGGGATAGGCTGCGGAGACGGAGCGGCCTGATGGTTACCAGGCGGTTGAGCGGGAGCAGGCAGGAGCATTCTCAAAAGCAGGATCACCTCTTCGGCGGCCTGGGGCGCAATCAGGTAGTCGTCCTGTAGAGTGCGGATCATCTGGCTCTGGATGAGTTCCGGCTTTGAAGCTTGGGCGATTTTTGTATGACACCCTCTTTCGAGGGCCAGCAGGAATAGCCTGCGTTCAGGTTTATATTTCCCCTTGGCATAATCGGCCAGCAGGTCTTTACATGTATTCTTATCGTCCAGTATTTCAAGCCCATAGCCGGTAATGACACGTTTAACTACATCCTGAAATCCCGTATCCATATAGGCTCCTTTTTTATTTAGTAGTATATAATTATAACATACGGATACTCTTACCTGCAAGTCAGAATATTCAAGAAATGCTCCGGTCCTAGCGAAAACCGCCTGGTTTGGTATATTTTTACAAAAAATTTAGAGGTGTATTAGGTCTAACCGGACGGTTTATGCCGATCGCCCCAAGCCGGGATCCCACTGGTTGTCCGGCGCCCTCTGTCCACTCTTCGGCAGATGGTATACACTAAAAAATAGAGGCATAATAGTGAAAATTACCCGGCCTGAAAAAAAACCGATTTTGGTTGTTCTGATAAAACGGACTATTGCTTTTTTCTCCGGGCTTTGCCTATTGCTCTTGTTTCTCTATGGCATTGGGAGCCAGCAGGAATTTACGGATATAACGCAGCTCATGCTGCTCCGCGGAGCGGTTGCGGTAGGGTTCTTTTTAGGATGCGCCGCTTGTTATGGCATTGCTTTTAATTGTTGGATGGTTTTTCATGGAAGATTCCGGTATCTAGGGGGTATCATGCCCTATATTATTTTGGGAGGTTTAGGGCTTGGGGTGGCTGTCCTGGGAACTTTTATCTTGATCCTTACCGGAGGTGCCGCGGCATGAATCAGGAAAAACGGCTTAACGCCTTGCGGGGCGCAACGCGGTGCATGAATGAAGAACAGGATATTATCCTGCAAGTCTCCGCTCTATATGATGAATTGTTATTGAAGAATAACCTACAGGAAATGGATATAGTATCCCTCCTGTTTTCAATGACCCGGGATCTGGATGCCAAAAATCCCGCCGCGGCCTTACGGCAATCGGGACGGGCTTCGGACACGGCCCTCTTCACCGTACAGGAAGCGGAGGTGCCGGGCGGCTTGGAAAGGGTCATCCGTGTGCTTATCCACTGCTATCTTGAAGAAAACGCGGTACCCTGTCATGTATACCGGAACGGAGCGGAAGTGCTGCGGCCCGACAGAGCCGCACGGTAATGGGGGACAGGGTAATGGGGGACTGAGTACGCGGCATGCCTTTAATACAAATCCCGATCAAAAAAGCCGATACATAAATGAGGAATATAATGAATGTAAGTAGAGGTAAAGGGTTGATGATCCTTGGGGCGGGGGTAATGCAGGGACCTGCTATCAGAATCGCCAAGGAAATGGGGCTGCACACCATAGTGGCGGATGCGGACCCCCGGGCGCCCTGGGTTACTCTGGCGGATCGTTTTGAACATATCGATCTTAAAGACAAAGAAGGCATTGAAGCCTTGGCTCGTTCCCTACAGGCCAAGGGAGCATTGGAAGGGATTATGACCGCAGGAACCGATTTTTCCGCCACCGTTGCGTGGGTCGCGGAGCGTTTAGGACTTCCGGGGATATCCTATGAAGCGGCCCTCAATGCTTCGGACAAAGAACGGATGCGATGCCGCTTTCAAAAGGCGGGCCTTGCCTCCCCCCGGTTTATTATCCTCCGGGAGCCGCCCGCTCCTGATTATACCCTTCCCTTTGCCTATCCTGTAGTGGTCAAACCGGCGGACAACATGGGATCTCGGGGGTGCCGCCGCGTACAGGGCTTTGAAGAACTCGCCGCCGCGGTGGCGGATGCCCTCGCCTTCTCCCGATCATCCCGGGCTATTGTGGAAGAATATATGGAAGGTCCGGAATTCTCCGTGGACGCCATCGTGTACCGAGGCAACATCACCGTGTGCGGCCTGGCGGACAGGCACATTTTTTTCCCGCCCTATTTCATTGAGATGGGGCATACCATGCCCGCCAGTATTGGTAAGGCCGCGGCGGACGCGCTCTTGCAGGTTTTTGAAGCGGGAGTCAACGCATTGGGTATCACCAACGGGGCTGCTAAGGGGGACATCAAGCTCACTCCCGCAGGGCCGATGATTGGGGAGATCGCCGCCAGGCTTTCCGGCGGGTATATGTCCGGCTGGACGTATCCCTATGCTTCGGGGGTCATGGTTACCAAAGGGGCCATTCAAGTAGCCTTGGGGAACGCGCCTGACGGCCTTACGCCGCAACGGTATTGGACAAGCGCCGAGCGGGCTTTCATCTCCATCCCGGGAAAGGTCCGTTCTATTCAAGGGCTTGAAACCGCGAGAATTACCGAATATGTGAAAGATCTGTTCCTGCGCGTTGAGCCGGGAAGCAGAGTCCGGTTTCCTGAAAATAATGTAACCAAGTGCGGTAATATCATTACCGCGGCGCCTGTCAGGGATGAGGCTGTGGCTGCGGCGGAACGGGCAGCCCGGGCCGTCCTGATCCGGCTTGAAGCGCCGGACCTTGAAACCGAACAATTCCTCGGGGCGGGTATATCGAATCAGGGGTCTTTCCCCCCTGATGCCTTTACCCTGCCGGAACCGCTTCGCTCCCGCCTCAAGGCTCTCCCGGAATCAAAACCGCACTCTCCGATTCTTCCCGGCCAAGCCGGGGAGATGGTAATTGTTCCTTTCCCGGAATTGATTGAGTCCTGTTTTAAAGACTATATGGGCAGGACTGTGATGGAAACTTTGGAAGCGGTCCGGGCGCTCACAGGCTTCCCGCTTCCCCTTGCGGAGCGCCATCAAGACCTATCGGCTCACATCCTCGTGCTGGGCCGTGATTTCTGGGTAGCTTTGATCCGGGGAGGGTATCAGGGGGCTGCATACATGATAGATGGGCTTATACAAAGGGAATGAGTGAAAAAAGTGGAACACAGGAGACAAGAAGCGATCGGCGGAAAAGCAATGTCCTGATTTTTTTTCTTTTATTTCTATGCTGTTCCCGGTTGCTATCAGAGCAGATCACTTCCAAACTCCTCACCCTGGATGAAGTCCTCATCAGTTTGGGATCCCTGCAAGAAGGGGCCGTGGAATTCCGCTGGGATCCTTTTTTCCAATCCGGAGTATTTTCCTTTTCAGGGCATTACGCCTCCTTCCGGGCCGGCGCGCCTGGCGAACAGGGGATTGCCATGATTGACGGCAAGGAAATCTTGGTTCCCCCCTCCCCGTTTATTGAAAAAGGACAGCTTCGTTTTCCTGAAGCCTTTGTAAGGTCCCTGAAAAAAGGGCTGGAAGATGCCATCAGGGAAGACGCTTTCTTCAGAATCGCGGCGGTTATCGTAGACCCCGGGCATGGAGGCAAAGATACCGGAGCCCTGGGAAATCATACTATTAATGGGAAACCCCTTAAATTGGTGGAAAAAGACATCACCCTCAAGGTTTCAAAGGATCTGCACGACCGGCTTTCCGCGGGATTTCCAGATAAACAAATATTGTTAACCCGAGACGACGATACGTATCCTTCTTTAAATGAACGGGTGGAATTGGCCAATTCGGTCTCCCTCAAAGGAAACGAAGCGGTCATATTCATTTCCGTCCATGCCAATGCGTCTTTCAATAAAACCGTCCGGGGGTATGAGGTTTGGTATCTTAAACCGGATTATCAGCGGACGGTGCTTGACCACACCAAATACGAGGATTCCAAGGAGCTTATCCCCATCTTTGAGCATATGCTCCAGGAGGAATTCATCACCGAAAGTATTATGATAGCTAAGTCCATTTTAAAACAGTTTAAAGAAACCCTGGGAAATGCGCTGCCTTCCCGGGGCATCAAAGCGGAAGAGTGGTTTGTCGTACGGAATACCCGGATGCCTGCGGTGCTGGTGGAATTAGGGTTCCTTACCAATGAAGCGGATGCCCGCCTTTTTATCGACGAAGCATACTTGAAGAAGTTTTCAGAAGCGTTATATAAGGGTATTAGGGATTTTATTATAGAATTTGAAAATTCAGGAGGATACACGGTCGTTGAATAACGGGGCTCGGCATAAGATCAGCCGAAAAATCGGTTTTTGGAAAAGCGCCTATATCCGCAGGCTCTTTTACCTGGTATGCTTAGGTGTTTTCACGTTTTATGAATGTTTGACTTCGGGGTTTGTGAGACGGACCTTTGTATTTTATACGATTAGGGATGAAACCCCCGTGGTGGAGGATCGGATGCTCCCCCGCTTATCCTCTCAAGAACTTGAAATACGGCGCTATGTGGAGGAGACCCTGCTTGGGCCCGTTTCCCCGGAGACCTCGCCTCTGTTTTTTCGGGATACCAGGCTTCGTTCCCTGCTGTACCGGGATGGGGTGGTCTATGCGGATCTTTCGGAAACCGCGGCTCTGCCTCCCTTGGAAGATATTCCCCTACAGGAGGGAGGGGTGTTTCAGAGTTTATATACTCTCGATGAGGGAATCAGGCGGAATTTTCCCATTGTGCAGGAGGTCAAGCTTTTTATTAACGGACATAGGGTTCAATCTTTAAATTCATAAAAATAATAAATTTATCACAAAATTTTTAAGGATTATTGAGAATTGAAAAAAAAGCTGTTGACAAATTATTTTTATTTTGTATACTTAGATTAAATAGTCCTTTAGGACTTTAAAAGCGAAAGGAGCTGTGAATGAAACGTATCTTCATTCTTGTCGTCGTCACGCTGTTAGCCGTGGGATCGATGTTTGCCGATGAAAAGACACTTATCGATTTCTCTTTATTAACAGCTGATATCACCGTTAACGGTCAGGGGGATGAACCGCCCCCTAATCAGAATCGGGCGACCTTGATGGATTTCACCAACGAGGCCACCACCAATTTCACTGCCAGGCAAAGACAGGCAATGAAATCTTCTCTGGCTATAGAGAACTGGGATGTGGTATTTGCGTCATCCTCGCAGAACATCACCACGAAGCATTTGAGCTATACCAGGGAAACCGATTCCAAGGCTTTTGAAAAGGTGATGGGCGTTCGTATCCATTTCCCGGTGGAACCCTTTAATTCGTGGGCCGCTATTAAGCCCCCCTTCTCTATTCCGGCGTTTGAACCGGGAGCGGAGGTCGATGATGAGGGAAATATCACCCCCAATGAAGGTGAGGACGGGGTTACCACTCCCAGCCGGTTTGAAGGCCCGGTTGATGATGAGGGAAAACCCACCGGCGGATATGGGATTATAAAGAATGTCGGAACCATTAAATCCATTGCGGTTAATGTGTATGGGCTGAATTTCCCCCATTCCCTTTCTGTTATCCTTATTGACGACCAGGGAAATGAGAAGACCCATTTCATGGGTTATCTCAACTTTGAAGGCTGGGGAGAACTCCGGTGGGACAATCCCGCTTATGTACAGAACGTGCGGAACCGGGAATTACGGGTAGATCCTATTTATCCTGATTCCACTCCCTATGCGAAGTTCGGCGGGTTTGTTATCCAGAAACTGGCCAATGTTAAGGGCGGAGATTTCATCACCTATTTCAAAGATGTGAAAGTCATCTACGATCAGGCTGTTCTTGAAACCGAACGGGACATTGACGATGAAGGCAGGTGGAACATTATTAAAGATCGGGACACTTCCCGGAAAACCACGGATATGCAGCGTCTTGGGCAACTTGAGATGCAGCGGACCTTGGATCTGAACCGCCAGGCTACCGAGGCCACTTTCGAGCGGACTCCTGGAGCTGATGACTCAGAGTAGGAATACCGAAATTCTAGGTAGTCACACCTGGTAAGGCCGTGAAGCAGGCTGTCTGAAAAATCTTAACCGGTTTTTCAGACAGCTTTTTTAGTAGGTAATAAAAGAAAGCGGTTTCATATAGAAAAGAAAAATAGGTAATTCTATAATGTATAATTTTAAAGTTCCGGATCGAAATATTCTCCGCAATATCTATGAACAGTATTTACCTATCAGAGTTTTAATTACCAAAGATATTGAAGCCGCTATAGAAACATCCTTTCATATACTTTCGTCTTATCCAACCGTTAAAGGACGGGTGAAAGAATTTGAGAGCTACTATAAAAAATATCTCAAGATCCTGAAAAATTCCGCTTCCGGCTTTAAACCGCCTTTTATTACCGATATAATCGGTATTAGGATCGTGTGCCCCTTTTTTGAAGACCTTTCCATTGTTGAAAACCTGTTGAAAAAACGCTTTAATGTTATTGAGGTAGAATGGAAGGGATCGAATTATTCCTTTAAAGAATTCGGCTATGAATCGATTCATCTACTGATACAAATCCCTGAAGCCATTATAGAAAACCGGGGTGATTGCGGTTTAGAAGTGGCGGAGATTCAAATCCGTACTATTTTACAGGATGCCTGGGCGGAAGTAGAGCATGAATTGGTTTATAAGGCCGAATTTACCCCTTTTGACGAGCCGATGAAGCGTAAATTGGCGGCGGTCAATGCCAGCCTCTCCCTGGCGGATACGATTTTTCAGGAAATCAGGACCTATCAGCGGCAGCTTAATGGAGAATTGGGGAAGCGGCGAAATTCGTTCTTGAAAAAAGTTGAAGAATCTACCGATGCGCTTCTGTTTAAGCCGGAATTTGTGCGCATATCCGTACCGGTCGATGCTCAATCAGATACTTCGGATATTGATATTGCTATTGATACAGGTCACTCCATTGATGATCTGTTGCTTAAAGCCCTCTATGCTCATAACAAGCATCAGTTTAAGGAAGCGATTGCCTTTTACACCCGTATTTTGAGTATGACCCCCGACAATACCATCGGTTCTCTCATCTATAAACACCGGGGAATGGCTAATTTTGCCCGGTCCCGGTATGAGGAGGCCATTATAGACTTTACCAAAGCTTTAGAACTGGACCGGGAATCCCACAAATCAGCCTATTACCGTGGGGTGGTCAAGGCGGTGTTGCAGCGGTATCCCGAAGCCATTGATGATTTTACCTTGTCCCTCAAAATAAACCCCTACTATGCCTTTTGTTTTTACCGCCGCGGGCAGGCGTATTACCATATTGAAGACTTCCCCCAAGCCTTGGCGGATTGTGAGTCGGCTTTGGCATTGGAACCGGATTTCAAAGAACTCCACAAATTCAAAGAACTGCTCATTAATAAACTGAAACTGTAGAACCCTCTTTACATAATTAAGGATCATCACTATACTAATGAACACAAGCGACGAATAATTATGTAAGATTATTAATGATAAGGAAGGATTACCATGTCACGTGTATGCGATATTTGCGGAAAACACACCGTCACCGGCAACAAGGTGAGTCATGCTAAGAACCGTACCCGCCGTACTTGGCGGCCCAATCTGGTAAAAGTAAAGACCGAGGTGGGGGGAACCACAGTTACTTTGAAAATCTGCGCCCGTTGTCTCAAAAGCGATAAGATAACGAAAAAAGTGTGATTAGTCAGCTACCCCTATGCTAAAGGCGTTGGTTTTACGGCAGGCAGGATAAATATAAGGAAGGGGAGGGGAGAAGTCCATCGGTATGCGCTTTTTTTCGTGCGTCCATGACACGCCGGTAATAGCTGTTTCCTGCTTTTTCCCTCAGAGCCTGTTCAAAATCTCTTAATAGGCAGATAATACTCTCTGCGTGAGGGGGGAAAATGCACAACTATCCGAGCGATATAAGCCGTGAAGCATTTGAGATTATTCGGGGCGGCTTAGAAAAGGCGAAGAAAAGAACCAAGCCGAGGGAAAAAGACCTCTATGATATTTTTTGCGCGATATTGTACTTGATACAAAGCGGCTGCCAATGGCGGATGCTGCCTGCCGATTTTC
>JAITHW010000084.1 GCA_031279815.1 Treponema sp. | reverse complement strand
GAAGCCAAACATGTGAAACTCACCTTGGATACGGGCAAGCACAAATGGACCGCGGTGTATTGGCAGGCTGCGGACAAGGTAAAGCGGGATTTCGATATGAACGATAAGGTGGATTTGGTATTTAAGATTTCCCGGAACTGGTTTAACGGGGTTGAAACCCCCCAAATCATCGTCACCGATTTGAGACGCTCGAAAACCGCGTGACGCTTCTTCCGTATAATGCGGCGGTCTTTGCGGGCCTGCTCCAAACCTTTGTCCAAGGGGAATGGACCTGTCATATCAAGCCTGAAGAATTGGAACGGGTCAATAGGTCCTTTGTTACCGGCACTTTTAGGACTTCCTATACAGGTAATCCCCGGGAGAATCGGGCTTTTTCAAGAGAAAATCGAACCGCTACCGAGGTGAAAAGCCAGTGGGGCCGCCCAAGCCGTTAGAGAACCGCCTTATGGTAAAAGAACCGCGGAAAACACGGAAGATACGCGGAATTGAGGTCTATTTCCGTGTATTCCGTGGTTTTAAATACGATTTAACCGGCGTTTCCCTAAGTTCACTTTCGGTTTTATTCGTAGGCGCCGCGGTTTTATCCGCTCAAGCCTTCAAGCGGAGGCTTCGGGCTAGAGCCTAAAGGCTTGGAATTTGCCGCGGTTTTTTCTAAAAAGCCTAAAACCCTTGTTTTTTCTTTTAAAGCGTGATATATATTTCTATAAGTAAGATAGATGTATGTACAGCCTCTAGGGAGCCGCTGTCTATTGGTCTGTCGTCAGCTACCCCATGCCTAAAGGCAGGGGCTTGAGGCTTGTTCCGGCTGCCCGGCTTACTCCTCAAGATTTCTACTTCAGCGATACGTGCCTGGGGGCATAGCTTGGTTATCGCAAAACTCCCTAAAGGGAGCTTTTACGGTGGTTCCAACCCATGCCCCCCGGTCTTACGGTATCTCCATAGACGTTACGTTCCCACGCCGCGTGGGTAAGTCTATTTGACTTTTTTAGTATACAACAAGATAGACAGGAGGTCAAGAATGTTGTTACAAAACTTTTTTGTTGCGCCTTATCCCTGTAGGATGATACAATGGCTGAACTAACAAAAGAAACCGATGACGATGAAATCAGTCTTATTGATCTCTTTGCGGTGCTTTGGCGCCGGAAAGTAATGATTATTGCAATAACCCTGACCGCCGCGGTGGGCGTGGTGGTATTTTCGATTATTTCCCTTGTGCTGCCCCCGGACATATCCCCGCTGCCTAACCAATATACCCCCCAAGCGCTGATGCTCATCAATGACGCTTCTTCTCAAAGCGGCGGGATGTCCGCTATGATAGGCGCCGCAGGACTCGGGGGTTTGGCCGGGCTTGCGGGGGTAAGCACCGGCTCCACCTTCAGCGATCTGGCAATATATTTGCTTGGGACCAACACCACCCTGGACACGGTGGCCGACGAATTCGATCTGATTAACCGGTATAAGATTGATGCGGAAAAATCCCCCAGGGCGGAAAGCCGCAAGGCCCTTAAAAAACTGCTTGTCGCGGCTTCCGATGAAAAAAGCGGCGTTTTTACCATCGGTTTTACCGATACGGATCCGAAGTTCGCGCAGTCGGTGGTGAATTTCTGCGTACTGTATCTGGAACGGCGTTTCAATGAACTGGGGATCGATAAAAATAAAATAGAAAAGGAAAATCTTGAGCACAATATTGCCTCAACCTTTCGGGCCATTCAGGAGCTTGAACAGGAAACCCAGGGACTGGGAGACGCGCTTGCGACCAGATACCTTATGGGAAACGTTCCCGCGATTACTCTGGAAATAAACCGGCTGGAGATGGAATTGGGCGTCCAGAGGCAGGTATACGGCCAGCTCAAGGTGCAGTATGAAATGCTGAAAGTATCTATGGCCAGCGAAAAGCCGGTCTTTCAAATTCTGGAAATGGCGGAAGTCCCGGACCAGAAATCCGGCCCCGGCCGCGGCTTGATCTGCGTGATTGTTACCTTTGCCGCGGGGTTCTTTGCGGTATTTCTCGCCTTCGTGTTAAACGCGGCGGCTAATATCAGAAAAGATCCGGAAGCTATGGCAAAATTAAGGGGCGGTCAATAATGAAGCGGCGAGTATGGGTCTTAGTTCTTTGGCTTATAACCTGGCCGAATTACGTCTTCTCCCAAGAAGTTTCGGAAGCTCAAGAGGATCTGCAGTTGAGCTTGTCCCCCAGCGCGCAGTTAGCCCTGTCCACCCCGGACTACCGGGTTACCGCAGGAGACGTGTATACCCTAGCTTATCTTGCGGGAGCGCGGGCGGTGGAATATACCATTACGGTGGACAGCACCTATCGAATCAGGGTCTCCAATTTGGGTATTATCGACGGGGCGGGTAAAACCTATAACCAGTTGAAAGCCCAGGTGGAAAGCATCGTTTCCAATAACTACCCCCTTGGGGGCGTCCAGTTTGTGCTCAAACAGCCCGCAGCTTTTAAGGTGTATCTGCGGGGGGAGGTAAAAACCACCGCGGAATTATCCACCTGGGCTTTGGCCAGGGTCGGTTCTATTATAGGCCCCCATTTAACCCCCTATTCTTCCACCAGGAATATAACCATCCGGTCCGCCAATGGGCAGGCGCGGGTTTATGATTTATATAGAGCCAACCGCATGGGGGATTTAAGCCAAAACCCTTATGTACGGCCTGACGATATTATCATCATTAACCGGCTGGAGCGCCGGGTTACCATAGGCGGCGCGGTGGAGCGGCCCGGTACCTATCAACTGCTCCCCGGAGAAAATCTCAAACAGTTGATAGAAGTCTATGCCAACGGGTTTACCGCTTTGGCGGATAAAACCAGGATCGCCATGACGCGGTATGTGGACAGCACGGAGATTTCAGGAGACCGGATCCTGCTGTCCGAACAGGATGTCAAGGACAATTATAAGCTCCAGAATTACGACTCTATTTCGATTCCCTCGATAAGCGATGCACGCCCTGTGGTTCCGGTGAACCGGATAGAGCGGACCATTACGATCAGCGGCGCGGTAAGAAGGCCCGGCACCTACGAGCTCATGCCCAATGAGAATCTCAAGGAGCTGGTAGAAGTTTACGGCGACGGGTTTACCGCCATTGCGGATACAGGCAGGATTGAACTGGTGCGCCTGGTGGACAGCTCTTCCAAGTCGGGGGATAAAATACCCCTGTCGGAACAGGACATTGCGGACAATTTTGTACTCCGGCATTACGACGTCATAACGGTTCCCGATATTACCTCTTTGCGGCCGGTTATATTTGTGGAAGGGGCTGTCGGCATCGGCGCCGCGGAGGGGGAGGAAGCGGCAACCCCGGAGTCTTCCACGCGGTTTACCGTACCCTTTACCCGGGGCGAATATTACGGCGTACTCATACGGAGGAACAGGGGGTGGTTTTCCGCGGTATCGGATACCAGGAACGCCTATATCATCCGGGGGGCCGAGTATATTCCGGTTAATTTAAATCCCATGCTTTACGACGAGAACTTCCGGGGGGATCAGGTGATAATGGAAAACGATACCCTGATAGTCCCCTTTAGGCAGTATTTTATTACTGTAGCCGGCGCGGTGGTTAATCCGGGAAGGTATCCCTATATTCCTGACCGGTCCTGGGATTACTATGTGGCCTTGTCCGGCGGTTTTGTGCCGGGAAGGAACAAACGGGAAGCGGTGGACATTGTGGATGTTATGGGAAGGAAGCTCTCGAAAACCGACATAATCACCCCGGAAACCATCATAACCGCCAGAACAAACGATTTCCTTTTTACGTGGAATCAGTACGCGCCGGTCGTAACCGGCGTTCTTTCAATAGTAACAACCCTTATAACGGTAGTTCTTCTTGTAACCCGGTAGTACAGAGGGAAATGCCTCAAAACATCGCGGCGTCTTGCGGGCTCTCTGCGGCCGGCAGCGCTTGCATAGAAGGAGAAAAAGTATTCGTACTATCATATATAGCCTTGGGTCTTTCGGCATTGCCGTGGCGATCATTCCTCTGGTGATAGGTTTCTGTAAAAAACAGGGGTGGTATGACACCATAAACGTCAGGAAAATACATTCCGGTTCGATTCCCCGGCTGGGGAGCATCGGGTTTGCGCCGGTTTTTCTTCTTATGTCGTGCTTGTATTTGGCGGGCCTTCAGGGAACGCCGGTGCGGGGATATCTCCCCTTGGTTGGAGCCGGGGCTATTGTATTTGTCTTGGGCATCCTGGACGATTTCTATGAATTATCCGCAAAGGTTAAGCTTTTGGGACAATGTATCGCCGGCCTTATACCGGTTGTCTTCGGGTTTCAAATCATACGAATAGGCCCTCTTGAACTGGGCATCTTCAGTCCGGCAGTCAGTTTTGTCTGGTTTATCGGGATCATTAACGCGTTTAACCTCATCGACGGGGTTGACGCCCTGTGCGGCAGCCTTTCTTTAAGCATTTTGATTACCCTGGGGGCGGTTTACATCCTCAGCGGCTCTGAGTACAAAGCCCTGCCTTTTATTCTCGCCGGCGGGATTGCGGGTTTTCTGGTCTACAATAAGCCCAAGGCGGCGATTTTCATGGGCGACGGCGGGAGCCAGTTTCTAGGCTTCATCATTGCGGGCCTGCCTCTTTTCAAGCCCGCCCAGGTTTTCGCCTACAACCTGTTTCCCATGATGATCGTACTTACCTCAATCCCCGTGCTGGATACCTTTGCCGCTATATGGCGGCGGCGGCGGGAGGGGCGCTCGTTTTTTTCACCTGATAAACTGCATTTGCACCACAAACTGATGAATATGGGATACACCACGAAAAGTATTCTGGGATTTTTATTGATCATTCAAGCGGGGCTCTGCGGTGTCGCGCTGCTGGCGGTTATTTGGATTGAGGGCGTGCGGGGTTTTGCGGTTCTCTGCGGGGCTTTTGCGGCCATGATCGTGTTTTTTACCATCATGCACTATACCAGCCGCTCTATTGCGAGGATGAAACCCGGCGGGCCGGAGAGGGGGAACAGGGCATAATGTTTTGAGCAAAAAGAAAATATTTTACCGAATGCGCCGTAAAGCCCCTGCCTTTAGGCATAAGGCGCAAAAAATCCGTAGGATTTTTTATTTGGGGCTTGCAGCGAATCGAGATATAATGTCAGATTTGACAACTTCCCACGCCTAAAGGCGGGGGGATTCTTGGTTCTACGTCCGCTGCCGTCTTGCGACGGTCTTCCACAAACTCCCCAAGCGTAGATTTCCCTGTGTCCCAGGGTATTTTTTCTTCACACGATAGCCCGCAAACTTTGCTTGCGTTTAATATGCGTTGTCCTTCGGCAAGGATATTCAGCGCCGCGTTTTCGTCCCGGCCGTGCCCGGTTCCGCACAGACAAATCTTTTACCCCGCTGTTTTTTGAACCGCAGCCGCCGCACGTTTGACTGGACGGGAAAAACGTATCCGCCTTAACAAAAGCTTTATGCTGCCATCCGCATTTGTACGCTAACTGCCGGACAAACTCTCCCCACGCCGCGTCATTGACGGATTTTGCCAAACGCCGGTTCTTAACCATATTCTTTATGTGCAAATCCTCAACGCATATTACATCATACCTCTTTACCAATTCGGTTGATAATTTATGAAACGTATCGCATTGCCTAAAAAGTTTTCTAGCCGAAAAGGGGTTAATGACTAATAACCAAAACCTAGCCGAAATCAAACCGGCGACCGCCTTATCGGCATTCTCGCGGCATCCGTCTCCAGTGTAAACTTTCCCGCGTTGGATCCGCAAGAGCGCCGCAACCGTGCGGTGGAGCCCCTCATTCAACCGCAGCGGGTTGTAAAGCCCCTTGCACCTAGTCAGTTCCGCCTTGCTCTCATCGCTGACCAAAGGCGGCTCCATAAGCCGCTCAAACGGTGTTTTCGGCGCTTTCTCATACACCTTCTTGTACCGCCCGTCCGCCCGCTTCTCTTTCGCCGGCAGCTTGAACGGCGGCAAAAAATAATTGTTCAAGGGGCAGAGAAACCGGTACACTTCCGAAAGCGCGTCCGCCTC
>JAITHW010000218.1 GCA_031279815.1 Treponema sp. | reverse complement strand
CCGGCAAGGGCTTCCGCGAGGGGGAGGACTTTCCGCACCCGGCAGCAGCGTTTGCGGTGTTCAACGCTTTTGCGTATCCCCCGCTCGTCTCCAAGTTCAGCCTCAAGCCGGGCGATCTCCTCGACGGAAGGGCTGATCTTTGCTATCTTCACCCCGAAGAAGTTCTCCGCTTCCTCGTGATACGCTGCGGTTTCGGGAAAGAGCTTGCGGGTATCCAAGGTGAACACGCTGAGGCGTTCCCGTATTGACGGCGCGCACCGGGTCAAGAGGCGCAGTACCGCCGCGTCCTCCGCCTGATGGCTGAAAGCCATTGCCACCGGGCCGGCGGTTTTTTCCAACATCATTTCCAGAGTCGTTTTCATCTCATAGTAAACCTATCAAGATTATAGATTCGTGTCAAGTCCGGATTCCGCTCAATACGCCGCTTTCGTGCCGCCGTGTTGATAAAACAGTTATGCACAATACGCCCCAAATTTTTTATAAAAAGTTATATAAAGAAATACTTGATATAGTTGTTCCCCTTAAAAATAACTAAATAAGGTCCGCGGATTACATGGATTAACACGGATTTCAGTTACCCAGAACCGGTATAATCCATGAAAATCCGTACAATCCGCGGATTTTTTCAAGAATTCGCCTGGTCCATGGCAGGAAGCTAAAATTGAGCTTCGCCCTTCTTAAGTGGATTGGCTATAAAAGCGGACGCGTTTTTGGAGGAGAGTTTTTCCCGGTCTTGACGATTTTTATTTTGTACTTTATAGTATTTTCTTTTTATGATAAAAACGACTATAATTAAAAACAACTATAATCAATATAGAGGTTGGTTGCTATGATAAATCGGAACAAGTCTTCATGCGCCGCGCTGTTTACCCTCGTATGCTTAATGGGTATCCTCTTTTCGGTTCTCTCCCTTTCGGCTATATTTTTTATAAACCTGCGTACCCTGTCGAACAAGCAAATTGGAAACATGGTCCACGAGCAGGTTGCCCGTTTGCGGGATCAGGTAACGTACAGCCTGCAACAGCATACCGATCTTTTGCATCACGCCGCGGCATCCATTGCAAGTATTCTGAAATACGGCGGGTATGTGCCTTTTCAAGAGATGCGCGGTATTTTGGATCGCATAGCCGCAACAGACGCCAATGTCAGCCTGCTCTTCTTTTCCAGTAATTACCCTTGGAACAAAGAGGGCGGCTACTATATCAACGACGGCTGGGTTCCGCCGGATGACTGGGATAATACCAAGCGGCCCTGGTTCATCAATGCCAAAGCCGCGGCCGGGAAGGTTTCCTACAATGATCCCTACCTTGACAGTAATACCGGCAACTTGGGTTCTACCTTATCGGCTATCGTATATGATGAACAGCATAACGATATAGGAGTGGCGGCCGCGGGGGTTTGGGTTACTGATTGGATAAAGCTCTTTGAAGAGAACGTAAAGACCCGGGGCCAGCGGCTTTTTCTCTTGAATAAGGAAGGCTTGTTCATCACCCATTCGGATCTCTCCCTGGTTATGACCGCGAATTTCTTTACCGAATTCAGCCTGGAACGCTACCGTAATGAGATTCTTTCTTCAGCATCCTTTTCCAAGATGGATAAGGATGTGTTCGTCTATTCTTCGGTTATGGCTCAAACAAACTGGATCCTCATATCTGTAATTCCCGTATCCGAGATATTTACCGAAACAAACCGGCTCTTATTCCGGCTGCTTCTGGTTATCACCGGCCTTTTGCTTGCCGCAGGGGTCATATCCGTGATCTTCACCCATACTATGCTCACAATTCCTATCAGGGTCATTGAAGAGGTTGCCGGAAGACTGGCGCAGATGGACTTTACTGTGGATATCAAGAAATTCAGAACCGACGAACTGGGCGGGATACAGCGGGCGTTGATACAGATTCGGGACAGTCTCAAGCAGGGCATCTACGACATACATCAAGAACATCTTACAAAAGCCATGGAATCCGGGAGACGGCTTAATACGGTGGTGGCGGAATCCTTCGACGCCATAGAACTGATAGCCCAAAATACCGATAAGGTGGATACCAAAGCAAAGACCCAAATGGAATCGGTGGCGGTAGCCGCGGATTCGGTAACGAAAATAGTGGAACATACGGATTCATTTAAACAGACCGTGCATAACCAGGTGGATTGTATTGCGCGGTCCTCCTCCGCCATAGAACAGATGGTGGCTAATATCGATTCCATCCGTTCCGTGGTGGCCGGTACGACAAAGACCGCGGGTACTCTCGGCAAATCTTCCGAAACCGGCCATAAGATGCTGCTCAAGCTGACCGAAGAGCTGAAAAACATTGAGGAACAGTCCGCAACCCTGCAAAGCGCCAACAAGACCATCGCGGACATTGCGGGACAGACCAATATTCTTGCCATGAACGCGGCGATTGAAGCGGCTCATGCGGGAGAATCAGGCAAGGGCTTCGCGGTGGTGGCCGGCGAGGTCCGCAAGCTGGCGGAATTGGCCGGGAAAGAGTCAGAGTCGATTTCCGCGGAGATCAAGAAGATGGAGCAGGCCATAGAGCGGATGGGGGAGGTGTCTCAGAAAACCGTAGGAGCCATGGACCTGATCTTCCGGGAGATAAGCGCCATGAGTTCCTCTTTTGCCGTGGTGAGCCGGGCGGTGGAGGAGCAGGCAGCGGGGGGAGCGCAGATTCTAAGCGCGCTTAACAGCGTACATGGGATGACCGAAGAGGTACGGGAAGGGTCCGGGTTTATCCATGAGCAGAGCGGCACTATACAGGCGGAGATAGAGAAACTGCAAAAAATTTCCCAGGAGGTAAGCGCCACGCTTTATGAGATGCGCCTTGCGGGCAGAAGCATTTCCTCATTCCTTGAAAACGCGAAGGAGCTTGCGCAGGCTGAATTTGGGTTGAATAGCCCAAAGTAAAGACATTTTAGTTCCGGGCATAAAACAATACGCTCCACGCCTTAAACAATAAACCCAAAGCCGGGAAGTTTATGCGGTATGCCGGCGGCGGGTGATCCTGATCATGCCTCGGATTTGATTGGAACAAAATACTTATCTTATGATGTAATTGTACCAATATTGTCTTAGCCGTCATTTTCCAATTCATAACGTAAGTTTTATTACTTTCTTGATCATGGATAACCTATCTTTAAAAACCGGAATTTTTATCATTTAAAAGCGGAATTTTATTTTGGATTCTATCACTTAAAATAGGTTCTAAAAAACTTTTTTATGGAGGATATAAATGAAGCTGAGTGAGAGAATTTCAATCATAATAAAGGAAAACAATCTTAAGCAAAAAGAACTCGCGGCAATGATTGGCGTGACAGAAAGTTATATCCCGGCTCTATTACGAAAGCCGAATATAAATCCCTCTCAATCTTTTGCAAATCTTATCGAAGAAAAATTGGGATATACCGCTCGGTGGGTATTGACGGGTGACGGGGAGAAATTCAAACGACTCGGAAATAAGCGAGCTATTTCAGATGTTCATAAAAAAGCTATTATGCAACTTGAAAAAATGCCGGAACAACAAGCCTATGCCATTTTAGCCTTTATAAACTCGGAAGCAGAATCATCCTTGAAAGATACCCGTACAATGACAAGCCATAACAAGCAACAGACCGGGCAAGAAAACAGAGGCCAAGTAGGGATTGGCACCGAAAAGGGGACGGGGACGGAGGGGTGAAAATCTATTGGTTTGACCCCGGCCTATCCAATAAACTGCATTACCCACAGGGAACCTGTAAGATACTGCCTTTCAAGACTGATTAGCGGGCTGTTCAATGCGCCTTGTTCACCAAACATTCCGGGGGTAGCTGAAAAAGATGAAGAAAAAGCAGGGTGAACCGTGAGGATATTCAAGAACGTCTGGTTTTCACGGTTTGCCGAAAGAGAGGGCATAAGCGACGCGGAGCTAAAAGCCGTGGCGAACCGGCTTGAGACAGGACAGGTAGACGCTGACCTGGGAGGCGGGGTCAAACAGCGCCTAGCCCGACCGGGAGCCGGAAAATCGGGAGGGCTGCCGGGTTATCCTGTTCTTTCGCAGCGGCGAGCGGACCTTCTTCGTGTATGGCTTTGCAAAATCCATGATAAACCGCGCCATTGCGGGCCAAGCCCTCTGTGGCTTCTTCCTGGCCTTATGCACCCGCAGTTTCGGCATCGACATCGACGGCCACCGCAATAAGGGATGGCCCTATCTGGCGTCGGTTTACAATACGGCCTGTACCAAGTTTCAGGCGGGGGCTTCCCTGGTGGTGAACCCCCCGCGGGCTGCACGCTTTTTTCCTCCTGGGCCCGAACTCCTGCTTATCCCTCGGGTGCGGGAAGCGGTTGAGGGGGTTCCCGCGGAGGTGAAGCCTGCAAGCCAAACAGGCTTGCGTATTCCGGTAGAAAAGCATTTCCTCGACACTGAAACCCTCCGCCCTCTGGGAAGAACCTTTGCGGAAATCACCGCAAACGTCCGGAGGTTTCACCCGATAGAGCTGTTTGAAGGGGGCGGACTTGACAGGAGGGTCTTTGCAGGAGTCCCTGAAAGAGCGGCAAGCTAAACTAATACCGGTAGTATAGCGTTAGCGAATAAGATTAGTACCGGTACAATTATGCCGGGTAGAGGGCAGGACAGGCGCCGCGAAAAAAGACCGGGCCCTGCCGCGCAAGGAAAAAGACGCGCTCAACGGGATGCGTAAAGGCATCGAGGCCAGGTGGAACTCCCCGCTTGAGGCTTTCAGGGCCGCCGCGGCCAAGCAAATCTCCGCGATGAAGCCGCCGGCGGCATTGGCTGCCTGGTTAAAACCGCGGAAGACCGGGAAAAACAGGAAAAACACGAGGCTATCCGCTCTTACTTTCACGGGAAATCCTTTGACCTTGCCCCCTCCGACCGGCTGTTCAAGGCCCGATGACTGAACAAGACGTACAAACTCCCGGATATTAAAGCGGAAATCGACGCCGCGGTCGCGGAGGTTTACCGGAATATCGAAACCCTTGAACGCATACCGGAACCGGGAAACCTGTTCGGCGGAACCGTCCATACCGGCGGCTACGTTACCAAGGAAGCCCCGGCAAACCAATACCTTATGCGGGACAATTTCACACCGGGAACCTTCAAGGAAGGGGATGAGTTTTACATCGAGTGTACGGTAGCGGCCAAAAGCCAAGTCTATGTCAAAAACGCCTTCATCCGCAAGAAGAATGCGGGAAACCTCATTGTTGACGGGGCGATAACCGCACAGAAAATAGCCGCAAACAGCATAGAAGGAGACAGAATTAAGGCAAACAGCCTTGACGCGGCTAAAATACGCGCCTTCTCCATTCAAACCGAAAACTTAAACGTATTGGCCAGGAGAATCATCGACCCCTTTGTGGAAGGTACCAAGGAAGGCTGGACCGCAGGCGGAACCGTGACGGGTTTGGGCAGGGCGCTCCTCCTGACCACGCCGAATCATAACTTTTTAAGCAATGTGTTTGAGGCGCTGCCTAACGACGTGTACGAGTTCAAGTTCGGCCTACAGTCCCTGTCCGCGTTGAGCGGAAGTTTAGGCCTCTACATAGGCTTAACGAGCGGACAGCCCTTTAACGTGTATCAATACAACTTTACCTCAAAAACCTGGGTATTAAGCGCGTCGAATAACACGAACGCGTATTTTGTGCATAATTACATAACCGCGGCGCGCAAGTATTTCAAGACTTATATCCTTGGGTCCAATGTGGACATAGCCGATGCGGGGGCTCCCTCTTATACGGATACGGCCTATGCCGTCTGCAGTCTGAAACTGACCGGCGCGTATACAAGCTGTAGAATACGAAGCGGGTACAATTCGGGGCAGCCGGCCAATACCTCATGGTATTTGATACAGCCCCAGGTATACAAAATCGGTGAAGGGAAGATCGTAGCGAATCAGATATTGGTCAACGACCTCATGGCCGTATCCTCCGTATTCGGGAAGATACGGAATAAAATGAGGCAAGAATATGATTTTACTAATGCAAAACCGAATCTGTATATAAAAAACTACGGAAACAAATATCCATAAGGATAGATATGGAAACAATAAACTTTTTTAAAAAGATGGCGGAAGAGACAGGTATAACATATCAAAATTTGATAAATTTATACTTGACTGATTGTGCCGCACATGCCAAAAAAATAAATATTGCATGAAAATGATACAATAAAAAAAAGTCCGTCCGCCATCCGTGGCGGACGGCTTTGTAAAGGTTTTTACTGCACATAACAGGACTGTTTACGCTGCGCCCGCGGTAGCGGGCTTGGCCTCCATTCGGCTAGGTCAGTCGCTTACGCTCCTTCCCGTGCCTCATTGCGGCACATTTTGCCAGCCCTGGTCTTTGCTCCGCAAAGCCC
>JAITHW010000183.1 GCA_031279815.1 Treponema sp. | reverse complement strand
AAATCCTGGGCTAACATGAAAAGGCATCTTCGTAATAACTTACACAATTTCCAATCCCTCAGCGATGGGATTTATGATTATTTTAAACTTTCATATACTTAACTTAATGAACTATATGTATCATAAATCCGAAGCCTTTGAAAACAATCGAAGGAAAACCAATGCTGGAAACAAGCCACAATATGCATACTTTGCCTGGAATAGACGGATGTACAAAAGTATGTCATTATGGCCCCCGACACTGGTCTCCAAACGTTTCGCTGTATAAGGTTTTAATCAAAGTTCGCTTTTGGTTGGAAGCATACGAAACACACTTAAAAACAGGAGAGCCGTTGAGTAATTATCTGGCAGGCTGATGATTGCTTGATGCTAAAGAAGGAGAAGTATTATGGCTCAAGATTCAAAACAACTCGTTCAGGCGGTCAAAGACAAGCACGATGGAAACCGCAATATTGAACTGGTAATGACCGAGAATGGAGAAATGGTTGCGGTACCGGCGGCGCAGGCAGATCAAATGAAAGGCACAAAAGCAGGAACAATAGCAACGCAGGATTATTTTCAATCATGAAACCGATCATTTATCTGTATCAGGAACAGATGCAGGAATTCCTGAATACCAAAAATGAAGCGGTTGGCGCGGCATACGAGTGGAAAGGCGAAGGCGTATATCATGCTTATTTTGATTACCCGAATGTATCGCCAACCGGCTTTCCCTCTGTATGCTTATTCTCTTTGGGCGATAAAAGTATTGAAACATCTGTCAATACTTTTTTAAGCTCAGTTCCGGTGAATAGCAAACCGAGTTGTGTTGTCGGGATTCAGTTTGCCGTACATGACGGCGCTGTTTCTAAAAGGGGTGTTATCTTTGACGGGATTGAATTCAGAGAAGCTGAAGTAAACTATGTTCCGAAAAAGAGCGAGTTATATATCCGCAGTAAAGGGTTGCTGGAAGTCGATGCTCTTGAGAAAAAACACGTGCTCATAATCGGGCTTGGGAGCGGCGGTTCCAGCATCGCGGTAGAGCTGGCAAAAGCGGGAGCAGGTAATTTCTCGCTTGTTGATTTCGACAGGCTTGAACTTCATAATATTACCCGCCATATTGGCGGCGTTAATGAGCTTGGAAGGCTCAAAACAAATGTGGTTAAAGACGCTATTCTGCTGAAAAATCCGTACGCCCAAATCAAGACCTATGACTTTGACATGAATGATCATCTAAATATCATTGAACAGGAAGTCATTGAAGCGGATTTAACAATTGCCGCCACTGATGAACTTAAAAGCAGGTTTGCGCTTAATGAGTTGATATTGAAGCATGGAAAAACCGGACTTTTCGGGCGGGCTGTCACGCGGGCGGAGGGCGGCGATGTACTAAGAGTTCGTCCCGGGGGTCCTTGTTATGCCTGTCTAAAAGGAGGAAACTGGTATAACCATGCTGATGAAATATCAGACATCAGGCAGGCACGTGAGTTTAAAAAGAGATGGCAGTATATGTCGGAACAGGATGTGCAGGATATGGTACAGGCAGGATTATCAACTGACATCGCGCCAATCAATACCATGATGGCGAAACTTGCTTTGTTGGAATTGTCCCGTAGTACGGAAGGTGAAATAAGCTCGCTGGATGCTGAATTAACGTACGATTATTATATGTGGGCGAATAGACGGGATAATCATTATAAGGAATGGACTCCTTTTAATAGTCCTGAAAAGAAACTTCCAACCATTTTACGGTGGATTGGAGTCAAGTTATCAAAAGACCCGGAATGTATGGTATGTAATAATGGGTGAAAAGATACGGTTTCCCGACGGATCTGTTTTTGACGTAGAAACAGGAGAATTTGAGGGAATGCCGCCTGCGGCGGCGGCGCGGCAGGAGGCGGCACGGCGTGAGGCGGAGGCGGCGCGGGCAGAAGCGGCGCGGCGTGAGGCGGAGGCGGAGGTACGAAAGCGGCGCGTCATCATCGGCATCGGCATCGCCGCCGTTACTGTTGTTGGCTTCGTCGTTGGCAGCATAAACCGGCAAAATAAAGAAGCCGCGGCAGCAGAGGCAACAGCGCCAGTCGCTGATAATTCAACGCAAACACCGTCTTATGCCTATGTTACCTCATACGGGCTAAATGTAAGAAGCGGTCCATCACAGAGTTATGGCGTTAAAACCGAAATAAGAAAGGGTACGCAGGTCCAACTTTTAGCAGGCCCTGATACTATTTCAGGCATTTGGCGGAAAATCAAGGTCGGAAGTGATGAAGGGTGGGTAGATTCAACAAATTTACAGATTGCGGTTGTGGAAAATAATACAAAACCCGCTATGGTGAAGATACCCGGCGGGACCTTTACCATGGGGAGCCCTGCCGGCGAGGCGGGGAGGGACTCTGACGAAGTCCAGCATCAGGTAACGGTGGGTTCCTTCTACATGAGCAAGTACGAGGTAACGGCCGGCGAGTTCCGGCGCTTTGTGAATGACACCGGGTACAAGACAACGGCGGAGACTGACGGCGGGGGGTTAGTATCTAAAGGCGGGAAATGGGTTTATGACGCTGAATATAATTGGAAGAATCCCGGGTTTGCTCAGAATGATACTCAGCCGGCAGTATTTGTGAGCTGGTATGACGCGGTTGAGTATTGCAACTGGCGGAGCAGGGCGGAGGGGCTGGCCCCCGCGTATAGGATAGACAAGAGCCGGAAAGACCCGAATAACCAAGCCCCTACAGAGCATGAAGATGCTTGGAGAAATGACCGTATCCGGTGGACGGTAACGCGGGACCTGGCCGCCAACGGCTACCGGCTGCCGACGGAAGCGGAATGGGAGTATGCGTGCCGCGCGGGAACGGTAACGCGGTACTGGAGCGGGAATGAAGAAGAAAGCCTTGCGGGGAAGGCGAATGTGGCGGATCAAACTGGGAAAGCAAAATACAGCGGTTGGACCGCAGTGAATATACGGGACGGGTATGCGGAAACCGCGCCGGTAGGGAGCTATGCGCCGAACCCCTGGGGCTTATATGACATGCACGGGAACGTGTATGAGTGGTGCTGGGACTGGTATGGGGGCTATGGGAGCGCTGCCCAGACTGACCCTGCGGGCCCCTCCTCCGGCGGCATCCGCGTCGTACGCGGCGGCTCTTGGGGCGACAACGGCGGGGGCATCCGTTCCGCCAACCGGGGCGGCAACTACCCGTCGCTCGGGAGCTACGATGCGGGGATCCGGCCGGTGCGGATGAGTTCCGGCGGTTGAGCCTGCGGTCCTGCCTTTACCGGGCGGGTTCGAGAAAGGGCGGCGGGCGCCGCGCGTTAAGCGCAAGCCTTCCGCCCGTGGAGAACCCGCCCTTGGGAAAGCGCGCTGCCCCGCCTCCGGGGGGTACGGGGGGGGTCAAAGACCCCCCCTGTTTTAAAAAAAATTGAAAAACCAAAGGATTGAAGCATGGCCCGCGGATTGCGTTTCCGTGAAATCCGCGGGCCTGTTCAAGGCAAACCGCGGACGGCCGCGGACGGGCCGCGGAAAATGCGGTTTCCGATTCCGTGAAAATCAGTGTAATCTGTGGACCTGGGAATAAAGTCCACGGATTAACACGGATTAGCACAGATGCGGTTTCCGTGAAAATCAGTGAAAATCCGTGAAATCCGTGGACCTGGGAATAAAAGTCCACGGATTAGCACGGATGTGGTTTCCGTGAAACCCGTGGACCTGTTCAAGGCAAACCGCGGAAGAACACGGAATGGTAAGCGGTAAAAGCGGGAGATACATCCCCGCAGCCGCCCCTTACCATTTACTATTTACTGAAAGCAACAAGTAGTAAAAGCGGGCTTCCGCGTATATTCCGAGGCTTCCAAGGGCATATTCCGCCGGAGGGCCGCTTTGTACGGGGCGGTTCGATGTCAAGCCCCGCCCTTCCCTCAATAGGGATACTTCGCTTTTAAGGCTTCCGCAACCAGGGGCGGAACCATACCGGAAACATCCCCATGAAAGGAAGCCAATTCCTTGATACCTGAAGAACGGAGCACAAAATACGCGGGATCGGTGGTCATAAATATGGTTTCTATGGCTGCGTCCAGGGCCCTATTCATCATGGAAATTTCAAATTCATAAGAAAAATCATTCACCCCGCGTACCCCCCGGACCAGAAGATGCAGATTCCGCTGCTTCATAAATTCCACAATCAGGGAATCGCACAGGCTTACCGAAACATTCTTTTGATGTTTTACCAATTCCTTCATCATGGCAACCCGTTCTTCCGCAGAAAAAAGATAGCTCTTCCGGCGGTTTTCCGCCACTGCCACCACCAGTTCATCAAAGATGGCGCTTGCCCGCTCTATAATATTAAGATGTCCCAACGTAGGCGGATCGAAGGAACCGGGAAAAACAGCCTTCAACATGAAGCAAGCATAAAGGAGTACCGGCTCCCGGTCAAGGAGGGAAACCGGGACGGCTAAAGACAGCCTAATCCAGAAGCGGATTATAGGCCGGCAATTCAGGCTCGTCATTGGAAAGGTAAAAGAAGTCAGGCTCGTCATTGAAACCAAGCCCGCTTTCAGGCCGGTCACCGGCAGCATTGCCGTTCCCGGCTGCATTGGAAAGGCGGTCCCGGCTTGAAGCGGCGCTGCCTGCGGTATCGGGCAAGTCAAGCCGTAAAACAGGCATACGCAGTTCGCCGGTCAGGATATCCGTATCAAAGCCGCTTCCGATTTCAAAAGAAGGCGTCTGAAGATGAGCGCCCGGGGGCAATAACGCGGCATTTTCTCCATGAATGGTACAGTATTGAGCGGGCTGAGTTCCCTCCAGGAAGGGAAGGGTTACTTCCCCCTCATTGCACGTTCCGGTACGCAGCAAGCCGGATTTGGCGCAGACCGTTACCTCAATAACTCCTGACGAAGGCTTGACAAAATCCCGCATAGGAAGCCCGTGGTGGATTTCCCGCATAAAATCTCCCCAGATTGGACCGGCCAGGGTTGCGCCGGTCAGGGAAAGCCCCAGGGAATTACCCGGTTTATCAAAACCGAACCAGATGGCGGTGGTATAATACGGGGTATACCCTACGGCCCAGGCGTCGGACCAGTTTTGGGTGGTTCCGGTTTTACCCGCCGCCGGTATACGGTACCGCTTTCCCTGGCCGTCCTGGAACGTAAACTTCGATCCCCACCCTGATCCGCTTGCCAAGGTCCCGATCTCCACGGTCTTTTTGAGGATGCTGGTCATAACATAGGCGTTTTGGGGACTTATCACCTGCCCCCCGTTTTTCATGCGCCGCTGGCGCTGGCGCATGTCCCGCTCCGTATCCAGTACGATCCTGCCGTTCCGGTCCTCCACCGCCCGGATAGCAATGGGGGTAACGTCCCGGCCCTGATTGGCAAAGACCGCAAAACCACGGGCTATCTGTATGGGAGCGAGGGAAATAATCCCCAATCCCATAGGGTACACCCGCGGGAAGGTACGCCGTTTTACTTCGGGGTCTTCGATGCCCAAGAGCGCCGAAGCCCGGTCTATGGCGGCGTCAAACCCGATGCCGTCGAGGACTTTGAGAGAGGGAACGTTCATGGAATGGGCAAGGGCATAGTACAGCAGCACCGAGCCTTTCCATTCGCCCCTGAAATTGAGAGGTATATAGGGGGTTCCGTCTTCATTATGGAAGACAATGGGAATATCGTAAATAAGGGAGGATGAAGTAAATTTACGGGAATCAATAGCCGCCGAATAGTACAGGGGCTTAAAGGAAGATCCCGGCATGACCTTGCCCTGGGTTGCCCGGATAAGCTGGTTGGATTCATCATATTTGGACCCTCCGATGAGGGCGGTAATATACCCCGTATCGTTCTCAATGGTGATAAGAGCGCCTTCAACCACATTCTGCTCGGTACTGCGTTTCAGGTTCTCAAAGCCCGCATTGGTGATCTCCTTGAGGTCCTGAATCCCAAAGGCAAGGGAGGCTAAGTCCACTATCGGGTTAAGCGCCTTGGTATACTGAGTTATGGTACGCTGTTTATGCTGGGCGCTTGAAGTGGAACGAACCCCTTCCATATTGAAGTACAGGGAGAGAAGATCCACAATGGGTATGTAGGTCCGCTCCGCCTGATCCAAACGTTTTTTGCCGGAAGCGGTGTATTCCCTATTGGCCTTCTCAAGTCCCTGGGCCATTAATTTAGTCGCGGTTTCCTGCTGTTTCAGGTCCAGCGTGGTAAGCACCGTGTATCCGTCCCGGTAATAATCCATGTTTCCATACATCATGTCCTCCAGTTCCCGGCGGACATATTCGCTGAACCAGGGGGCCGCGTCTTCCCGGTTGTAATAGGCCGCTACCGATGCCCTGGTATAATCATAATTAGCCCAGTATTCATCAAAGGAGGCTTGCGCCTCTTCCCTTGTAGCATACCCGAATTCAATCATCCGGTCCAGGACAACCCGCTGTCTGTCCATAGCGTCATTGGGATTATTCAGAGGATTGTACCGTGAAGGGCTTGAAAGCTGGATTACCAGGACCGCGGCTTCCGCCAGGGTTATATCCTTGGCGCTATGGCCGAAAAAGTATTTACTTGCCGCTTCAACGCCGAAAGTACCGGGCCCCATGTACACATAATTAAGATAGATCTCCAGAATTTCATTTTTCGTATACCTCCGTTCCATCTGAAGAGCCCACCACAATTCCCGGATCTTCCGGGCCAGGGTCTTTTCAGTTCGATCCGTATAAAGCGTGCCGGCAATCTGCTGGGTAATGGTAGATCCTCCCCCCAAATTCCTCCCGGTCAGTTGGCCGTACAAAGCCCGGACTATACCCCGGATGCTGAATCCCTTATGATTATAAAAATCGGGATCCTCCCTGCTCAGTACCGCATTAATCAGATGCCGGGGAAGCCCGTTAAGGGAAACCAATTCCCGCTTTTCATCCGCCGCGAATTCGGTGATCAAGGTTCCGTTGATATCGAGGATCTTAGTGGGCAGCGCAGGGGCGAATTCAACAAAATCTTCCTGGTTTTTAATATTGGCGGTTTCCGCCAGAGACAAGCCCAACCCAATGCCGATTATTACGGCGATAATAATGGTAAAGGCTGCCAGTATACGCATAATCAATTTAGACATGAATGAAGAACCTTGGTGTGCCATGCCTTAAGCCTATGAAAGAGCGTTTTTTTTGTCAAGCGGGAGCTTAGGCCCGGCCGCATTACCTGCTTGCCGCATGGTTCAAAAGGGGTTTTTTATTCTATTTTTTCTCTCATAAAACGGCTATACTAAAGAGAGGTATCTACCGAATAAGATTGTAAAGGAGTGAGCCGCTGAATGTTAGGGGCTTTCCTGTTTCAACGGCAAGGCTTAGGCCGGTTAAGCCGACGCGGAGGTTTCACCCTCCGCCGGCATTTATTTTTACAAAGCCCCTAGGCTGGCTTTGGGTTTTAGTTTGCGGGCTTTACGGTTTTACCCGCCGGAGTCTCGCGGCGGAACCTATGTCAAAGACCATGGAACCCCGCTTTCGGTTCTTTGGCAGAATATAAGAAAACAAGGAGTATTGTCAAAAATGTTATTACAAAATTTTTTTGTTGCGCCTTATATCTCCGCGCCTAAAGGAGGAGGTTTCTCCGCGGACCGGATAAATTCCATGCCTTCTGTGGTACCGCTCTTTAGAAGTATTCTTCTCGCCCTTATGTTCCTGCTGCCGAGCATAGTATATGCGGAAAATACCGGAGTTTCCGTTGGGCTTGGAGGAGAGGTGAGCAGCGGTGCAACGGTTCATGGCAATAGGGTGTATGATATTGGAGGGGGTTGGGCGGGGGCAGCGGAATACCGCTTTAACGACTTGGTATCCGGGGGACTTAAAATGGGAACAAGCACCGATTTTTATAAACGGCTCACTGTATTTAAACACAGTATCTTTGCGCGGATGTACTTTTTGCGGTTAAACAAGGCGGATCTCTTTGCGGAAATAAGTCCGGGAGCCCTCGTTGTGGTGCTGGTAAACGAAGTCTGGGCCTCTCTTGAAATGTCTTTTACCGCAGGGGCGCGGTTTTCCCTTGGAAACTGGTATGTGGAGCCTTATTTTAATGTGGGATATCCGATTTGGGGGGGCATAGGGGTGATGGTAGGGTATCGAATGCCCCTGCCCCGGAGAACCGCGGATCGAAACGGAACGGACGAAAACCGGAGGGTGGAACCGGAAACCGGATATGCCGCAGACAACCGGGCGAAAGAGACGGAGCAGTCTCAGGGAAGCGGGGCAGATCAGGAATCCGCCGCGGTTAACGAACCCTACCCCCTGATTCCTTCATATTATATTATCTTTCCCCCGAACAGGATGGATTTTATCGGTCTGGATCCCGAGACCGAAGCGGAAAACAGCCGCAACCTTCAAGATCTTAAGAATACCCTCAAAGCCCATCCTGATTACCGGGTTTTGATAGAAGGGTACGCAAATCCCACTGAAGGAACAGAAGCGGAAGAACGGAATGAACTGGAGCCGTTAAGTCGCGGGCGTGCGGAAGTGGTGGCGGCTATACTTACCGAGGCCGGTGTAGACCGGAAACAGCTTATCATTGCCGGATCAGGAGGGCTTCGTCTGGTTTCGCCGGTGGACGGTGACGGTAAGTATAAAAACAGGCGCGTGGAACTTACGTTAACGAGATAACACGAATTTCCGGGCTTTTTTCATAGCCTGTAATTGCTTTCCCTATCGCGGATTATGCTACACTCTATTCCAGTTCCAGAACGATGGCGGTATCCGGGCCCAGGGGCGTTCCCGGAGGCGGTCTTTGACGCTTGACCCACCCGTCTCCTTTTATTTCAATATGAAGATCATCCCGAATCAGGAAGGGCAGGATTTGGCGTTTTGAAAGACCGGAAAAATTCGGCACCGTATCTCCTACAACGGGAATGTTCTCATTGGGTAACCTGATGGAGCCGGAATGGCTCACCTGGGGATTTCTGCCTCTGGGGATGCCCAGGTAATCCACCAGGCTTTCGGCAGCTTGACGTATGGAAGGCGCGGCGATACGGCCTCCAAGGTAGGATTCTCCCTGGGGCTTCACGATTACCACATACAAAACCAAGGAAGGGGCTTCCGCAGGGAGCAGGGCTATGCAGCTTGCGATAAAGTCCGAACTTGAATAAGCTCCGGTTGCGGGATCCGTAATCTGAGCGGTACCGGTTTTCACTGCCAGGGACAAATCCGCCACATTCGCCCGCCAGCCGGTACCGGCAACAGAGGTAACGTCTTCCATATAGGCCCGCATAGCTTGGGCGGTCGCCGCTTTGAGTACCCGCCGGGGAGTGCCGGGATTAAAGGCCTCTTCTGTCTTTCCGTCGCTGGAACGAATTCGAGATACGATTCTTGGGGGTACCAGAATCCCGTCGTTAGCCACTACCGTGGCGGCCTGAAGCATCTGTAAGGCGGAAACCGATATTTCCTGCCCCATAGTGATAGTCGGCTTGGATCGATCCGACCACCGATCCACAGGCCGGAAAAATCCAATGGTCTCCCCGGGGTTGCCGGTACCAACCCTGGAACCGAATCCGAAATTCTTCATGGTCTCATAAAAGGCATCGGCCCGGAGCCGATCTGCGGCATAGGCTGCCCCGGCGTTGCAGGAATAGAGGATAATCTCCTTGGCGCTTACCCTTCCGTGAGTGCCAAGGCAATTAATAGTAATCCGTTCCCCTAAATTCGTAACCCGTTCATAATGGCCGTTACAGACAAAGGTGCTGTTTCCCGTTATGGCTCCCGTATCCATGAGGGCGGCCAGGGAGAATATCTTGAACACCGATCCCGGTTCATAACTCCAGATCGCGGGCCTGTTCATCCGGGCAATTTCACTGGAATTCTGTAGATTATTGGGATCAAAACCGGGCAGGGAAGCGGAACCCAGAATATCCCCGGTACGGGGATCCATAGCCATGAGCATCACCGCTTCGGCTTTGTTTTCGATTAAGGTTTGTTCCGCAATTCCTTCAAGGATGTACTGTACATTGGAATCGATGGTAAGAATCACCTGATTGCCGTTTCTGGCGCTGTCCGGAGCCAGTTCCGCTTCAAAGGCATATTCGATTCCCTCAAGTCCAATCCCCTCTGAACCTACAAAACCTATGATTTGGCTTGCCAGGCGGCTTTCAGGATAAATACGGCCTACAATAGGTTCAATATTGATTCCCCGGAGGGAATTTTTCAGAGCGGCCTCGATTTTTTGTATGGTAGACTGATCAACCTGTTTTTTCAAATAGATAAAATCACTGGGGGATGAGCTGATCCGCCGCTGGATTTCCCCCGGGGAAAGTTCCAGAATAGGAGCAAGTTCCCGGCTCAGGGCTTCCAGGTTGTTTATTTCAGGCCGCCATACGCTGATATTGGCCAGCTTGGTCTGCATTGCCAGAATACGGCCGTTTCTGTCTAGGATGGCTCCCCGTTCGGTAAAGGTCCGTGCGGGAATGACGGTTTCCGGCGTACCGGAGTTAAGCATCAGGGTGCCGTAGCGTATCAATATAGAGAGGCTTAACAAGGCAAACAGAAAAAAAACCATCCGGAACCGTTTGTGAACACCGGTTTGACCCGGATCAGGGTATTGGTTGTAATGAGAAAAAGACTCCTGCGTTTCCCGCCCCTTTCTGTTGATCTTTTCCTTGGTATAGAGCATCTAAATTCCTAATACTTTCCCTATTATACTACTTATCGGAATGGGACCATAAGAACGGGAATCATAGGACTGTAAACTGTTGTCCCCCAGCGCAATGAAGGTATACCCTTCGGTAATTCCCGCGCAGCGTTTGACCGCAATTTCTCCCCGAGGGGTATAAAAAACCACCACGTCCCCTTGTTTAGGCAGAGACCAGCACAGGAGATAGAAGCCGGACCAGGGAAGCCGCAACCCGTAAGCAATTTTGCCTACTATTAGGACGGAACCCGGTTTAATAGCGGGCAGCATGGAATGTCCTTCGGCGATCATAAAGTCGAATAGGAACATTTTCATTAAGATCGCGATGAAAAACGCTCCCGCGATTGCCCGTCCCGGTTTTAAATTCCCATTGTTTTCCATAGCCAAGATCCCTATTAAGAGTGAGTATAATCATTCTCTTGCATTATGTCGATAAAGTAACATGATGAATGAATTAATCGTGCAACAACAGGTTAATCGTCGCAATAAACCTTCCTCCCCTGCGGTTCAGAATAAACCGCAGAAGCCGGAAACTTATACCGTGCCCGGGCATGGCTCATCCCAGAGCGTAATGACCCAGATTAAGCAGCAGCCGGCTCCGGTGCAGCGATACTATAAAAAAAAAGAGCCTTCTATTATGCCGGTTAGTCCGCTTTCCCGTATTACCTTACCGGCTTTTGATACGCCTGCGGGATCTGCTTATAAAAAAAGAGCGGCTCCTGCGCGAAAGCCTTTCGGCGTTACCGGTTTTACGATCATCCTCTTAGGGGGTATCGCCGTCTTTGCTCTGATCTCTCTAAACTGGTCGCATAATTTTTTAAGCGCCTTGAAAATAAGCCTGCTGCCGGGAGGAATCTATTTTTTAGAACCCGGGGAAGATAAGGGACTCAGGCAGAACCTAGCCACTTACGCGGGCTTATCTAACCCGGCGCCGGAGATTCCTGATGAAGATATGCCTCTCAATATGGTGGAAACTTTTGCCTGGGAATCCTATACAGTGAAAAACGGGGATTCCATATCGAAAATCGCCGCTAATTATGCGATTTCTATGGATGCCATCATCGCGTCCAACGCCATCTCCAACGCGAAGTTACTGCGCGCCGGGGATGCCTTGCGGATCCCCAATATGAACGGGATCCCTTATACGGTGAAACCAGGAGACAGCCTCTCTAAAATCTCCAAATCCATGGGAGTTCCTTTGGAGGTAATCTTGGATGCGAATGACATACAGAGTGAAAACATCCAGCCGAAAACCGTGCTTTTTATTCCCGGCGCGAAAATGCGGGGCGAAGACCTCAAGCTGGTTCTGGGGGAACTCTTTATTTATCCTATCCGAGGACGGCTTACCTCTCCCTTTGGCTGGCGAAACGATCCTATAAGCGGGGTGCGGCGGTATCATGCCGCGCTGGATCTGGCTGCCGGTACCGGAACTCCGGTAAAGGCGGCTATGGACGGACGGATATCAACTGTGGGGCTCAATTCGGTTTATGGAAAATATATCATTATTACCCATAACGATGGGTATCAAACCATGTACGCTCACCTAAACGCAACTTCGGTGTCCCAAGGAGCGTATGTGTCCCAAGGGATGAAGATCGGTGAAGTGGGCAGCACCGGTTACAGTACAGGCCCTCATCTTCATTTTGCTCTGTATAAAAACGGAAGGGCTGTTAATCCTCTTGATTTCCTTAAACCCTAGTATTATACTATCAAAAAGGTGTTATGCGAACCCCTGGTTCGGAGGAGTTATGAGGAAATTAGTATTGATACTTATCGGGTTTATCGCCGTGGTAACCTTTATCAGGGCCTTTGATAATAGAAAGGCGGAGGGTTCCGATGGGCCGGATATTTCGATAAGTGTTTCTGAAAGTATCCCTGAAAAACAGTAATTTTTCAGGGGAAAACGCCGATAGAGCTTGCGGATGTTTCATATAATATAGTATATTTATGCTATGATTTTTGATAAAGAATCCGTAATACTTTCCGATAATGTATCTTTTGAAACTGTTCTTGATAGGACGTGTGAACGGTTGTGGGGGAAAAAGGTTCAATATTCAATCCGGCGAATCCGGGAATTGGAAGCCACCCTCCAGGGAATAGAACAAGAATTGGATACACTATTATGCGAAAAATCTCTGGTTGACTCCCCCGCCCCGCAGGGCGGGGGAAATATGACTTCGACTAATGATGAAAAGTAACTTGTCTTGCTTGGTAGGGGAAGATGCGCTATCCGGCCTTTAAGGAACGGAAAAACAGCCGTATGGTATCCCAGAGTCGTTTGAAGAAGCCGCCCTGTTCTATTTCTGAGGAGGCAAGTAAGGGGAAGCGCCGGAGCTCTCCTATATCGTCATAGAGAACCAGTTCGCCTATCTTACTGCCTGCGGGAAGGGGAGCGATGACGGGATCCGCCAGTTCCGTTTCCCAGCGGAGATACTTCCCCCGTTCGGTAAAAGCGGTAAATTCCAAAAGCGTGGGGGCGCTAAGTTCAGCGGTATCCTCCTTGCCCTTCCATACCTGTATGGGCGGCAGAGGCTCCGGTACCGGTCTTAGGGTTTTAAAGTGTTCAAAACCCCAGGCAAGTAATTTTCTTCCATCTTCATCCCGGAGACGAAGCGCCGTTGCCCCCAGGATGACCGCAATGAAACGGGTCTGTTCTCGTTCCGCAGTAATGGCGATATTGTAACCGGACTCATCAATGTAACCTGTTTTCAACCCGTCCACTCCTTCAAAGGTTTCCAACAAGGTATTATTGTTATGCCTTATGATGGTATTGGGTCTTCCCCGATAAACCGGCGCTAAATTTTCTGTTTTAGGATAGGCGAAGTCCCTTACCGAATGATAGTCCCGCAGGGTCTCCGGGTGGAGCTTGAGGTATTCCTGACAAAATAGGACGAATTCCTTTGCGGTGGTCAGGTTATACTCCGAGACTCCAGAGGGTTCCACAAAATGAGTCGTTGAAAGTCCAAACCATTGGGCTTCTTGATTCATCCGTTCGGCAAAGGCTTCCACCGTGGGGGCAAAACGCAGAGCCACCGCCACCGCCGCATCGTTGCCCGAAGGGATGGCAAGCCCCAAAAGCAGCTCCCGGAGGGTTACGATATGCCCGGAAGCCAGATACATAAGGCTTGAGCGCGGGGGCTGGTTTATAGCCCAGCTTTGCCGGGGGAGGCCCACCACCTCATCCAAAGAGGCGTTTCCTTCGGCCACTTCGTTCAAGGCTATGTGAATGGTCATCAGTTTAGCCAAAGATGCCGGCGGAATAACGTTATCTCCGTTTTTATCAAAAAGCAAGGTACCAGTAGCCGCGTCTATGAGTACCGCCGCTTGAGAACTAATACTCGGTTTAGGAATCGCGTCCTGAGCGGCCAGAGAAAAAAGAACCGAACCGAATATTATTATAGAAAAAAAATAATCTTTCATACCAATGTAAGGCAGGCTTTCACCGGACATAGTCCTTTTGTACCTAGACATATCCTATCATATTATGATACATCTTGAAAACCCTCTTTTTATTGTTTTCTTAACTATCCCCTTAAAATTCCGCTTGACCCACCGCACGGGGATAGGGGATTACATCCCTGATGTTCGCCATACCGGTAACATACTGGATAAGCCGTTCAAAACCCATGCCAAACCCTGCGTGAGGCGCCGTACCGTAACGGCGGAGGTCAAGATACCACGAGTAGTCTTCGGCGTTCATGCCCAATTCAAGCATCCGTTTTTCAAGGCGGGCCAGATTTTCCTCCCGCTGGGACCCGCCTATGATTTCTCCTAACCGGGGAACCAGCACATCCATAGCCCGGACGGTTTTCTCATCTTCGTTCAGCTTCATATAAAACGCTTTTATTGCTTTGGGGTAATCGGTCACAATAACCGGCCCTCCTGCGACCTTCTCGGTGAGGAATTTCTCGTGTTCGCTTTGGAGATCGCACCCCCAAAAAGGTTTGAACTCAAAAACTGCCGCCTGCTTTTCAAGCTCCTTAACCGCATCGGTATAGGTAATGTGGGCAAACCGGCAATCAACGACCGACCGCAATGCCGTGATGATCCCCTTTTCTATATGGGCGTCAAAGAAGGCAATATCCTCCGGACAGTCCTGCAGCACGAGAGTAAAAAGAAATTTGAGAAAGTCCTCTGCCAACAGCATATTATCTTTCAGATCGGCAAAAGCCATTTCCGGCTCAATCATCCAGAATTCCGCCAAATGCCGGGTGGTATTGGAATTTTCCGCCCGGAAGGCGGGGCCAAACGTATAGACCCGGGATAAAGCGGCGGCATAGGTCTCCGCCTCAAGCTGCCCGGAAACCGTGAGATAACTCTGTTTGCCGAAGAAATCATTATGATAATCCGGCGCTTTTCCAGATGCGGCGAGAGATTCCAGATTCAAGGTTGTTACCTGGAACATAGCGCCCGCCCCCTCGGCGTCGTTAGCGGTGATGATGGGGGTATGAACATACCGGAACCCCCGGTTTTGGAAAAACTCATGCACCCCAAAGGCGAGGCGGCTCCGTACCCGGGCAACCGCGCCGAAGGTATTGGTTCTCGCTCGGAGGTGGGCAATCTCTCGAAGGAATTCCAGGGAGTGGCGTTTTTTCTGTAAAGGATAAGTCTCTGCCGGCGCTTCCCCAATACGCTCAAGATCGTAAGCGGCGATTTCCACGTTCTGCCCGGAAGCCGGAGACGGTACAAGACGGCCCTGTATGGCTACTGAACTGCCCGTAGACAATGTAGATAGAATAGCCTGGACCGAAGGACTAAGCCCGGCGTTTCCGTCACTCCCCCGGTCAAAAGTACACTGGATACTGTCAAAGGAGGAACCGTCATTCACTTCCACAAAGATCAGGTTTTTAAGTTCCCGTTTTGTCCTGACCCAGCCCTTGACGGTAAGGTCTTGGGATTCCGCAGGAAGCGATAAGATTTCTTTGATGAGCGGAGTAAGCATAGCTATATAATACCTAACCGGGGAAAATATGACAATAGGGGGAATAGGCGGGGCAAGAAGCGCGGGTTTCCGTGGAAGCAGGGCCCGCTTACTCCTAAAGGAAATAATCGGAATCGGATAATATAATTATCAATTTTGTCCCACAGCAATCGGGACTTGCACCGGCGGGAGTTCACGGCGATGAGGCGGTTTCCATGGTGAAAGAGGGAAACGGTAACAGAGAAAAGGTAAGAGGAGCGGCCCGGGTTCCCGCGATGCCGGAAACCCGCGTACTCCTATCTGTTCCCTATTACCTGTTACTTATGCTTCCGGCGCTTCTTTGTTTCATTCCGCGGTAATCACCGTAATCCGCCCATCAGTTTGCGGAGCAATGGGTTCCTCCGCGTCCTGAATCCACCGGATAAACACATAGGAGAGCAACAGAGAGGTATTGAAGGGGTCTTCCGCTTTGGTAAGTACCGTATACCCGTCTCCGCCGCCGAAAAGGTAATCGTTGGTGCAGAACCTATAGACCCGCTCAGGATCAACCGGCTCTCCATGGATAGTCAGGTCTTTGAGCTGCCCCGTATCTTCGGTATAATCAATGGTATACCGTACTTCCTTGGATACTTGGGCCCATCCGCCTGCTCCCTGGGGTATGGAAGCGATAAAATTGAAGAGTTCGATGATATCTGAACCCTTGAGGGATGCAATATACAGGTAATTCTCAAAGGGAAGGATAGTGAGAATCTGTTCCCGGGTAATGGGGCCTGCGGGAAGTTCCGTCCGTATATTGCCGCCGTTATGGAAGGCGAAGTCTATCTCTTGACCGGATACCGTCTTGAAGTACCAGACATTGGCGTCGCAAATAGCGTTTCCCAGAGCGGTCTCCTCTTTCCGCGTGAGCCTGTCCCCAAAGACGAACGTGTCCGCGGCTTCGCCTACCACTTCTTTCAGGCTTTCATTGGCCTTGGCAATATAGGGGGCCAGGGCGGTGCTGACTTCAGGATCGGGCCCAATCGGTATGGGCAGCCAGTCAAATCCCGCAAGCTTTCTATCCACTACCGAGATTCTTCCCGCTCCCAGATATTTTCCCCACTCATTGGCGGTAACGATGTAGGTATTGCCCAGCTTTCTGGCCGCGTCAAAGAAAGAATGGGAATGGCCGTCCACAATAACATCAATACCGGGAACCGATGCCGCAAGTTCAAAAGAGGTAACATGATCCGGAGATTCCTGCTTGTCTCCAATATGGGTCAGGCCGACGACAATATCAACCTGCTCTTTATTTTTCAGAATATCCACTATTTCTTTGGCGGCGTCAATCTCGTCGATGAAGATGAGGCTGGGGTCCGGCGAGGCTATGACCTTGGTGCGGAGGGTGGTGATACCGAAAATGCCTACAGTAAACCCGTCATAGGCTTTTACCAGATAGGGAAGCCCCAGATACTCTCCGCCGGAGGTCTTGATATTAGAGGTAATAATCGGAAACTCAACCTGAGCGCCCTGGTTCATCAGTTTTTCCAAATCACCGTCAAATTCATGGTTTCCGAGGACCCCCGCATCATACCCCATCATGTTATAGGCTAGAATATCCGGCTCCGCAGCAAACATATTGGACAAAGCGGTTCCCGTATTAATATCTCCGGCATCCACCAAAAGCACTTGGGGAAAGGCGGTTTTCGCTATTTTGACAATCGTCGCCCGTTCAGCCAGCCCTCCGCGGCCGTTTTTGGGAAGTACCGTACCATGATGATCATTGGTATGGAGCAGTATCAGTTCATAAGTTTTTCCCGGCTCCACAGGCTGAACCGGCTGTACCCTTTGAATCGGCTGTTCCGGTTCCGCAGGCTGTGCCGGTTGAGCGGCTTGCGCTTGTTGCGCGGCCTGGGCCGCCTGTATTTGGGCTTCCAATTCCTGCTGCCGCGCCTGATTCTGACTCGCAAGTTCCGATTCCGACATGGGTCTTGCGAAAACCGAAACGCTTACCAGAGACCATAAAAGACCAACCGCTACGACCAAACTAATACGTTTCATGTTGACATCCTCCGTATAAGAATATATAAATTAAAGATAAAGGTATTATAGGGTTAAACGATGTATTTGTATATAGGCTTTAGGGACTAATAGTACATACTCACAACTGTATATTGAGCAGATGAGATAGGCTGGTAACATGAATAGAGAACATTCATTCGATACTATGGATGTTATTTCAAACAAATCCGGTTCCGGGGAGTTTATTTTTCCGGTAAAAAAAGGGCTATTACATAAGGCCACCCTTAAAAAACAAACCCCTCCTAAACAGCCTTCTCAGCATGAGGCGGAGGTATCGGTCGATGAGAAGGGTATTACCACCGAAGATGTTCAAGCCATACAAACCCAGATTGAAGAGATTGTCCATAAAAACCGCCTGGCTTTAGACCTGGAGTCTGATAACGTAATCCTCCGTAAAAACGAGCTGGTATTTCCCATTATTATTAATATGGCGGTTTTTGTCATATCCGCCCTGGTTATTCTGGGTATTGTCTACCTGGTTAATAAAGAGGAAGCCGCTCAGACTACCCGGGGCAACGCCTTTTCTTCGGTAGAGGGAGAACTGCTCCAGCAATTACGGCAACAGGCGGAAGCCAATATTTCTGAAAAAGATCAAGAGATAGAAGAAATCCGAAGGCAACTGGCCGCTCTTGACCAAGATCATACTACCGCCATAAGCAACTTAGAAAATCAGTATCAGGAGCGGGAAGCGGAGTATAGGGACTTGCTGGAACAGGATATTGCGGTTGAACAGCAGCGGCTTAGGACCCTGGGCGGTTCTTTAGAAGAGATACATGAATTGGTAGCCCGGTATGAAGAAGAACGTTCCGGGTATTACCAGGGAGAATTAGCCGCATACCGGCGGCAGCTTGCAATAGAACAGGAAGCCGAAGACGAGAAGTATCATCAGCTTCAGAATCAGTATCAGAGCAGCATAAGAAACCTCAATGAAGAACGGCAGCATATTCGGGAAGAATTACGGCAGCAAGAAGGCGAGATGCGGGCTTCCCATGAATCCCGGTCCCTTCATGCCCAACAGGAGGGAACGTCGGATCTGGAGCGGGCCCGGGCGGAACTGACTTCATTGGCATCCCAACGCCAGAAAATCCAGCTTGAAGAAAACCGGATTACCGGTATGTTTAATCAGGTACGGAACGCTCTACAGCAGGAACATTATAATGACGCGGTGAGGCTGTCCGAATCTCTTATCCGGTATCTTGAGGGAATCACCGAAGAGACCCACAGGCGGCGTAATTTGGATATCTATTTAGCGTCCTCCCTGGCACGGATATCTCGGACAGAGTTAGACACGGCCTCGGGACAGAGTTCTGAAATAGATGCCCTGAGAGCCAGGGTTACTTCATTGGAAAAAGAAAATCTCCGGTTGAGCCAATTAAATCGGGACTTATTGCAAACATCGGAGCAGGCTCATCAAAGGGAGGGGGAGCTGGCGGTCCTTACGGCCCGGATATCCCAAAATGAGGCTGAAATCGCCGCCCTTCATGCCCATATTGGACAGTTAGAAGTGGAAAACGCCCGGCTTGCCCAGACGAATCAGGAGCTTTCCAAAACCGCCGCCTCCCAGGCGTCCCAGAACCAGGCCGATACCGCCGCGCTTACCAATCGCATCGCCCAGTTGGAAAGTGAAAATACCCGGCTTGCCCAGACGAATCAGGAGCT
>JAITHW010000179.1 GCA_031279815.1 Treponema sp. | reverse complement strand
CCGGTCAAGGATTACCCCGCGCTCTTTTTTCCCCGCCTTCCGGTACTCTTGACTGGAAGTCCTAAAAAGGTCTTTTCTTGTACTCATGCCTAGTCCTTTGTGTTTCACTTGGCTGCCTCGCAGTAACCAGTGTACTTTGGGCTAGGTTTTTAGTTTTTAGGCATTACGTACTATTTAGAAACCGGCATCCTGTGTTTGGGCGCTAGAGGATTCGAACCTCTGACATCCACGGTGTAAACGTGGCGCTCTAACCAGCTGAGCCAAGCGCCCTTGACAATTTTATGCCTTATTTATGATAGTATATTATAGGTCCGCAGCTTTCGTCAAGGAATAAACAGGATTAACGCATAATTTTTTTACCGTTTCATAAGCGAATATGATAATCCGGCTTGACAAAAAAATAAAGCGTTTTTATTATTATTCATAAATACTAATGGATAGGTATTCATAATACTAAATGGAGAAGTATCGTATGGATATTCAAGCGTCGGCGCAAAGTTTTTTGAGCGAATCATATAATTTAGTACCCCCCCCCCCCCCCCCATATAATTTAGGTATATACAGGCGACGGCTTAAAGATTTTCCCTTACCATTCGATTCCTGCGCCGGAATTTCCGTTATAGGACCGGTAACAAAAAAATGTATTCCTATAGTTTTAGTAGTATTTATTATGGTTCTGATAAGCAGTTGCGTTTCGGCTTCTTCTAAACCTCCGGATCAAAACACAAACGCCGATGTACCGGCTTTCGTCCGTAATCCGCCCCTACAGGAAGAGGAGGTATTCGGAATCGGCGGTGCAAAAACCAATTCGGTTACTAAATCTTTGGCTGCCGCTGAACAGAGAGCCAGGCAGTCTTTGACGGTCCAGTTAAATGCCAATGTACATACTATGATCATCAATTATGCCGGGGCAAGAGGTATCCCCGGGACGAAGTTTGCGGAACATATCGAAGAGCTGTTGACCGCCGCTCTTTTGAACGAGTCTATCCCGATGAAGCGGGTAAAAACCGGCGACGATACCTTTTGGGTCCTCATCATATACAAGAAAACCGATGCCGCAGAAAAGGTTGCCGCCATTATTGAGCGTGAAGCATCCCGATACCCTGATTTTAAGTCTATGGGCGCTTTGAAATTGATGGAAGCGCAGTTGGACCGGATCGCCACAAAACCTGAATTGATAGATCGCTAAGGGGGCCGATGTCCGGCGAGGCGGCTGCGCCGGAATAACAAGAACAGGGCCGCCTGTTCTCAGTTTGCCTAGCCCTCATATTCTATGGGAAATACCATCCGATCTTTGGACAGTACGGCGTTCGGGAAAACGGCTGAAGCTTCTTTCAAAAGCTGTTTCAGATCATGCTCGGCATACCGAGGGCTGTAATGGATGAGAGCCAGCTTTTTTACCCAGGCATCCGATGCAATCCGGGCGGCTTGCTCTGCGGTCATGTGCTTTTTTTCCCTAGCGCTTCCCAGGAGTTCCCGTTCAAACATACCTTCGCATACGAACAGATCCGATCCCGCTACGTCATAGATAAGGTCATGAAAAGCCAGCGTATCGGTAACAAACGAAAATTTCCGGCCCATCCGGGGCGGGCCCAAAACCTCATCGGGCTGTACTGCCGAACCGTCCTCGGCCTGTACGGGTTCCCCGGATTGCAGTTTAGCCCACAGGGGCCCTCTGGGGACCTTCAGAGCCGCTGCCTTATCCGGGTGGAATTCCCCGGGACGCTTATCTTCCTCAAGGGTATACCCAAAACAAGGCTTAGTATGCCTTAGAGAGAAACAGCGGATATGAAAACCCTCTCCTTGATATACAATGCCCGGTTCGGTTATTTCCTGCACCACAATCTCATAGTTGATATACATATCCAGCACCCGGCGGCTGGTTTCGATGTATTCGGCAATCCGGGGCGGGCCGATAATATAAAGCGGATCATCCCGATCCACCTGGGAAGAGAGCATGAGCAGTCCCGGAATACCCGTAACGTGATCCGCATGGGTATGGCTTATGAGAATAACCGATATTTTCTTCCATTTGAGATTGAGCCTGCGCAGAGATACTTGGGTTCCCTCCCCCGCGTCGAATAAAAAAAGCTCTCCTTCACGCCTTAAAAGCACGGATGTAAGATGCCGGTTCGGCAGAGGCATCATGCCCCCGCAACCAAGAATAAAGGCTTCAAGATTCATTGTGAATTCAGTATAGAGATAAGAGGGCAAAAATGCAACCGGACGAGCAGCGGGGCGTTTAGGCAGGCACGGCTTTTAGCGCGGCATTAAGCCTCCGGATTTCTTGCGTCTTTTCCCGTCTTGATTAAGAAGGAATTTTAGTTATATTATTAGTAAGAATAGAGATTAAAAGTTAACACGCTGCTGTATAACGTCAAAATGGTAACGATCAGGGGGAGATATTAGGATGAAACCATATACGGTTAAAGATATTCCGGCAGGAAGTTGTTTTTCTAAACCGATCTATCTTGATGAACAGTTTGTACTGGCTACGCCGGAAATACCTTTCTCAAATGAATTGACGGCGCTCCTTATGGAATGGGATTTTAAGGAAATATACAGCGACGGCGAGCCGAAAGATGAATCTTTCGCCCAGAATGCCGATATTGCCAAAGCCGCGGAATCGCTCCTCAATTTGGAAACAAACAACCAGGATACGATCATTAAATATGCCGATGAGTTTTACCGGCTTTTTCAGAAATATACGGAAGAGCTTTTTAACCAAGCAACGGAAGCCCAGGAACTTAACTTCGACGCGATCTCCGAGAATATCAGGGTGGCCTGTGAGGTAATATGCAAAGATCGCCGTTTCTTGCTCTGGGTTCAACAGAATTATGAATCGAACCAGGATGAGAACTATCAGGTATCCCATGCGGTTAAATCCATGATCATAGCCATTATGATAGGGTCCGTGTTGAAACTATCGGATGGAAGCCTGGTTGAACTGGGAACTGCCGCGCTCCTCCATGAAATCGGTATGGTGAAACTGCCTCCCAGGCTGTATTTAACCAAGTGGAGCCTTACGCCGGAAGAACGAAAGACCATCCTCACCCATCCGATCTTAGGGTATAAACTGCTGAAATCCTTCGATTTTTCGCCGGCTATATGCCGGGGGGCCTTGGAGCATCATGAGCGGGAAAACGGTACCGGCTACCCGCAGAAACTTCCGGCAGACAAGATAAGTCTCTATGCAAAAATAATCGCCGTGGCTTGTTCTTATGAGGCCATGACCGCGCATCGGCCCTATAAAAAGGTTAAAGATAAACATTCCGGTATCATGGATATCCTCAAAAATGAGGGAAAACAGTATGACGATACCATAGTCCGCGCCCTGGTGTATTCCCTTTCCGTGTATCCCATCGGCCTTTACGTGCTTCTCTCTAATGGGAAAAAAGCGCTGGTAGTGGATGTGGATACTGAAAACCCCCGTTTTCCTATTGTCAAAATCCTTGGGATGACAACTAAGGATGGGAAAAAAGTGGTGGTCCAGACATCTCCGCAATTATCCATCACCCGTCCCTTAGCTAAGGAAGAAATTTATTAAGCGCCTATGGAGGATCCCTTACCCGCGGTTGTTTTTATCCTGCTCATTGTCCTTATAAAGGGTTTTTTTTCCCTGGTGGAGGCCGCTTTTCTTTGTTCCCGGAAGACCTGGCTTCGGGCTAAGGCGGAAGGGGGGGATAAAAAGTACCGTAAAGCTCTGGAAGCGGCGGAAAACCCGCTCCGGTTTCTTTCCGCCCTGCGTATCGGGATCATCTTTCTGGGGATTCTTGCGGGGGCGGCAGGCGGTCTCGGCCTTGCCCAGTCTTTGGGAGACCGGTTGAGCGCCCTATGGAATGTCTGGAAAGAGCTTGCCCCCTGGAGCGAATATCTGGCGACGGTACTGATAACCGGTATCATCACCCTTGTCGCGGTTGTCCTGGGAGATGCGCTTCCCAAACAGATCGCCCCGGCAGCCCCGGAACGGATCCTTGCCGGAACCCTCCCTTTCATCACCATCCTGGTGTTTCTCTGTAAACCCCTGATCTTCCTAGCCGCCGATGTATCCGGGCTGGTTATAAACCTATTCCGTATCGATAAAACCGCATCGGTCGGCATGACCGAAGACGAACTGCGGATCGCTTTAATGGAAGGAGAAAAATCGGGGATTGTGGAAAGCAAAGAGCGGATCATGGTGGAAGGGGTTTTTTATTTGGGAGACCGGCCGGTGGGGACCTTTATGACCCACCGCTCGGAAATAACCTGGCTGGACATAAACGCGGATCCGCAGATGATACGGAGCGCCGCGGTTGAACAGCGGAATCAGCGGTACTTTCCGGTAGCCGACGGGAACCTGGATGAAGTTATCGGAGTGGTTTCGGTCCAGGACATATTGTTTGCTCTCTTGGATAATCAATGGGCGGGGCTTAAATTCATTATGAAAGCGCCGTCCTTTGTCCCGGAAACCATGTCCGCGCTCAAGGCTTTTGAAGCCTTCAAAAAAGGGGATGCGGATTTTCTCTTGGTAATGGACGAATACGGCGGGTTTGCGGGGGTTCTTTCGGTGAGGGATCTGATTGAAGAAATTGTGGGCCAGCTTTCCGCTCCGATCCGGGAGGAGAATCCCATTCTCAAGCAAGACGACGGAACCTATCTGGTGGACGGCAATGTGAACATCGATGAAATAGCGGAAGTCCTGTCCCTGGAAACCCTTTTGGGGAAACCGCAGGAATACCATACCTTAGCGGGGTTTATTCTGAGCCTCGCGGGAGAAATTCCCAGAACCGGGGCGCGTTTTGAACATGAAGGCTATGGGTTTACCATCGTCGATATGGATGGGAACCGGATCGATAAAGTGCTGATCCATCCTCCCGGGTTGAGGTGACCGCGGCCGCTGGGGGAAAAGAGGGCCCGAAAGGGACGGTTACCGGTATACGCTTCGATAGTAAAACAAGCCTATATATTCATGCAGAGCCAGATAGGTTCCATACAGAGAATCCATCGACGGCATAAAACTAAAAAAGTCGTACTTTCGGCCCCGTTCACATTTATAATCTGCCGGCGCGGGAACAACCGACATACCATTACGCTCGAAGCAGAAAACACTCCGCGGTATGTGATACGCCGAAGTAACCAGGATCACCTGTTTGCAGCCGAGTTTGGCCGCTTCTTTAGCATTCTCCCAGGTGTTCCGGCTTGCGGTTTCCAGTATAAGGCGTTCAGGAGACAAACCCAGAGAGATAAAAAGCCCGGCAGCCGTAACCGCCTCCGCTTCCTGGCCGTAATCGAAAACCTTGCCCCCCGACAATATGTATGGGCCGGGGAAGCGGTCCCGCAGGCTGAACGCATACACGGCTCTTTTCAGAGCATCCGTCTTGAGCGTATCGCGGCCTCTCCCCGCATCAGGAGATCCCTGAACTGTTCCGCCGCCTAACACAACAATAGCCTCGGCTTCATCAGGGATTCCGCGGTTTGAAAGAGAAGCATCCGCGGGCAGCGGCGGATAGGTATCCTCCAGAGGCCGGAGCAGGAAGTCGGTTACCGGCTGAATAGAAAAGAGATAAAGCAACAGTATAAATACCCCTATAATAAACTTAGGTTGGCGCGGGAAAAGCAGGGCAATAAGTATCAGCCCTAGGATTATACATCCCGGAGGCAGTAAGAATGTCGTACATAATTTAGAAATAAACATCATCTATAAGTCCTTCTACGGATGGCCGCAGGGATCCGGTTATCGTCAGCAATCGCGGCGCTTCCCCTGCTGAAGCGGCCGGCTTCTTTGATTATTCGATGGTTCAGCGAGTTAGGTCAATAGGAGGTTTGCATAGCGCATCACGAAAAAAACGATCCGGTGATAAAGCTCGGATACGGCGTTGCCCGCTGCCGTATCCGTGGAATCTTAAAGTACGGGACATCAACAACGGGATTTTCACTCTTAATGAAATAAGGTATAATCACAAAACGCTATAGCGATGAAAAGTAATGGGGAGTAGTAATGAACGACACTCGTATACCTGTAACCCTCCAGAACAGGGAATTTATCCTTATCGGGACCGCCCATGTTTCCAGGGAAAGTATTGAAGAGGTAAGCCGGATAATCCGGGAAGACCGGCCCGATATGGTCTGTGTCGAACTGGACCCGGGAAGGTACAAATCCATATCCGAAAAGGAAAATTGGGAAAAACTTGATGTGGCCAAGGTCTTTAAAGAAGGCAAGGGCTTTCTTCTCATTGCCAATCTGGTATTGTCAGGTTTTCAGCGCCGTTTAGGAACAGAGTTGGGGGTTAAACCTGGAGAAGAAATGAAAATCGCCGTGGAAACCGCCCAAGAATTGGGGATTCCCTATGCTTTATGCGACCGGGAAATTCAGATAACCCTTCGCCGCGCCTGGGCGCGTTGCAGCTTATGGAGCAAGTGCAAGCTCCTGGCGTCCCTTTTATCCGGCGCCTTTTCCTCTGAAAAATTAAGCGCCGCGGAAATTGAAAACCTGAAGAAACGTAATGAACTTGAAGGTATGATGTCCGAATTGGCCGGCTATCTTCCCGAAGTCAAGGAAACTTTGATTGACGAGCGGGATCGGTATCTGGCTGCAAAGATCTGGGCCGGCGGCGCGGGCATTACATCGGGGAGAGAACCCGGGGCAACCGGTAAACAAGTCGCGGTGGTCGGGGCAGGGCATCTTCTGGGGATTAAGGCGCATCTCGAAAAAATAGCCGCGGGAGAAACCGGGGAGGACGTCTCGGATCTGGATGTGATCCCCGCTCCCAAGGTATTCTCAAAAGCCGCAGGCTGGATCATACCGGTTCTCATTTTGACCCTTATTGTACTGGGATTCTTCCGGGCCGGTCCTGGAGTAAGCCTCGAAATGCTCCTCCGCTGGGTTATACTCAACGGGTCTTTGGCTGCCCTGGGAACCTTTATCGCCCTAGGTCATCCCCTTTCTATCTTAGTTTCCTTTTTCGGAGCGCCTATTGCTACCATCAATCCCTTTATTGCGGTGGGCTTTTTGTCGGGACTTACAGAAGTTACCCTGCGAAAACCCCGGGTTTCGGACACTGAAACTATCTCCGAAGATATTATAAGCCTCAAGGGGATCTACCGGAACCGTATTACCAGGGCGCTCTTGGTTTTTTTCCTTTCTTCCCTGGGCGGAGCCATAGGAAATTTCATTTCTATTCCTTCTTTGGCAAGCCTGCTGGTAAAATAACGTAAACCCGACGGGGTTGAAACAATAACCATAGGCCCTACGAACCTTGCAGACATTATGAAATCATTACGGTTGTCTTTGGTTATACGGCAAATTCCAGAGTTTTAGAAAAATTAAGCGGCGTATTCTGACGGCCGGGCCGGCAGACACCCTTGATGCCGCGTAAGCCTTTTATTGCCGCGGAATCAGTTTTATACCAAACCGCCGGAACGGTACGCGGCACATACACGGATTTAATATGGCGCCGGCCTTACCGGTTCTCTATTGCAGAAACCCGTCATCTGGGTTATCTTTTATAAAAGCAACACAAAAAAGCACTATGCAAGGTTAAGAGGGTACAAGTGGAATGGCTTCAGCGGCTGAACGCGTTTTATGATATTATCCGTCCGGTTCTCGATGTGGCGATCCTGGCGTTTCTGTTCTATCAAGCCTATGAATTCTTGGTAAAAACTCAGGCAATGCAGATGCTGAAGGGCGCCGGGTTTCTCGCTTTGGTGTATGCCCTTGCGGTTTTGTTTAAACTAACCACCTTGCAGTGGATTCTCAATATCCTGGCTCCGGGACTTTTTATTGCGGGGGCGATTGTGTTCCAGCCTGAACTGCGGAAGATTATCCTCCGGTTGGGACAGAGCGAGCTGTTCCGGCCCAATACGAAACCCCGGCTGGGGCATCTGGAAGCGGTGGTTACCGCCGCGGAGATTTTGTCCCAAGAGCGCCGGGGGGTGCTGGTGGTATTTCCTAGGCGGGTCAATCTACGGCACATTATTGAGACCGGTACCCGGCTCAATGCGGAGATATCTTCCGGTCTCATTGTGGCGATCTTTGAATTTGACGGCCCTCTCCACGACGGAGCTATGGTTATTCAGCATGGAAGGATTGCCGCGGCAGGATGTTTCCTCCCGCTTTCAGAACAGCAGGATATAAAAAAGAGTTTCGGCACCCGGCACCGGGCTTCTCTGGGAATGTCCGAGCAGTCCGATGCGGTGATTCTGGTGGTTTCCGAGGAGACCGGGGCCATATCCATTGCCTTTGACGGTAAATTGTACTACGATCTTTCTTCCGGCGAAGCCACCCAAAAACTCCGGGAACTTTTGGAACATGGGGTGCGAAGCGGGGAACCGGAGCAGCAGCATGAAATCGATCCTTCGGCGGAGGTTTCACAGGCGGAGGCCGAAAAGGAGGCGATTCTTGGACCTTAGGAGATTACTCTCCAAAATCTCGAAAAATTGGCCCGCCAAGATGCTTTCCATTGCCCTGGCGCTGGTGCTTTTTATATTCCATCGGATGAGTACCCTAGAGGAACGATTCTTTGCGGCCCCTCTCCAGATGGAGTTGGAGCCTAATATAGTACCTGCCAGCGCGTACCCCCGGATGATCCGGCTTAGTATCCGCGGGGACGCGGCAAGTATCCGTTCTCTGGCGGAAGAGGACATTGAACCCTATATCGATCTCACGGGCAAAGGCAGGGGAATATACAGAGCGCCGGTACAGTTCCGCAAAAAGGGAACCGCTCAAGGGCTTGATCCCCTGGAGATTCGGGTGGATCCTCTGGAAATCCCTTTAACCCTAGACAACAAGGTCAGCAAGTATGTTCCTGTGAAAGCAAACACCCGGGGTTCGGTAAAACCGGGGTATGAATTGGCGGGGTTTACCTTGAATCCCGCTCAAATGCTCCTGGACGGCCCTTCAGATGTGATGAGCGGCATTTCGGAGCTTACAACGGATATGATTGAACTTGATGGCCGAAGCGATGATTTTTCCATCATGGTAACAATCTTAAACCAAAATCCCCTGGTAAGCATCAGGGGGACGGCCATGACCGAATTTCAAGGATCCATCAAGCAAATCATAGGACTGGGGAATTTCGACGACTTACCCATCAAGATAAAAGGATTACAGGAAAGGTTCATAGCGGATTGGGAAATTAAGACCGGAATGGTACGCCTTGGAGGAAACCAGCAGGAGCTTGAACTGTATAGCCCGCCTGAAGATATGCTGATTCTGGATTGTTCCGCCATAACCCAGCCGGGTACCTATACCTTGCCGGTATCCGTAGACCTTGCCCCAGGGTTCAGGTTATTACGCCGGGAGCCTGAACAGGTTACCGTACAAATCAAGGATAGAGGTTGAGGGTTATGATTATCGGTATCGGGGTGGACGTAGTTCATGTGCATCGGCTGGAACGCTGGCAGGCCATTCCGGGGTTGTTGCAACGTTTTTTTCATCCTGATGAACTATCCGCCGCGCTGTCTAAAGGCAGCGGAACCACGTTATCCCTGGCCGCGCGGTTCGCCGCCAAAGAAGCCTTCGGCAAAGCCCTGGGCAGAGGGCTTGCAGGCATCATCCTCAAGGATATCATGGTGGTAAATCATCATAACGGCAAACCGGAGATAGTGCTTTTCGGTACCGCGCTCCAAGCCCTGAAGCAAAGCGGCGCCACTAGGGTACATATTTCCATGACCCATGAACGGGACAATGCGATTGCTATGGTAGTGATCGAAGCGGTTTAGCAGATAGGGATCATATATAATCTGCGGACTTGTATATATTGAAAAAACTCCTTCCCTCGTATATACTGACTCTTGAGTATGGCGGAATATAGAATTGAACGGGTAGGGCGGCTTATCCGGGAAAAAATCGGCGTTCTTATTGTGGAAGGCAAAATTAAGGATTACCGGGTGAATCCTTTTCTTTCTATTACCCGGGTCTCGGTGTCTAGGGATTTAGCCTGGGCCGATGTGTATGTTTCGAGTTTTAAATCTGAAGGAAATCTTGCCAAAGGGGTGGAGGGCTTGCAAAGCGCAGCGGGATTCATTCAATCCCAGCTCGCCGGGCAGATGCATATCCGTCAAACTCCGAAACTTCGTTTCCATGAGGATTCGAGTATCAAGGAGGGGTTTGATATGGTCAAAAAGATTGAGGAATTGAGCGGTAATGAGGGACCATGAGACCTCTGGCTATCTGCTGCTGAACAAGAAACAAGGGCTTACGTCTTTTGAAGCGTTAAGGCCGGTGAAAAAAGCGTTTTCAACCGGTAAGGTCGGGCATACCGGGACGCTGGATAGATTCGCTGCCGGGCTGCTTCTGGTGCTTGTTAACAGGGCGGTAAAGCTTGCCCCATGGTTTTCAGGAAGCGATAAACACTACGAAGGCACGGTCCGCTTCGGCCTTGAGACCGATACCTTGGACCCTGAAGGCGTTCTTGTGGCGGAAGGGGCTATCCCCTCGCAGGAGCGTATCCAAGAGGCGCTTTCCCAATTCAGAGGGGATATACTACAAGCGCCGCCGGCGTATTCGGCGCTTCACATTCAGGGAGAACGGGCGTCGGTTCTGGCGAGGAGCGGTAAAGCCGTGGAAATGCAGAAACGTCCGGTTTCGGTGTATGCTTTGGAACTGCGGTCATACCTGCCGCCCGAAGCGGTTCTGTATGTCCACTGTTCAAAGGGAACGTATATCAGATCTCTAGCCAGGGACATCGCTGTTGCCGCAGGCTCCCGGGCGCACCTCGGCGCCCTGACCCGTACCCGTATTGCGGGGTTTCACGTATCTGATGCGGTTGACGGGGAGGATTCTTCAGGACTGATTCAAGCCCTCAGACCGGTTGATGTGAAAACCCTGGAGGCCTTGGGGCTTCCCTATTTTATCGTTTCCGATGAGGCCGTTTGTAAGATGCTCCACGGCAACCCCCCTGAAGGATTCATTGCCGGAGAGGCCCTACGGGGACAAATTAAGCAAAAAGATTTCCATGCGGCCGGAGTGGTTCGCCGAGACGGAGAGATGCTGGGAATTCTGGAAAAAAAAGCCGGAATATGGCGCTATGGGTATGTTTATGCGCGTGATTGACTGGTCCGATTTTATCGGGGAGGGAAAAATCTCAGGCTACCCCGAACAGACCGCCATGACCATCGGCGTTTTCGACGGGGTACACCGGGGACACCGGTCCCTGATGGAGAAGATAGTCCGGCAGGGACCGAATCCCACGGCGGTCACCTTCCGGCAGAGTCCAAAACAGGTAATCAATCCCGGGCTTGCAGGGGGAACTATTCTCAGTCTCTCCCAAAAGCTCAGTATTTTTGAAGGATTAGGGATTTTTCAAACTATCCTGATTGACTTTTCGGAGAATTTTAGTAGACTAAAAGGACAGGAATTTATTGATCTGTTGATAACCCGGGGAAATCTGACCTATTTGGTCATAGGCAGTAACTTCCGGTGCGGGTATCGGCTTGATACCGACGCGGCGCGTATCAAACGCTGTATTGAAGCCCGGGGTATCAAAACCGAGGTGGTTTCTCCGGTATTGGACGGAGCTTATCCGGTAAGTTCAAGCCGGATCCGGCAGGCCATAACAGAGGGAGATCTGGCAAGGGCCCGGTCCGCGCTGGGCCGGAATGTTGCAATAGACCTGGGAGGGATGGCCGCGGAACAGGGAGAAGCCGGTTTGATTTTCAACATCGCCGCTCAGGGCCGGGTTGTGCCTCCGGATGGCCGCTATGCGGTTGTGGTGTATGGGATAAATAGAGAAAGGGAAAAAACTGAAATCAGGATTAAACAGGGAAAGATATGTATTCCTTCACACTTCAATGCGGTGAGGGGCATTGAATTTTTATGCGGTTCCCAAGGAGAATAACTATATGGCATTAAATAAGGAAAAGGTAACGGCTATCGTTACCAAATTCGGTAAAAATGAAAAAGATACCGGAGCATCGGAAGTCCAAGTTGCTTTGCTGACTGAGCGGATTAATCAGCTTACGGAACATTGCAAGCAATTCAAGAAGGATAAATCAAGTCAGCGGGGTTTATTGCTCCTTGTCGGCAAGCGCCGGCGGATGCTGAAGTATGTCCAGCGGATGGATGTGAAAAAGTACCGTTCTCTGATTAAAGAGTTGGGCCTCCGAAAATAAGGAACAGCCCGGAACCGGTTATAACCTACAAAACAACAGCCGGCGCCGGGTTTTTTATTCTTTTTCTTTTTACATTATTTTTATACTAAGGAAAGTATGATTCAACGAGTAACATATACACTGGCAGGCAGGGAACTGATCCTTGAAACCGGTAAAATTGCAAAACAAGCTAACGGCGCGGTCTTTGCCCGGTATGCGGGGTCTTGCGTGATCGCCACGGTCTGCGCCTCAGAGGATGCAGTAGAAGGGCTTGATTATGTCCCGGTCACAGTAGATTATAACGAAAAGTATTATGCTGCGGGGAAAATTCCGGGGGGGTTTATTAAGCGGGAAGGCCGTCCAAAAGACAAAGAAATCCTCGTGTCCCGGCTCATCGACCGCCCTATGCGCCCCCTTTTTGAGAAACGTTTTGGCCGGGAAATTCAGATTGTACCGACCACCGTATCCACGGATCAGGTGAACCCGCCGGATATCCTGGCCATCATCGCCTCCTCCGCAGCGGTGCATATTTCAGATGTTCCCTTCAATGGCCCCATCGCGGGCGTCCGGATCTGCTCGGTTAAGGGAGAGCTTATCGTCAATCCTACCTACAAGGATATCGAGCAGTCGGACCTTGAAATCGTGGTTGCCGGCACTAAAGACGGGATCACCATGGTGGAGGGCGGCGCTCACGAAGTTGGCGAAGACCTGATGATTGCGGCGCTGGAAAAAGCCCGCTCGGTGATCATCGAGTTCTGCGGGTTACAGGAAACATTGCGGGAACTGGCCGGGAAAGAAAAGCTGCCCCTTACGGAAAACAGCGCGGCGCTGGAAAACGGCGAGGACATCCGGGCGGCGGCGTACCCTCGGCTACAGGAAGCCTGTTTCCTCAAGGGCAAGCAGGCCCGGCATGAGGCTATTCATCAGGTAAAAGCGGATCTCAAGACTCGGTATGCGGAACAACTGGAAGATGAGGCTCAACAGAAACTGTTCTCCGCTCTTTTTGACGATATGGAATATGAGATTCTTCGTTCTTCGATTCTTGACAAAGGGCTGCGGGTAGACGGCAGAGGAACCGAAGATATCCGGGACATTACCTGCGAGGTGGGGCTGCTTCCGATGGCCCACGGTTCGGCCCTTTTTACCCGGGGCGAAACCCAGGCGATGGTGGTAACAACCCTGGGGACCGTGTTTGATGAGCAAATTTTCGATGATATTGAGGGAGACAAGCGGGAACACTTTATCCTTCATTATAATTTCCCCCCTTATTCGGTAGGCGAGGTGGGCCGTTTAGGTACGGGCCGCCGGGAGATCGGGCATGGAAATCTGGCCCGGCGTTCTTTGGAGGCGATGGTTCCTTCCAAAGAAGCGTTCCCCTATACGATTCGGGTTGTTTCTGAAATCACCGAATCTAACGGGTCTTCTTCAATGGCGTCGGTCTGCGGCGGCACCTTAGCTATGCTCCACGGGGGGGTTCCCATGAAGAAGCCTGTTGCAGGGATCGCTATGGGGCTTATCACCGAGGGGGACCGCTATGCGGTGCTGTCGGACATTCTCGGCGAAGAGGATCACCTGGGGGACATGGATTTTAAGGTTGCAGGAACCGAGGAAGGGATTACCGGTTTCCAGATGGACATCAAGATCGCAGGGGTAAGCCCGGAGATCATGCGGAAGGCGCTGGATCAGGCGAAGCGGGGAAGACTGCATATTCTTTCGGTTATGAAGCAGACCATCAGCAAACCGACCGCCATCAGCGACCTTGCCCCCAAAATCCTTACGCTCAAGATTGAGGTCGATAAGATCGGCGCGCTTATCGGTCCCGGGGGCAAAACGATCAAAGCCCTTTGCGAACAGTACCATGTTACCATCAATACCGATAATGACGGAACCGTAACGATTTACGGAAAGAACGCCAAGGATGCCGAAGAAACTAAGGCCGCCGTGTTGAGCATTGTAGCGGATCCCGAAGCAGGAAAAATTTACCAAGGCATTGTCAAGCGGATCATGGAATTCGGCGCTTTTGTGGAGATCCTCCCGGGTAAGGAAGGGCTGGTACATATCTCTAAACTCTCCCGTCAGCGCATTGTAACGGTTACGGATGTGATAAAAGAAGGACAGGAGATCCCGGTAAAACTCCTTGAAATCGATAAGATGGGAAGGCTTAATCTCTCCTATATTGATGCGATTGATCCCTCCGGGGAGGAGAGTTCCCATGGATCCCATAGAGAAGACAGCCGCCGGGATGGAAGTTATTCCAGGCATGACCGCCCTCCGCGGCGTTAAGGAATCATGGCGGATCCTATTGTAAAGGTATATACAAAAAATCCCCATATCCCCCTCCCGCAGTATGAGACTAGCGGGGCTGCGGGAATGGACCTTCGCGCCTTCCTGGAAAAACCGCTGATTATCTCTCCTTTACAGCGGGTGCGGGTTCCCACGGGACTGGTTTTTGAAATCCCCGAAGGGTATGAAGCGCAAGTCCGTCCGCGTTCAGGGCTTGCGTTTCGGCAGGGGATCACGGTTTTAAATGCTCCCGGGACTATTGACTCGGATTATCGGGGTGAATTGGAAGTGATTCTCATTAATGCGGGAACCGAACCGTTTACCCTTAAGAGCGGAGACCGGATAGCCCAACTGGTGATAGCCCCGGTGAGCAAGGCCGTCATAGTTAAATCCGGCTCCCTGTCCGCCACAATCCGAGGAACCTGCGGGTTCGGTTCTACCGGAGTATAACGGCGGCAATGATTACGTACCGTTCCATGTCTTGGACTTTATTCAAATATATAATGGTTGAAATCTTATTCTCTTTTTCCGTGTGTTTTTTTATCTTTTTTTTTGTATTTCTTGTCAACCAACTCTTACTCGTAGCCCAGGATATGCTGTCTAAAAAGGTTCCCTTTATGCAAGTTGTCCGTTTGTTAATCTACGCCATTCCCTCGGTTATCGCCCTGTCCGCGCCTTTTGCCTGTATGTCGGGAACCTTAATGACCATAGGACGGCTCACGTCGGATAATGAAATCCTCGTGATGCTCGCCGCAGGGCTTTCGTACCGGACTATTTTTACCCCCGCTTTTGTGATGGGGATATTCATTTCGATTGTTTCTTTTGTTGCCAATGACGTACTCCTCCCCGCGGGCCGGGTGCAGTATGTACGGCTCTATCGCCGGATTTTGGCTTCAACCCCCGCGCTGGAGTTAAGCGCCCATTCGGTGAAGCGTTTCAAGGATACGGTGATCGTTACGGGAGATGTGAGCGGTACTTCTATTGACGATGTGTTTATTCTGGATAAGACCGGCGGCGGGGAACGGCGGGTTATCATGGCTAAGAACGCGGAACTCAGGGATGCCGGGAAGGAGGGGCTGAGTCTCGACCTCAACAAGGCGTTTATTCAGTCTTCCAAGGAAGTCGCCCGGTATGATTATGACTATGCGTCAAGCGAGTTCCTGCGGTATTGGGTTCCTCAAGAAGACATGATTCAAGCGCTTTCTTCTATAACGCCCTCGGAGATGAGTTCCCGGGACGTACACCGGGAGATTGGGGTTAAAAGAACAAACCTGCAAAAGCGGCTTGATGAGAGGTATAACCGAATCTTGAGTCATGCTCTGGCCTTGGAGGACAGCCTCCGCAAGGGGCCTCAACATGAAGCATGGAACCGCCGGGCCAATAGCCTTGCCAACTTTACCCGGGAAGTTCAGACCGCCGCGGTCATTCAAAGAGATCGGAGCCTCCTGAGTTATATGATCGAGTTTTATAGAAAATTTTCAATTCCCTTTGGGGCTCTTGCTTTTATGTTTCTTGCGGTTCCTATAGGTCTCATGGTGAAAAAAAGCGGCCAGGCTATAGGATTCATCTTCGGACTGGTTATCGCTTTCATCTACTGGGCTATGCTTATCGGAGGGCAAACTATGGGGCTTCGGCTTGGTTACCCTCCTTTTTGGTGTATGTGGCTTCCCAATATCTTAATAATCACGATAGGTATCTGTTTGAGCATTTTGAGGATCCGAAAATGATCCTCTGTAGGCGAAGGTCTCGGCATGACGGTTCTTGATCGCTATTTAATTAAACAATTTCTCCCTATTTTGGGGGTAGCGGTATCTATGTTTATGCTGTTCGTGTCCCTGATCGATCTTTTTGCCAATCTGTGGCGTTATCTGAACAATGAAGTTCCCATCACGCAGATCCTGCAGGTATCGGTCTATTATCTCCCTAAAAGTTTTTCCTATGCCTTGCCGGTTTCTCTGCTCTTTGCAGCAGCCTATACCTTGGGAGACCTCTGTAGCAGGAATGAACTGGCTTCTATCTTTGCTTCCGGGATACCCTTTTATCGTTTCTGTTTACCCCTCATGCTGATTGGTTTGTTGGCGTCGGTTTTTGCGTTTTTTTTTGAGGATCGGATAGTCATCCCCGCTTTCAAAGCTAAGAACGATCTGAGCCGGACTCTGTTGCGCCAATCCCGGCGGGAGCAGGATTCTGATATTGTGATCAAGGCAAAAAACGGCAGGCTTATTTATTCGGTTGATTACTATGATCATCGGGCCATGGCGCTGAACGGCATCCTCATCATTGAACAATCAGAAGCGGGTACCTTGCTGTCCGTAGTCCGTGCTCCCAGGGCGTCTTGGACAGGAACTTACTGGGAGTTTTCAAACGGGCTGATCTATGAGTGGGAGGGGGATCTAATGCGGATTAAGCCTCTGCCCAATACGGATGCTTACCGGGAAAATCCCGATACTTTTCGGCGAAACGCGGTGAATGTGGAAGACCTCTCCGTACGAGAAGCGGCCTTTATGGTAGAAGATCTAAAAATCGCGGGACTTCCGTTTACCAACGTCTTGGCCGATTATTATCACCGCTATTCTTTTTCTTCCGTCTCATTCGTGGTGATGATCCTCTCGATTTCCATGGGCGGACGGTTCAGAAAGAACATTCTCCTTATGAGCTTTGCTTCAAGCCTTGGGTCTGCAGTGTTTTTTTACGTTACGGAGATGATCACCATGATGATGGCTCGGCTTGGGTATATCCCTCCCATTATGGGCGCTTGGTTTCCCGTAGGACTTTTTGTTGTTATCGGGACGATTCTTTTACAGAGCGCGAAAACCTAGTATTGCTTGCGCATTTTTTCTGAACGCCGGCACATTCCTCCTCTACGATTACACAATCAAGAGGCTTCCCGCTATCAACGCCATGCTCACCGCGCAGCTTGAGCAAACGCCGATAAGCATAATAGGGATCCGGGGCTTCCTTATTCTTACTTAGGTTCTTTTTTCCGGGCTTTCATTACCTGCTTAAAAAGCGCATCCGCATCGATTTTATCGTCTACCCCAAATTGAGGTATGATCCCCTCTCCGTTTATACTGCGGAAAAGAGTACCCGAACTGTTCTCATAGGCCCAGCTGTCTTCATTATTGACAAAATAATCCAGCACCGTAACCACCGAAAGGGTAAAGTATACCAGCGAAGCGTTGTTCCGTTTAGGCTGCCCCAGCAGGGCATTAAGCCGCAGAGAAAGGGGATTAGCCACTTGGAAATTATAGGGCGCCCAGGGATTATTAATACCCTTACATACGGCCTGTTTTTCCGCGCCGCCCTGTTTAGACCCCTGTTCGATACCGGAAGCTACGACCGTAAGATATTTACGCAACCTCCTAATTTCAGGATACAGGGGCGGTATGGCGCTTTTCTTAATAGAGGAAGCCACAACGCTGTCAAACCGGTAATGGGGAAGGAAACAAAGCCGTTTAATCCACTGGAGTTCGGCATATAACCGCTTTGCGTAATTTGAAGTCCGGGAATCCAGAGAACTTTCCAAAAGCTGGCAATACTCTATTAAGCGGGCAAGGTATTCCTGGTTAAAATTGGTCTCATAATCCCGCCAGTTGTTGACGATTTCCTCCAAATGACCGTCAATCCCCTCGGTGATTTCAAAGGATACATACCTCAATCCAAAAACCAACTCTTCCATAATCCGCATCAATATCGCCACCTGGAGGAGGGGATCCGTGGGGGCAATCAATTCATACCCCTTCTTTAAATCTAAAACCTTCGCGAAATACCCATATAAATCAGGGTAAGCGTCCAGTTTATCCCAACCGGCTTGGGGAAACAGGGATTCCAAGGTACGAAGGCCCCGCTCAAGGGCTTTCCGCTCCGACTCATTGGCGGCCTGCCTCGCCGCGGTTTCCGGATCTTCTTCCGGCTTCGCAGGTTCCTGAACTTTCACTTCTTCGTTTTTCGGATCGGCCTCTTCCAGGCTTTTTTCATCTCTCTGGGCCATATTTTCAGGAGAAATACGATCTTTTTCAGTTACATTTAAAAAGGCCATGATCCGGTTCTTTCGTTCCAAAAAGAACCGGTGATAGGGCAGCCATTTATCAGACAATAATTTCATTAACAGAGGATACAACAGGTAATGAATTTCCCTGGATACCTCCTCGTAGGAGGCCAGGGAAGAACGGATGAGTTCCTGATATTTATCCTTTGCATCTATGGGATTATCTATGTATAAAATTTTATATAGTAACTTGTAGGACCCTTTAATATGAACTTCAAAATCTAACCGTCCCAGGATAAAGAGAGGCTTATACACCGCCCTAAGGATCTCTGAAAAATCGCTGAATTTGACCGTTTTGGGCCGGGCCTGCATCCGGGCCATATCGCTGCTGATCCGCTCAATGTTCCAATGACGGATAACATCCAGCACGGAAAACATAAAAGGAGACATCTTTCTAAGCTGTTCATTGTTTTTTATGTTGTTCCGGGGAAATAGGGTTCTGGTAGAAGCCACCAATGACTCTATTTTCTTATAATAGTCAGCCATTTTCTGGGTTATAAACCCTGGATTTACAAAGTCCGGATTTTTCTTAAAAATGGACAGATATGAAGCCGGAAGCTGGAATATGGACTTGATTTCAAAGTTTGTTTGAGCGGCAAACCGGTCCATTTTGATCCGTTCTAAATAGCTTGGATTAATAGGAATCGAAGGATCATCTTCAGGATCCGGTTTTTTTTCTTTGGAGGATTTTTTAGAGAGTCTTGCCGGCTTCTCGCCGGCATCATCGGCAAGGATTTCAATGCGCCGCATCGGTTGAGATTTGGAACGATTCCCCTTGCCCCCCCCTGATGTGTAGCCGGTTTTTTCAGGGGTCTCGGACTTTTCTACTCCTACTTCCCCCCCCAACAGTTCAGCCATTCGTTTGGCTTCATCGGCATTCACATTTCCTAAATTGTTTCGTATTCGACTCAGCTCACCGGGAGCGTATACTGCTTTTTCTTTTGCCATAGTTCGTCAACTGCCTCCTTTCATCCATACCGGCCAGCTATCTAAGTAATATATATCACTACCGGATAAATTTAGTATACTCTCAGAATCATAAAAAAGCCATCTATATTTGCCGGATTTTCTTACAATTCCTAATATCCCACATACATAAATTTAGACCCGTAAATAGACCTTTTCCCCTAAACCCCAATAATTACGCACCGAGACGGGTTTCCCCTTGGCATCAAGGATCGTACCGTTGTAATATCCCAGGGGCGTGTCATACTCCGCGGTCGTTACCAATAGATTAAGCCCGCTGTGAATCTGTTCCTGAGGGGTAAACACCAGATCCACCATACCTTCCATATCCTGTATTATCCAATCCGATTCGATCCCTTGAGGCATGGTAATATGTACCGGCGGTAAGGGCGTCATCTGTCCCTCCACCCACAGGACGTTCTCATTGTTCTTAAAGGTTTCTTTGGTCTGGCTTTCCCCGATGCTGAAACCGTAACGGCGGTGTTCAGCGTCAAACCCAAGACCGGTACACCACACCGAACGCATCCGGTACGGGTAATACCCCTTAAAATCTCCAAAAAAACCGGTGGTTTTAGCGGGATCCAATGATATATGCCTGCCTCCAAAAACCATGTCTCCTCTAACCGGGGCCAGCACCTTATACGCGTACATACACCGCTTTTCGGTAAACAAAAGATTCACCGCCATAGGGGTGATTTCGTTCTTATCCGCCTCATACTCCATGTGGGCCGTAAAGGAAGGCCGGCTGGGGGTTGCCTCAATATCCAGGTCTACTTTGATAAGATTCGCGTCAAGCCAATTATGAATTCGGAAAAAAAAGCCGTAAAACCGGCTGTCAATCGAGGCGTTGGCAAGGGTCCGGGGCATCCGCCATCCGCTAAAAGGTATCAGCTTCCTGAACCGGAGCTTTTCCTTGGTATCCTTATCGTAGAGCAAAACCTGGGCCCAACGATAGTATTTAATGTTGCATAGGATCGCTTCGAGGAAAAACTGATCGTCTTGAATGACAAAGATATCCCACTCTTTGATCCTCCAATCCCGGATCACCCGGGGCAGAGGAAAGGAAAAAGGCATCCGGACGGCCAGGAGATCCGCCTCGTCAAAGGCGGAGATCCAGGTTCCTTGGCGAGGTTTTCCCCGCTCAATAGGGGCGGTCCGGCGGCTCTGTATTTCCCTGGTATACATCAAAACTCTGGTATTTCACCTTGGGGGTATTGCGGGACTTCGCCGGTTTTGTCGAGCCTATGCCGCTTCCCGGTTAGCTCGTCGATATGCACCTTCCAGACACCGGTTACCCTCAGATGCCGGCTCAGGGCATCATCAAAGGCTTGCATATTATTAGGCGTATGCCGCAGACATAGAAGCCGCAGCCCGTGAATTTTTTCGGTATCCTCCAGAACCTCCTGAACGGTCCCGCATACCACCGCAGACTCATATTCAACGGTAAACTTTCTCTCAGGTATACCGGTTTTTCCCACGCAGCTCAAACATACCCGGTTCATCGCTTTCAGATTCTCGATCTTCCGCCCTTCCCTGGCGCCGTGAAAATAGATCCATTCCCCCTCCCGAACAATGGAAAGGGGGACGCAATAGGGGGTTCCATCGAGGTTTACCGTGGCAAGTACGGCGAACACGCATGTATCAATCACCCTCTCTGCAAAATCTCGGGGCATTTCCCGGTCTTTTCTTCGCATGATTCTCTCCCTAGCTTCTATTCCCGCAGTATGGCTAACGTCTTCTTAATCAGGTCTCTCTAATCTAAATAGGTGAGTGTTCCAGGCACGGCCTCAAAAACATCTTTGCCCATGCGGGTTTCTCTGAAAAGCAGAATAAGGTCAAGGCTGGTACAGCCGTAAAAGGCTTGATCTCCAATACCGGCTACACGGCTTGAGATATTAACCGCCACGAGATTGGTGCAATTATAGAATGCCCGTTCTCCGATGGCGGTAACGCTATCGGGAATCTGGAGGTTAACCAGGCCGGTACAGTTTTGAAAAGCCTCCTGCCCAATACCGGTAACACTCTCAGGCAGGCTAATGCGGTTAAAGCCCGTACAGCCGTAAAAGGCCCGTTCCCCAATAGTCTGCACCCCCACAGGGACGGTATAGGCCGGGTTTTTATTGCCTGCGGGATAGGCGGCCAGAACCGTACCGGTTTTATCAAACAAGACCCCTCCGATACTGCGGTACGCCGGATTCCCCTCATCTACCTCAATATTGGTAAGGCCGGCGCAACCGTAAAAGACCAAACTGCCGATATAGGTAACGCCTGAAGGAATCTCAATCGCAACCAGATTGCCGGCGCTGGAAAAGGCCAGATTGCCGATCAGCGTAACCGTGTCCGGGACGGTATAGGCCGGGTTTTTATTGCCTGCGGGATAGGCGACCAGAACCGTACCGGTTTTATCAAACAAGACCCCTCCGATACTGCGGTATGCCGGATTCCCCTCGCCTACCTCGATATTGGTAAGGCCGGTACAATTCCCGAAAGCCCAATCCCCAACGCCGGCAACGCTGTCCGGGAGCCGTATACCGGTAAGCCCGGCGCAGCCCAAAAACGCCCAATCTCCGATACGGGTAAGCCCTTCGGGGAGCCGTATATCCGTAAGACCGGCGGCTCCCCAAAAGGCCCAATCTCCGATACGGGTAACTCCTTCCGGGATAGTTATCGATGTAATGCCCGACAGGGCAAAGGCCCTGTCTCCAATCTCCTTGATACCTAGATTATCCGGGATAACGACCACAGACTCCGTGCCGGTGTATGCAACCAGCGCCTCATCCTGTAAAACAAAACCCTCCTGCGTAACCTGGCCGAATACAAACAGGCATGAACTAAACCATAACAATATACCTTTTCCAACCATGATCCGCTCCTTTCAATATAATTATAAGATATTAAAAATTATGTGATTTAGTATACTATATTTTCAGCGATTATACAAAGGGGTCAGCATACATACGGCAGACTGAACCGGAGCATAAAACGCGTAAAAAAGCTCTATACCCGGACTAGACAAAAAAGTTATCTTTTACTATCATACATATTGGATAGGGTACTAAAGGTACTATTTTCTATAATTTTGATGTGTGATAAACAGCGGCAGGGTGATTAATAGTAGGATTCTATGGGAATTATTGACCGTCTTGAGGAGGTGATAAAAAGTTATCTCCATGATGAGGATGTTGGAAAGCCCTTCCAAACCAGGGGACAAGGTTTTACGGATCCTGATGTGGAAGCGGCTTATGAAGAACTGAATAACTATCTGGGAGGAGGCTCGGAAACTAAAAAGAGAGCTTCCTTTGATACCGGAGATTATGCCGGTACGTTCTATACCCGAACCGGATCGGGGCGGCAGGGTTCCCGTCAGGAAACAGCGGTTCCCAACCCCATCCGGCAGGACTTTAAAGAATTGGGCCTTTCCCCGGAAGTTTCCCCGGAGGAATGTAAAACCGCGTATAAAAAACTCCTCAAAATCCATCACCCCGACCGCCATGCGGGACATCCGGAAAACATGAAGAAAGCTACCGAAAAGTCCGCCCGGATCAACGCGGCGTTTGACCGCATAGAACGGTGGCGGCAAACCGGGAAAGCGGACTGAGGAACGGAAACCGGTAAACCGGGCCGCTCTCTTCTATGGGTTCTCTATTCTGAGATCACGCCGACTTTGAGGAGGCCCGCGTTGAGGCAGCCGCAGCGAATCCCCCGGGCAATAGCGTCCTCAAGGGATGCCCCGTCCCCCAGGGCCGCGACAAGACCTGCGGTAAAAGCATCGCCCGAGCCGGTGGTATTGACCGGCGTAACCGGTTCAAAGGGATATTCGGAAAATTTCCCGGGTTCTGCAAACCAGAGCGGATCCGTCCCCCTGGTGAGGATGATCCGGCAGCGGTGCTTTTCGGCCAGGTCAAAACACAGATCGCGGGTCCGGCTTTTTATCCTGTTTTCATTCCCCGGTTCGTTTATAAGCCGGCTGCCGGCGGTAAGGTCCGGCGCAAAGGTTTGGACGAATTCAAAAAGGTTGGGCTTAATCAAATCCGGCTTATACTCAAGACTGTTTACCAAGTCCCGGCCCCGAAGGTCGAGGATCACTTTCTTACCCCCTTCTTTAGCCAGGCGAACCATGAAGGGAACCAGGGCCGGGGAAAAGCCCGCGGCCATAGACCCGGAAATGATAATCCATTCAAATCTTGGGAGCAGTCCGGCATAGGCTTCCATAAGCCGTTCTTCGGTTCCTTCGGCAACCGGATCGGACTCCTCAACCAGTTCGGTAACGCTGTGGTCCGCATCGTTTATCAGGGTGTAACAGAAGCGGATAGGGCTGCCGCTCTCTACCCATTCTATAGACAGTCCGTCTTGCCGGCAGAGGTCCAAAAACAGGGGGCGGAAGTTCCCCCCAAGCTGGGTCAGATGGAGGCAGTCTTTCCCCAGTTGAGTCAATACCCGGCTCACATTTATCCCCTTGCCGGAAACATCTAAGCGGTGCAGAGGGGTCCGGTTTACCTTATCCATTACCAAACCGGAAAACCGCAGGGTCTTTTGGATGGTCGGATTCATGCAGATCGTTAGAAAAAGCGGTGTACTCATGGTGATTCTATAGCTTATACTGTATACAAACGGCACCTATGATACAATAGCTTTAGAGGTACACATGACTGAGACTGGGTACATACGGCCAAGCTGGGACGCCTATTTTATGGAAGTCTGCGATGCCATAGCTAAACGGGCTACCTGCGACAGGGGGCGTTCGGGCTGTGTTATTGCCAAGGATAACCAAATTTTAGTAACCGGTTATGTGGGCGCTCCCGCGGGGCTGCCCCATTGCGATGAGGCGGGTCATCAGCTTAAAAAGATGCTTCACGAGGATGGGACTATTACCACCCATTGTGTAAGGACGGTTCATGCGGAACAAAACGCCGTCTGTCAAGCCGCCAAACGGGGCATCGCCATAGAAGGAGCCACCCTGTATTGCCGGATGACTCCCTGTAGGACCTGCGCTATGCTCATTATCAACTGCGGCATAGTCCGGGTGGTCTGCCGGCGGCGCTACCATGATCCTTACGATTCGGAAGCTATGTTCCAAAAAGCGGGGATCATCCTTGAATATATCCACAATGAAACCGAAACCTATGATAGGCAATAGCAAGCCGGGGCATTAACCGGGGGCCTTTGTATGGTCTCCGGCAATGAGGTGTTTCAGATAGATCTCTTCCAGGGTTCTCTTGGGGCCGGGAGCGGAGATCCGTTTACGGAAAATCGCCGCATCCCGGCGCTCCACATAAAAGTCATAAACGGCCCGGGGATCGGCGTTTTTAACCATCCCATAGGCAGGCCTGCCCCCGACATAGGAGCGCACTTCATCACGTCCCACCGCAGTGATTCCAAACCGGACCAGCCAGGAACGCACATTCCGGATCTCCTCATAGGAAAGGCCGAATAGGAATTCCTCCAAGGCCCACTTGGTTTCATTCTGAGAAGTTTCGGACACTAAAAAATTCTGCCACTGCTCCCCCATGTCCATTGAAAGGCGGATCAATTCACTTGAGCCTTCCATGGTGCCGAAACTGGGAGGCGCTTCGTCCCGGACGGTCCACAAAGATTCCAAAGCAGGAAGATGGCGGATGGCTTGAGGATCCTTGCCGTAATCCCACAGGGCGATGAGGTCGTTGGCCAGCTCGATTTTGCTGTCCTGGGAAAAAGCGGGATCTTCCAGGCAGGCAAAATAGACCTCTTCGGCCATCAGGATACAAATAACCGACAACAGAATACTCCTCAGAGGAGCGTAAAAGGTATCTATATCCTGTACCAGCAGGGAAAGCAGTGAAAAAGCATGAAATTTGGCAACCAGAAAGCTGCGCATAGCTATAACCCTGGTAGGAATATGAAACAAGTGAGAGGGATACGTGAAATGGGATAAGGCTTTGATTAAACTTTCCTCGTTCCGTTGCTTCCCCCGGAGTATTTCGACAGTTCTCACAGAAGGATATTGAGAAATTGCCTCTCCTAAACCTTGAAGGCACCTAAACCGCTCTTTAACCAGTTTACTTTCTTCAGGGTATGCTGTATCAAGATAAGCCTCAATTTCTTCAAGCAACCGCGTTTCATTTTCTTTCAAAATATATGAAGGTGAAACGTCTTTTGATACGGAAAGACACATACATATAAGCCTATCTTGCTCATAAAGATAAATCAAGTAAAATTAAAAAATTATTCAAAAATTCAGCGTATACGATCCCCGCGTATACCCTGAAAAACAGGACGGTTTACCGCAATCACCCATTACAGCCGTTTGCGTTCCTCCACGATCCGGCGTACCTGTTTAACAAAAGCGGCCTTGGAAAACTGCTGTACGTGCCGGGTAAACTGCTCCCGTTGGGCAAACCGCGCTTCAACGGCTTCAAACCGGTCCATAGCCTCTATAAGAGATGCCGTGGTTTGGTCATCGAAAAAGATACCCGTACTATGCTCCTTGACCGTATCTAAAGCGCCGCCTTTACGGTAGGCAATAACCGGACAGCCCGCGGCGTTTGCTTCTACCGGAATAATCCCGAAGTCCTCTATTCCAGGAAAGAGCAGAGCCCGGGCCCGTGAAAAATAATCCATGATTTCTTCATCGGAAACCCGCCCCGCAAACTCAACCGCCCCGGACTTTTCATACCGCCGTATATCCCGGGGCTTTGCCCCGGCGCCGGCAACCACCAGTTTCCTGCCCGAGGCTATACACGCCTCAACGGCAATATCCGCCCGTTTATAACCCGCAAGCTGGCCGAAAAACAGATAAAAATTCTCAGGTTTCCGTTTAACAGGCAGGAATTTTTCAATGGAAACCGGCGGAAATATCACATCCGCCTTACGGTTATAATAACGGTTAATCCGTTTTGCCACATAGTTTGAATTGGCGATAAAATAATCGACCAGATTCGCGGAGGCGCTGTCCCAGATCCTAAGAGACGGGATCATCCGGTTCATAAAAAACCGTACCGCCGGATTTGATTTTCTGAAATATTCGTGGTACATATCCCACAGATACCGCATTGGGCTGTGGCAGTAACAGATATGGTACGCATCGGGATTGGGGACAACTCCTTTTGCAGGTCCCGATTCACTGGAAATAATCAGGTCGTAGCTTTGAAGGTTAAATTCTTTCAAAGCATGAGGCATAAGAGGCATATAGGTTTGATAGAGGGCCCGGGCAAAGGGAAGTTTATTGATAGACGACGTATACACCCGGTGAGCGTTGATGAGAGGGGAAACCGCGCCGGGATTGTAGACATGGGTGTATATATCGGCTTGGGGAAACAGTTCTGCCAGGGCCTCAAGCACCCGCTCGCCCCCCCGCATGGTAATAAGCCAGTAGTGGACAATCGCGACTTTCACAGGACAATCCTACCGGGGGGCGATCATTATTACAAGGCCCATGCGCCGCACAGTCGCGCGCTTGAAACTATTTAAAAGATGCGGTATAAAAGCTGAACACCGATACTATATGGAGAAGGGATATGAAAAAATGCAGTATATTGATGTTTCTGTCGCTTTGGGGAAGCGCGGCGCTTTTTTCATTGCAGGAAACATGGCTGACCACCGGTTTTGAGTTCGGCAATTACCTCGCGCATAATACAGGCGGAACTTTTTATTCAGGCGCGCCGGGATTTAATCTCAAAGGGTATGCCTTTGAAGACGGAACAAACATCGGGTTTTTCTTCTACTATTCTTTTCTCTTCCCGATTATCAGCACCGAAGACCGGGAGGGCGCCAATCACAATGGGTTCCAAGGGGAATTTATATTCGGTCCGGGCTTCAGGTACGGTTTTAACGACAACCTGAAACTCAACTTCGGCATAGGCTTTAACTGGACCTTTATCATATCGGAATATACGGCGCAGGGGGATCCTCATGTATTGGATTATTCAAAATGGCAAAGCAACTTAGGCGTCGGCGCTGATGTGGGGATCAAGTATGATATTACCGACGGGGTCTATATCAGTACCGGTATCGGTCTTTCATGCCTTTTTTTGAACTATACATCCATAACCCGATCGTACAGCCCTTCTGCGGACGAAACCATAAAAATCCGGTTATTCGACGGCAGACAGGATGAGTTTGTGCTGTTCGGGTTCAAGCCGTATATCTGTATAGGGTACAACTACTATACCCAAAAAAGCGTGTGGGGAAAACCCAAAAACCAGCCTCCCGTGGATAATCAGGATTAGGTTGCGGCTTTCGGATCCCGCTTCCTCTACGCTTTTCCCGTTTCTTGAATCCGCCGAATTTCGTCGCGGATGGCCGCCGCCTGCTCGAACTCCAGTTTTTCCGCGTGTTTCGCCATTTCCGTATTCAAGGCCGCGATGAGCTGTTTGCGCTGGGCCGGAATCAGCACATTATAGGATTTCTTGAGTACGTCCATAGCGGCAGCGGCGGCGTTCTTTTCTTCGGATATGCGGCGGACCAGGATATCCTCAACGGCTTTCTTCACCGTGGCCGGGGTGATGCCGTGTTGCAGGTTATAGGCGTTCTGGATTGCCCTGCGGCGTTCGGTCTCGGCTATGGCATCGCGCATGGCGTCGCTCATCCGGTCCGCGTACATGACGACCTTCCCCGCGGCGTTCCTGGCCGCCCTGCCTATGATCTGGATCAGGCTGGTGAATGAACGAAGAAACCCGATCTTGTCCGCGTCCAGAATAGCGATAAAGGAGACTTCCGGCAGATCGATTCCTTCCCGCAATAGGTTAATGCCTACCAGAATATCGAAAGCTCCCTGCCGAAGCTGGGTGAGAATCTCCACCCGCTCAATAGTTTCCACTTCGCTGTGAATATATCGAACTTTAAGACCTAAGCCGGCAAGGTAGTCGGTCAAATCTTCGGCCGTCTTTTTGGTCAGCGTGAGGATAAGGGACCGCTCCCCCGCGGCAATACGGCGGCGCACCTCCCCGTAGATGTCCTCCATCTGTCCCTCCCCGGGACGAACCTCTATCTCCGGGTCCAATAGCCCTGTGGGGCGGATAAGCTGCTGTACCACCCGCTTCGACCGGTCTATCTCGGTTTTGCCCGGGGTTGCGGAGACGTAAACGGTCTTGTCCAGACGCAGGGCGAATTCATCGTACCGCAAGGGGCGGTTATCCAAGGCGCAGGGGAGGCGGAACCCGTACTCCACAAGAGCCGTTTTCCGGGACCGGTCGCCCGCATACATGGCGCTGAGCTGGGGGAGCGTTACATGGCTTTCATCGATAAAGGTGAGGTGCCGGGCCGGGAAATAGTCAATCAGCGTACCCGGGGCCTCTCCCGGCTTGCGCCCCGACAAGGGGGCCGAGTAGTTTTCAATTCCCGGGCAATACCCCATCTCGGTGAGCATCTCGATGTCGTATTCCACTCTTGTTTTGAGCCGCTCCGCTTCCATGAGTTTCCCATCGTTCTTGAGGCGCTCATACCGTTCGGCCAATTCTTCTTTAATTGTTTCCAAGGCGCTGTGAATCATATCTTGGGGCATGACGAATTGTTTGGCCGGATAGATCACCGCCCGATCCAGATCTTCCAGGGTCTCGCCGGACACAGGATTAATCCGGCGGATCCGCTCTACCCTATCCCAGTCCATATCCACCCGGTACGCCTCTTCAAGGTAGGCAGGGTAAATTTCCAGGGTATCCCCCCGGCGGCGGAACCGTCCCCGTTCCAGCGCCGCATCGTTCCGCTCGTATTGGAGTTCCACGAAACGCCGGATCAGCGCGTCCGCATCGACGGTTTCCCCTTTCGCAAAGGCGGCGGTCATCTTCCGGTACACCTCCGGGGTTGCCAGGCCGTAGATACAGGACACAGTGGCCACGATGATCACATCCTCCCGCTCCATGAGGCTCCGGGTAGCCGAAAGCCGCAACCGCTCAATCTCCTCGTTAATAGACGCGTCTTTTTCTATATACAAATCCCGGCTCGCCACATACGCCTCGGGCTGATAGTAATCATAGTAGGAAACAAAATATTCCACCGCGTTATGGGGGAAAAACCCCCGGAACTCCCGGAAGAGCTGAGCCGCCAGGGTTTTGTTGTGGCTCACAATGAGGGCCGGCATCTGAACCGCCTCAATGATCTTTGCCATGGTGAAGGTCTTCCCGGACCCGGTAATACCCTGAAGGGTCTGAAACTGATCGCCGGCTTTGATACCTTCCGCCAAAACCGCAATGGCTTCCCCTTGATCCCCTGCGGGGCTAAAGGGTGAAACTACCTCGAATGGACGCATGAGTGCATTATGGGTCAGGGTATGTCAGCGGCCCTATGCCTAAAGGCTTTTTCTAGGGCTTGAGGCTTGTTCCGGTTGCCCGGCTTACTCCCCAAGTGTTCTACTTCAGCGAGCCTGCCAGGGGTATAGCTTGGTTTTCGCAAAACTCCCTAAGGGGAGCTTTTACGGCGGTTCCAACCCGTGCTCCCCGGTCTTACGGTCTCTCCATAGACGTTACTTCCCCGCGCTGCGCGGGTAGGCCATCCGGCTTTTTTACCATACCCTAAAATAGGGAGGGCGGTCAAGGGTGCGGCTGCAAAACGTTTCCGTCGGGCCTTATGCCTAAAGGCAGGGGGTTTTACGGCGCTTTCGGTAAATCAATAAATGGGTAATATTTATGCAACAGCCCTCCCGTAATGGGTAGAATTTTCCCAATGCCCTGTTAAAAATCATTTTCTCCGCGGTAAAACACCATAATTCAGCCGAAAAAACGCGGTTTTTATGATAATATTTGTTTATCCGTAATTGGCACGATCTTTGCTTATGTATTAAGTATACATTACAAGATTTGGAGGTTTCATAATGAAACAAAAGATGCTGTATATCCTGTTGGGATTAAGTATTGTCTCGCTGGCTTCGGCTCAGAGAAAGGATCCTTCCGGGTTGGGATGGGGCTTTCCCCCGGTTGGTCCGGGCGCCGCACAAGCTATGGGGCAGCCGGTAACGGTTACGGGAAACTTGACTATTATTCAGGGCGGCATAGCGGTTCAGGATAAGGGCGTTACATACCATGTACGGGGTCTGAACCGGTTCATCGGCTTTATCGACGGCCTCAAGGACGGGGCAAGCGTAACCCTTGAAGGATCCGCATTCGCCTATCCGCCGGATGACAAAATCAAATTTCTCCGGGTAGCCAAACTTACCCTCAGCGGGAAAGACTATGATCTGGCGCCACCCGAGGGAACTGGGTTCCCCCCAAGAATGGGGCATTATTTCCGCGGATGGCGGTGAGAGGGTTCTAAACCGGCCCTTTACGGTAGACGGGCCGGCCGCAAAAGGAGAAATTGCTATGTTGAATCGGGTTCGTTTATTGGTTCTGAGCGGATTGTTGGGATCGGGTATTTTTTCGGCGATGTACGCTCAGCCTGCGGTTGAAATCGACCCGCCCCCGGGCAGGACCGGGACCGAAAGCCGCACGGAAGATCGAGCCGAAGCAGGGGGCGCCGCGGATACCCGGATAGAGAATACGGGAACGGATGCGCGTACCGGGCCTGAAACCGTAACGGTTACGGGAAACCTGACCATTGTTCATGGGGGCATAGCGGTTCAGGATAAGGGCGTTACCTACTATGTGCACGGTCTTGCGCGGTATATTAGGTTTATCGAGAGCCTCAAGTACGGAGCCGCGGTAAGCCTTCAGGGTTTTACATTCGCCTATCCGCCGGATGATACGATTAAGTTTCTCCAGGCGGCTAAACTTACTATCGACGGGAAGGACTACGATCTGGCGCCTCTTGGGGGAACCGGTTTCCCTAAAAAAACAGGGCATAAAACCCGCAGGCGATGGTGAGAGCGGACACCGGAGGCAGCTCAGGTGATCTCCGGCCCAACCGCAGGAACAGAGAATGTTTCTACATTGCCGCCCGCAACGCCCTTGCGGAAGCGGGGAACGGCTGATGAGGAATGAGTAAATTCTTCATTCCTCATCTCATTTAACCGTATGTAAACGGTTTATTTTCAAAAACAGCAATACAGATAATAACCCTGGAGTTATGCGCCGTTTTTTGCCGAATGGTTTTTATGAACCGAACGAATAATGCCGGAACAATATACGAAACGCAGGCTGAAATTTGATCGAAACTTGTATAAAAACTTGAAAATAAGGAAATGTTATGCTAAAATATATAACCTGAGAGATAGAAAATGAAAAATATCTTTATTCTTTTTGTTACGGCCATCTTTTTGACCGTTTCTTGCGACTTTGACGGCGGCTCCTATACCAAAAATAAAAACCTGCGGCGGCTTGGCCCCGTTCGCCTAAGCCTGCTGCGTCTCCCATTTTTTTATTGACCGCAAAAAAAGACATGGCGGTTGAAGCCGTTTCAAAACCGGCCCCATATAATACGCCGGCTAATCCGGCCCATCTCCTCGGAGGTTTACCGCCAATTCTTTCCAAACGGTTTGATCTTTCTCTGGAAGCCGGGCAAATTCTTCCTGCCTGCCGTAAGCGGATAATTCGATAAACCGGCCCGCCCGCTGAAGCAGCTCGTTAAACTTATGGTCATGCACTTCAATGAGCCATCCGGGGATACGCTTGGCGGTTTCCAGAAGCCGGCCATAGTGGGGAGCGCACAAACCATCGGAGGCGGTAAAAAAATCCCGCAGTTCCCGTTCATTTTTATGACCGCTTGCCTCCTCCGGCTGAGAAGCCCCGGTTGCGATCTCCCCCTGTACCAGAAAACCGAGGTATTCCTTTTCGATCCGATCCTGTTCTACGCATATAGGACAGAGTTCCTTCGGTTTCCAGGGCTTCCGTTTTTTGAAGGCTTCGATCCGATCCTCTAAAATATCCCTGCCTAGAATAGCCACCGCCAGCCCGTCCCGGAAAGACTCCAGGTTTCGGGAATGGAATCCGCAAAACCCTCCGGCCAGGCGGTGAAGTTTTCGAAAAGCCCGGTCCGTTATATGCTCAAAGAGCATATTATCAATATACCGTTCGGTCCGGTCGGAAAGGATCCGGCAGAGGGGACACCCCGGCTTGGCGCAGGCTTTCTGAAGTTCAAAAAAATTAATATGCCGCTCCACTGCCACGTTAGTCTCGAATCTCCAGGGTTCCGTCGGAACGGCCTATAAAAACCTTGGGCCGCAGCCTGGTGAAAAAACCGTTCTCCACAACCCCGGGGATCCGGTTAAGGTCCTGTTCCAAGGCCGCGGGATCTACCGGGTTTGTAAAGCGTATATCCAAGAGGATGTTGCCGTGTTCCGTAATAACCGGCCCGGCTTTACGCACCGCTTCCCGAAGCAGAACCGCCGCTCCCAGGCGTTCCAGCGCCCCGGTTGCCGTAATTCGTGCTTCAGGAACAACCTCCAGCGGTACCGGGAAGCGCAGGCCCAAGTTTCGGACGATTTTAGTCTCATCTACCACAATCGCATACGCGCCGGAGGCGTAGGCAACGATTTTTTCCAGTAAAAGCGCTCCTCCCCCGCCTTTAACGCAGTAATTATCGCCGTCCACTTCATCCGCGCCGTCTATGGTAAGGTCTAGGGTTCCCCCAATTTCCTTAGAATTCAGCGTATAAAGGGGAATCCCCCATTCTTCACAAGCTATAAGAGGCTGAAAACTGGTGGGAACCGCAAGAATATCCTGTAGTAATCCCTCCTTCAGCAAACTCCCGATATGCCTGACTACATGAATAGCGGTTGAACCGGTGCCGAGTCCCAGTTTCATACCGCTTTTAACCAGAGCTTCCACAGCCCTTTTCCCGGTCATTACCTTCATCTCTTGTTGATCCATAACTGCATACCTCCTAACCGCCTCCGCTTTATTCAAAGCGTATCCGCGGCATCAAATAAGCGGGAAATTCACCCCCTATAAAATAGCCGTACTGTAATTGGGCCTGCCTCATAAGCATATCATAGCCGTTTAAAACCCGGCAGCCCGCGGCCTCGGCCCGCTTCAAAAAGAGGGTCCGTTCCGGTTTATAGATAATATCCATGACCACTTCATGGCCGGAAAAATTATACAGTTCCAGGGGGTCTGTTTCCGTATGACCCTCCATGCCCGCTGAAGTGGTTTGTATAATGATATCCCTGTATTTATCCATGAGTTTAACCCCCTGGATATCCAGCGTACTCCAAGCAAACCGATAATGAGCGGCCAGTTCCCGGGCCCGGAATGCGGTACGGTTGAGAATCAGGGCTTTCCCTTTAAACCGGTGTATCTCGGAAGCCACCGCCCGCGCCACCCCTCCCGCGCCTATAATGGTTATCCGCTTGCCTTTAAAGTTTTTCTTCCCGATAAAATCCAGCAGCGAACCGGAAAACCCCGGGGCATCCGCATTGTATCCCATCCAGCCTTGAGGGTTGTATACAATGGTATTACAGGCTCCGATGGATTTCACCTCCTCAGACTGTTGCGCCAAATAGGGAATGATCGCTTCTTTATGGGGAATTGTTATCGACGCGCCGGACAAGCCCAGGGTATCCGCTAATTGCAGGAACGGCCCAATGGAATCCGAGGGAAAGGGAACGTATACCGCGTCGATATTTTCAAGTTCAAATACGGTATTGAAGAAGGGAGGGCTCAAGGTTACTGTCAAAGGATAACCGGCAATCCCAAAGAGCCGGGTCTTGGTGGTAATATTCCTGAAACGGTAGCGTTCCGCCAATTCCTTGGGGTCGAACTGCCCTACCGGCAGGCCGGGGAAATCCGGCTCTCCTTTCACCGAGGTATAGCTTATCTGAGAACCCATATGTTCCGCAAGAATACGGGTCGGGGCACCGAGCTTTCCCATACCGATGAGGACCTTATCTATATCCATAGTATCCCAAGCGGCCCTGAATATCCGCAGCACTTCTTCCATAGTATGGGGCATAACCGCCACCTTAACCAATTCATCCCCTACATGGCTCAAACTCCTGATGCGTTTTACCAGATCGTCGTCCACCCCCTGCATATTATGATAGGAACGGATAATTCTCGTTCCAAAGGTACGCGCCGCTTCTTCCAAACTGGGGACATTCAGGTAGTCTTCCAAATCAACATAGGCAAAGTTGCGCCGGGGATCCACATCCGCAAAGGCAAGTCCCTTGGAAAAGAGGCTGATCCGGGAGCCTTCTCCTGCGGTAAATTGCCCCCCATCCACATCCCGCCGGATGGTTAAGATAACCGGGATCCCCGCTTGCTCCGGGAAACGGCGGATGAACAGCCGTTCATTAGGTTCCAGGTAATCTGCCCGCAACTCGGCAATATCCGCATATTTCCGGTATTTTTCCAGAATTTCAAGATCCCGGGCAATGGTCTTTCCGGTTAAACAAAGGCATATTTTAGCCATGATTCCTCCAAGGTTTCAGGAACGTTCCTTCAAAAATCCGAACGGTAAATAAAAATGGCAGATACCGACTGGAGCCGGTCGAAGTTAATCCGGAGCATCAGAGGCCAACCGCGGCCGGGAAGAGGATACAGGAGATAATCGGTAAAATAGGTAATGCCCGATCCTAATATTTGGGACGCCATTCCCACAGGATCGCCGAGCTTGATGCCATAAGCGGCCTTGACCTCTATCTGCCAAACCCGATTTTTATACACATAAAAATCTTGGTCTTCATAGACAAAAACCACATCATCCTGCCAGGTTTCAACCCCCCGAACCGCATGAACCGACTGAGGAAAGCCGAAACGAGAAAACAACCCATCCAAGGTTAAGCCGATGAGAGACGAGACATCCGTACCGCTATTCGGGGGGGTAGCGCCCTGTTGAGACCAGGCCGCGGTAGAAACATAAAGGACGCTGATTAAAAAAAATGAACTCCCCATCATATACCGGGTATATTGCATAGTTCTACTGTATCGAAGGATCTTTTCCTTGGCAAGCAGGGAAAGATAACTTCCATATTGATATGTTTCCCTCTTTCAGATAGGATCCACCTATTAGGTGTGGAAATCTCCAGGTGAATCCGTCTGGAGCCGGCGGATAGGGCGGTTTTATTGAAAGAAGCCAACACCCGCAACCCCCGATAGGAACGAACCGGGAATTTTTCAAAGCGCTTTAGGGGAGTACGGCGTCTATAGCCTCCTTTTAGGGATGAATCTATCTTTAACAATCAAAAGCATACCTGTTTTTGAGAATCTGCTTGGTTTTATCTGCCCTATTAGGTTATTATTTAAGTTGATATTAGAACAGGGAGTTATGCGGAAGGTATGGATATGGATAAAAATCAAGGGGTTTTTGCTCAATGCCCGGAAACACCGGAATCTCCGATGCCGCAAAATCAGATTCAGCAGAACCGGACTGCGCGGCATCAGGCGGTAATAACCCGGGATAATCCATATAGCGGAAATATGATCCTCTATTTTTTTGACGATGACCTCGAAGTTAGAGGGGATTTTATGCCTCCTATTGGAGCGGGCGCGCCTCTCACCATGGAAATCGTTGAGGATTTCCTGAAACAACTGAATATTGTGTACGGGATAGAAAAAGACGTTATCCAAAAGGCGGTTTCGGATTGTACTTTGGAAAAACAACCTGTTAAGGATGTAATCGTCGCCAAAGGGGATCCGCCGGTTGCTGAAGTTGTCGATTATTTTGAGATAAATCCCCGTTTAGTTGCATCTCCTCCGCCGGCTGACAAGAATGACCGGATCGACTACCGTTCCTACTCCCCCTTCATCATTGTAAAAAAGGATCAGGCTCTGGCCCGTCTCAAACCGGGAATATCCGGCAAGGCCGGTAAAAATGTGTACGGCGGGGTCATACCTTATCAAACCGTACATCCTCCAGGAGTAACCGGAGGCATCAATACCAGGACCGGCGGCAAATTCATCAGTGCGGAAATCAACGGGCAATTTGTCCGAGAGAAAAATACACTGCATGTTCAGAAATCCCTTATAATAAAGGGGGGAGTTGGGTATGCCACCGGCAACATCGCGTTTCCTGGAGACGTAGTTATAGAGGGACCCGTATCAGACGGATTTAAAATCTATGCCGGAGGATCGGTTCAGATTAAGCAGACCTTTGATGTTACCGAGGTGCTTACCGGAGGGGACCTAAATGTGGCGGGAGGCATCATAGGCCGATGCCAAGCTCGCATTAAAGTTCGGGGGGATATCAAAACCAAGTTTATAGAAAATTGCCAGGTGGCCTGCCGGAAAACCGTAATGGTGGAGAAAGAGGTCATCAATTCTACAATATATGCTATGGAACATATCGATCTGGGAGATAAAGGCTTCATCGTCGGGGGGGATATGACCGCCATTCACGGAATCCGGGCAGGAAAAATCGGGAAAAGAGCGGGAAGATCTACCAAACTGCACTGCGGCATTGATTTTACGGTTCAACAGGAGCAGGAAAAGGCTAACAGTCAATTTCAGCTTTTGACCGCAAAGATCGAAAAAATTCAGAAACTCATGGTCTTGCCGGGGACCGGTCATGAAAAGCGGCTTAAGCTGGAAACATTACTTCGCCGCACGGAAGAAGAACAGCAGAAGGCGGGGAACCGGGTGTCGGATCTGCTGGGGCGTATCAACGTTGATGAAAATGCAACCGTGGAAGTATATGGGGAAATCGCTCCGGGAACCCTTATTGAAATCTGCCATATAGCGCTTTTTGCGGCGGAACCTATGCGAAAAGTAAGAATTAAATTGGATAAATTCTATGGAAAACTCACCTGCGAGCCGTTGTAGCAGGCTGTCACTATTTTGCAAAAGGCCGGTTAAATTTAAGGAATAATCGTTTGCTTCGGCGCCAGGTTCGGCATGGGTTTCGCAAAACTTGTTGTTTCTCTTAGACCTTGCCTCCGCCTATTATCATAGAGGTATGATAACAAAAAACAGGCAGCAATGCTCCAATAGTTTGAGAAACCCGCGTCAATTCGCGGATCCCTTAATCAGTCCTATAATGGTTTGTATGGTGGCTTCAAGAGTAGGATCGGAACGGCACTGGTTTTCGATTTTTTCACGGGCGTGCATCACCGTAGTGTAATGTCTGCCTCCAAACTGCTGCCCGATTTCGGTGGTGGAAAATTCGGTAATCTCCCGGGCGATATACATGGTAATCTGTCGAGGCTGGACAATTTTTTGGGTCCGTTTGTTGCTTTTCAGGTCGTTCAGGGAAATAGAAAAATAATTCGCCACCACATGCAGGATCGTTTCTATAGATATGGAAGCGGAGATCTGTTTTACCGGAGCGGCAAATACGTCTTTAAGCTGCTGTCGGGCGCTCTCCAGGGTTATGGGCTTTCCTAAGAGGTCCGCGTAAGCGGAGAGTTTGGTCAAAGCCGCCTCAAGGTCCCGCACATTGGTATTGATATTCTTAGCTATCAAGGCAAGTACCTCATCGGAGATAGCGACTTTCCGGTCTTGAGTTTTAGCTTTCAGAATGGCGTAGCGGGTCTCATAATTGGGCGGCTGGAGATCTACGTTGAGTCCTCGCTCAAATCGGGAACGGAGCCGCTCGCTGACCTTTTTTAGCTCTGAAGCGGGCCGGTCGCAGGTGAAGATAATATGTTTGTTCGCATCATACAGGGCGTTAAAAGTATGGAAGAGTTCTTCCTGGGTCTCCAATTTACCTTCCAAAAAATGAATATCGTCAATTAAGAGCATATCCACAAAACGGTACTTGTTTTTAAAGGCGGACGTCCGGTTTTCCCTGATGGCCTGAATAAATTCGTTCATAAAACTTTCCGCAGTAATATAAATTATCTTACGTTCCGAATTATGATGAACATAGTTGCCTATGGCTTGCATAAGATGGGTTTTTCCCAGTCCAACCCCGCCGTATATGAGAAAGGGATTATAAATGACCCCGGGATTTCGGCTGATTGCCATGGCCGCATTGGCGGCAAAGTTGTTGTTATCCCCGATGACGTACTTGTCAAAGGTGTAATCCTCCCGCAATAGGAGGTGGCGGCCCTTTTTGGCTTTGACTTCCCGTGCGGTATCTGAGGAAAATAGGTTCGGCTGCGGTGTTTGCGTTTCCGGTTTCCTTTCCGCGGCGCTTGACTGCGGCGGAGCAGCATCCGGCCTAAGCATTCCGGAGGCCTTCGGCAGGGCGGCAGCCCGCTGGCTTTGGGACACCACCTCAAACAGCAGGGCGATATCCCGCCCTACAACGAGTTTTAAGGCGGCTTCAATCCGGGTTTGATAGCGGGTTTTTACTTGATCCCGGTAAAAACCCGAAGGAACCCCTAAGGTGATATCCTGCTCCGTAGCCCTCAAATAGCCAACCAGCTTGAACCAGCGGCCAAATTCATCTTCTCCCAATTCTTCCCGCATTTGATTCAGTGTTTCATTCCAAAATAACTCATAATCCCATTCCGCCATACAACAGGTTCAGATCTCCCTTGCTATCATGGTAGAGAGAATAGGGTATGGGGATCAAGAGGGAAATTCAGGGCCAGCGCACTATGTATGCTAACTCTTTATACTGTAAAGAATTACGATTTCAGCTCTGAAAAATGACTGTAAGCTAATTCCTTATGCCATAATGAATTAGAAATCATAGTGCGCTGGCCCTGGAGGGAAATTCAGAGCCGCTGCATTTAACTTTTGAAGAATATAAAAAGCCTGCGGATTAACACGGATTCCGGTACATAGCGCCGGAAAAGTTCGGGCCCATGTTTAAATGCTTTTGCCCTGAGAGGGAAATTCAGAAAACAGAGAGCGGATGTAACGCCGGGTTCTCAGTTCTTTACTTTTATCTCAAAACCGGTTACACTGAGACATGAGTTCAGACTATTCAGCACAAAATATTCAGGTTCTTAAAGGTCTTGAAGCGGTACGGAAACGCCCCGGTATGTATATCGGTACGACCGGTATCGACGGACTGCACCATCTGGTCTTTGAGGTGGTGGATAATTCCATCGACGAGGCTATGCAGGGTTTTTGCGATACGATTCTCGTGGTTCTGGAAGCTAATGATATTGTCCGGGTGGAGGATAATGGGCGGGGGATTCCGGCGGATATACACCCTGACGAACAGATCAGCGCCCTTGAATTGGTGATGACCCGCCTCCATGCGGGGGGTAAATTCGATAAAAACTCTTATAAGGTATCGGGCGGGCTGCACGGAGTGGGGGTTTCTGTGGTGAACGCCCTGTCCGAGTGGTGCGAAGCCACGGTCCATATTGACGGCAAGGTCTATACCCAGCGGTATCGGATTGGAGTGTCCGAATGCCCTACCAGAGAAGCCGGAACCACCGTCCGCCGGGGCACGGTAATCCGCTTTAAGGCGGATTCTTCGATTTTTGAGACCACCGCCTATAATTTCGACGCCCTCTCTAACCGGTTGCGTGAACTGGCGTTTCTCAACAAGGGGCTCACGATCACCATTCGGGACGAGCGGCTTCCCATACCTAAAGTACATACATTCAAATTTGAGGGAGGGGTGAAGAGTTTTGTAGAATACCTGAATGAGCATAAAACGGTGCTGTACAAAGACCCGATTGTTATTGCAGGCATCCGGGACGAGGTTGAGATTGAATGTGCGGTTCAGTACAACGACGGGTTCAACGAGATTATGTACTCTTTTGTGAACGATATCAACACCCGTGACGGGGGGACCCATTTGATAGGTTTTAGGTCCGCGCTGACCCGGACTCTGAATGAATTCCTCAAAAAATCCAAGCACGCCAGGAAACTCGATGAAGCGCTCTCCGGGGAGGATGTGCGGGAGGGACTTACCGCGGTTTTGTCGGTGAAGGTACCGAATCCCCAGTTCGAGGGGCAGACCAAAGCGAAACTGGGGAATTCGGAGGTCAAGAGCATTGTGGAATCCCTGATAAACGAGCAGCTTGAGCTGTATTTCGACCAGTACTCGGAAGTAATCGCCAATATTTTGGAAAAATCTCTCCTTGCAGCCAGAGCGCGGATTGCGGCGCGGCAGGCTCGGGATGCGACCCGGCGGAAGAACGCTATGGACAGCGCGGGGCTTCCGGGAAAACTGGCGGACTGTTCCGAAAAAGATCCCGCGCTCTGTGAACTTTTCATAGTTGAGGGGGATTCTGCCGGCGGCTCCGCCAAAATGGGACGGAACCGGCAATATCAGGCTATTCTGTCTCTCTTCGGCAAGATGCTCAATGTGGAAAAAACCCGGATCGAAAAAGTCGTAACCAACGATAAGCTCCAGCCCATCATTGCCAGTATCGGCGCCGGCGCGGGGAACAGCTTCGACGCCGCCAAGATCCGGTATCACAAGATCATTATCATGGCCGATGCGGATGTGGACGGCTCTCATATCAGAACCTTGCTGCTGACATTCTTCTACCGGTATATGACCGAGCTGATTGAACGGGGTCATGTATATTTGGCCATGCCCCCTCTATACCGGATCAGTTATGACAAGAATATTTTCTATGCCTACGACGACACCGGGAAGGATCGGATTCTTGCTCAAGCCCTGCGGGACCCGGAGAAGGTTGGAATTCAGCGGTACAAAGGCTTAGGAGAGATGAATCCGGATCAGCTTTGGGATACCACCATGGACCCGGCGCAGAGGAACATCATACAGGTACACCTGGACGATGCGGTAGAAGCGGAGCGGATTTTCTCTACCCTCATGGGGGAGAACGTGGCGCCCCGGAGGGAGTTCATAGAGGAAAACGCCTTACTCGTGTCTAATCTGGACGTGTAGAAAGACTAGATTAGATAAAAAAGCGGGTTTTTATTGCGGCAGTTGGTGTTAGCATACTATCATTGTTTATGTTGCTTTATCATACGCCGCAGGCCGTCAAGGCCGATTACCGTTAATTCGGCCTTGTCTTTATGCTGGGGTTATAAACCGGATTATAGTCAATCCGCTTAAGAAGGCCGAAGCTCAATTTCAGCTTCCTGCCATGGAATAGGCGAATTCTTGAAAAACCCCGCGGATTGTACGGATTTTCACGGATTATACCGGTTCTGGGTAACTGAAATCCGTGTTAATCCATGTAATCCTATGTTTTTCGTCAAGGGCAAAGATAATTTTTCACAAAAATCTTTTCCCCGGCAGCTCCCGGCCCGTTACGCGCTTAACGCCAACTTGGCCGGTTCTTTCCCCGCCGTTTCAGGCTTCC
>JAITHW010000163.1 GCA_031279815.1 Treponema sp. | reverse complement strand
ATGGCTCACGAATCTTTTCAGGAATTCAATGCGTTTCTAAACGCTATTCAGGCAAATTCAGGGCTTTCTCAGGAATTGGGGGAACTATTCTATGATTTGAAGGATACCTTAACCAGAAGGGAATTAGAAGATGCTATGATTGCCGAGTACCATAAAGCCTTTGCCCGGGAAACGTCCCTTCTGGGAGGAGGCGCTTTCTATGAACCGAATGTGTTTTATCCTGAAGATTATGATTTTCATTGCTTTGTCAGCAAGGTTTTGACCCCCCAGGGTATTCCCCAGGAAAAAGAAGTACAATGGATCGGTGATGAATGGGCTTGGGATGTGGACACCTATAACGAGGGCTGGTATCAGATTGCGCTTCCCCAAGGCTGGAACCGCGCAAGCCCCAGGGAGAAGCGGTATTATTGGAGCGAATTGTATATTGATACGTCGGTAAACGCCCTGATGGTTACGGTGTCCCTGCCTATGTACAGCCCCGAAAACCGTATTGTCGGAGTGGCTACAGTGGACGTATCCTTGGCAACGCTGCAGCAAATGGTATCATCCTTTAAATTACCGACCCCTTCAACCCTCATCGTCGGTTTTTCAACGATAAATAACGCGACCTTTGCGGCAAGCGGCAGCGCGGATTATCATATAATTCCCTATCCCCAAAACAACTGGCTTACCCAACTGGAACAGTTCAAACCGGGTCAACGCTTTGCGGACGAAAATTTTGTTTTCCAGGGGGCAAGTTACAGTTTCTACGCTTTTGTTCATGAGTCAGGCATAGGGCTTGGGATGCTCGTTCCTAATGCGGAGAAATATCAGGCTGTAGACGCATTGCATCGGGACAACTATACGGCGGTTATTGTGATCGTTCTTGCCGTGATGGGGATTGTGGTGGGGGTTTTGTATATCTTCAGCAAATGGGTGGTCAAACCTATTAAACACGGTTTCGGCTTTCTTGAAACCATCGCCAAAGGCGATTTAACCCAGCCCATTACGGCAAAAAATAAGGAAGGTCTTGATGAAATGCAGAATGCTTTGATCACCATACAAGGCAACCTGCGAAAAGGCATGGATGACTTGAACTCCCAGCTTGTGAGAATGACTCAAATCGGCAAACAGCTTAATACGGTTGTAGCGGAGTCTTCCGACGCCCTGGGGGTAATAACCGATAACATGGATTCTATGGAAGCCAAAATAACCGCCCAGATGGACTCGGTGATCACGGCTTCTGAATCGGCGGTAGAGGTCTTTGATCACGCCGATTCTTTTGAAGCGACGGTACAAACCCAGGCTGAATATATCGCCAAATCCTCTGAGGCGATACGGCAAATGGTAACGAATATCACGGTTATCCGCTCGATAGTCGCCAACACGAATAAAACCACCGACACCCTCGGCAAGTCTTCGGAAGTCGGACACCGGATGCTGCTGAAGCTGGGCGAAGAGCTGAAGCGGATTGAAGAACAATCCGCAATGCTGCAAAACGCAAACAAAACCATTGCGGATATTGCGGGACAGACAAATATCTTGGCTATGAATGCGGCAATAGAGGCTGCCCACGCGGGGGAAGCGGGGAAGGGCTTTGCGGTGGTAGCCGGAGAGATTCGCAAACTGGCGGAACTTTCCGGTAAAGAGTCGGAGTCAATTTCCGCAGAGATCAAGAAAATGGGACAGGCTATAGGACAGATAGGTAACGTTTCCAACGAAACCGTCCGCGCTATGGATACGATATTTCAAGAGATAAAGGTTATGGACAGCTCTTTTGACAAGGTGAACCTGGCGGTAGCGGAACAAGCCGCAGGGGGAAACGAGATTCTCACCGCATTAAAGACCATACAGGACATGACCGGGCAGGTGCGGGACGGAGCCGGAATAATCAACCTGCGAAGCGGTTCCATACACACGGAAATGGAAAAGCTGCAAAAACTGTCTCAGGAGGTAACTGAGAGCGCCCATCAGATACGGCTTGCGAGCAGGAGTATTGCCTCATTCCTCGAAAATGCCAAAGAAATCGCCGTGACAGACATGGATTCTCAGACAGAATAGAGATGATGGGGACAGCGTTGCCGGACGAGTTGCTGGAATTAAAGCAAATCTCCGGGACGAACCTATAGTAAAGGTATGAGAAAACAGCAAAAGTATTGAAAGATGACGCCGTCTATCACATTACCGCCCGTGCCAATCGGGGGGAAATAATCTTCCATTGTCCGGCCATGCGCCAACTTTTCCTCAAGATCCTGAAAAGGGCTAAACAGAAATACGGCTTTTCAGTGCATAATTTCTGCATCATGGGCAACCATATCCGCCTGGTCATCCGGCCAAGCCGCAAGGGATCCCTGTCAAAAATCATGCAGCGGGTTCCCGGCCTATTCGCTCGGGCGTGGGACAAAGCGCGCTTTGTCAAAGGCCATGTCTGGGGAGACCGGTTTTTTTCCAAAATTATCGATCGCTTCATTGAGGGGTTTTGATTATGTGTCCCAAAATCCGGTACAGGCCCAATTAATAAACAGCGCCGGGGAATGGGAATTCGGCGGGATCCGGCGTTTTATAACGCGGAAACAGGTGATTCTCGATATGCCTGTCTGCCTGGAGATACTATACCTCACGTATTGCCGGTATTTTTGTATAAAATAATCGATATAGGAGCCTCCAAGGGCAATGGATGACTGCGCCGCAAAAAGCCTAACGATTATCTGCCGGCACTATAGGCAAGCATAATTGAGTTTATCCCGGTGTTATTCACGTTGTATGCTGAACAACTGCGGCAAACTTGTCCGAAACAGACAAAAAGAGATCTACCAGTTCCGGATCAAAATGGGTACCGCTGTTTCCCTTAATAATATTCACCGCTTCTTCATGGGTAAAGGCTTTTTTATAGGGCCGCTCGGAAAGGAGCGCGTCGTATACATCCACAATGGCCATAAGTCTGCCTTGGAGGGGAATACTCCGGCCCTTAAGCCCTTCCGGGTAGCCGGTTCCGTCCCATTTTTCATGATGGGTTCCGGCAAAAATCTTTGCGTGTTCAAGAAAAATTTGTTCCGAGGTACTTGCTTCAATTTTTTTAATGACTTGTACCCCAAAAGTGGTGTGCTTTTTCATATCCTCAAACTCTTCATCGTTCAGTTTTCCGGGCTTGAAGAGAATGTTATCCTTAATCGCTATCTTGCCTACATCGTGGAGCTGGGCGGACTGGAACAGGATATCGTTGTCCCAGGACGAAGTTTCCTCAGTATGAAAATTCTGCGCTTTCATGGCATGCACGAGTATTTTAAGGTAGGTTTCGGTCCGCTCGATATGCCCGCCTGTAATCGAATCCCTGGATTCAACCAGTTCCGCCACAGTCTTGAGAATGGCGTTTTGCAGGCTCACCACTTCCTTAGTCTTTTCCCAGACCATATTCTGCAGATTCGTATTGTACTCTTTCAACTCCCGTTTTTGGGACTCCACAAGAAGATGTACCTCGATGCGCTTTAATAAAAGGGGCGGAGAAAAAGGCTTAGTGATATAATCTATCGCCCCAAGGGACAGCCCTTGCAGTTCGCTGCCGTCATCGTTTTTTGCGGTTAAAAAGATAACCGGAATGTTCGCGGTTTTTTCTTGTTTTTTTAACACTTTGATTACATCGTAGCCGCTCATTTCAGGCATTTCCACATCCAGAAGAATCATATCGGGAATGATTTTTTCAAGCATCTTAAACAACTTTTCTCCTGAGGGAATGGTAAACACATCGTATTTTTCTATTAACGTATTCTTCCCCACCGTAAGATTTGTGATATTGTCATCAACCAGCATTATTTTCTTTCGATCCGCTCCCATTTTAAACCTCCAACGTTCTTTTTAGGCCGATCAACCGAGTTCCTCCGCCGACAACGTATCAATAACCGCAATCGCCTCATCGTAATCCGATAACAGGATATGCTTCGATATGCTTTCTATACGATCGTTTATCGCCTTTCCCCATTTCCCCTTGTGCAGACGGCTGACGATCTCATCCGCCTTTCCCGCGTCCATCATGTCCAGGGCTTCCTTGAGTTCCCCCATCTCCCGCCTCAAGGTTTCTATATCGCGGTTGCCGGCCTTGACGCTCCCAAGTTCTTCCGTTTCCCCGTTGCGGGAGGTTAGGGTATGCTCTATATTTTCCAAGAGAACCTTGAAATCTTCCAGAAAGAGGGGGGTGTTCTTTTCGATATAGCCCATATCTTCGTTTTTTCCTGCCAGTTCCAGGTGCTTTGCAAAATCGGATAAATTAGCCGCGCCGATGCTGCCGGACGCGCTTTTGATTGCGTGAACGAATGTGGTGTATAAGGGGATATTACCCGCCTCCAAACCTTCGTTAATCTGTTTGATCTTTTCTTTCCCTTCCTCAAGAAAAATGGCCAGGGTACCCAGATAACCGTCCAGGGTCCCGCCGGTCATGGAGATCCCCTTTCCCACATCTATGCCCTTAATAACCGGCAGGGACGCTTTCCCGCCGCCGCCGGTACCATCCTCTTTTTTTGCAGCGTAATACTTTTCTCGTTTTTCTTCGGGGATCCACTTTTGCAGTATGGCGATTAACCGGGACATCTCTATGGGCTTCGAGAGGAAATCGCTCATATTGTTTTGAAGAAACATTTCCTTGATCCCCGACACCGCATTTGCGGTCAGAGCAACAATCGGCAGCTTTGTATAGTAATCCCCGCCCAGCGCCCGGATGTAGCTTGTGGCCTCAATGCCGTCCATTTCAGGCATCATGTGATCCATAAACACAATGTCATAAATATTTGCCTTTACCATATCAACCGCTTCGGCGCCGCTTTTGCAGGTATCGATCTGCATCTTGAAAGGAGCCATAAGCCCTTCCGCAACTTTCAGGTTCGTGGTTATGTCATCCACAATGAGAATACGGGCGGCGGGAGCAATAAAGCGGGTCGCGGTTTCCCGCTGGTCATTGTAGGTCCGGTTCTCGACTTTATTATTGAGAATATCCGCGATGGAAAGGCTGTGGGGAGGCATCGCGAGGGTAGATACATCCCGGAAGCCGATTTCCGTGCCGTACTCCATCATCAAAACCAGCTTTGATTGCAGCCCCATGCGCTCGACGATTTTTTTTGCCCCTTCATAGAGTATATGGGCGGCAAAAATGAAAGGATAAGGTTCCTTTTTAAGGGTCTCATAAAAATCAGATTGTATGGTAACCCACCCGCTGCGGACCCCCAGGCTATCAAGGCTGCGTATAATGGAGCGGGCATAGAGTTCGTTCATCTCATAGATCAGGACCGGTTTTTTCTCAGCATCCTGGACCGCGGCAATGGGGGTAAGGTCGATAATTCTCTGGGGGAGCTGAATGGTAAAGGCTGTCCCTTTGCCGTATTCGCTGGTAAAGGAAATTTCCCCGCCCATGGCATCGCAGAGGCTTTTGGTGATGGCCAGTCCGAGCCCTGTTCCTTCAATGCCCTTGTGGGTGGCCATATCAAACTGCACAAAATCCCCAAAGACTTTATGAAAGTTTTCTTCCTTAATGCCGACGCCGGTGTCCTGAATCGTGATATTGAGGATGATGTGCTCTTCCCCCTCTTCCCCCCCTATTTCTCCTTCCACGGAAAAAGAAATAGACCCTTTTTCCGTGTATTTCACCGCATTATTCAGAATATTGAGAAGGATCTGCCGGATTCTCACCTCATCGCCGATAAGTTTATTCGGTATATGAGCATCCAGATGTACCAGCAATATCACAGGCTTTTCGCTGAGCCGCATACGGATAATCGTAACCACATCATTGATCACCGACGCCAGGAGATAATCCACTTCCATAATCTCCATTTTCCCGGATTCTATTTTAGAAAAATCCAAGATGTCGTTGATAATCGATAACAAATTGGCGCTGGCCTGTTTTATGCCCAAGGCGTGTTCATATATGTCCGAGGGAACATCCTCCCGGAGGATAAGTTCGGACATACCCACAATCGCATTCATGGGAGTGCGGATCTCGTGGCTCATCTTGGCAAGGAAATTGGACTTACTTCTATTTTCTTCTTCAGAACGGAACTTTGCGCTGTATAGGCTCACCAGGGAACTGCATAAAAAGAACATCATCACGAAGCCCAATATGGAAATGACCAGAGCCATCCGGTAGAGCTGCGCGTAATAACTGCTTGTGGAGGTTATCACCCCGGTATACCACCCGTTAAAAACCCTCCTAAAAAAGAAGATGCTCTTGGTACCATTGTAGTTGGTAAATTCCATGCCGGAAATATTCCCTCCCTTGGTTTCAAGGAGTTCCACAATCCGGGCGCAGTCTTCATTGACCGCGGCGAATTCTTGCCCTTCTAGGGTGTCGTCTTCCCCGTGGGTAATAATGACAAGATTATGATCCAGCACAAGACCATAATAGTCGCTGTCGGTGAAACCTATATCTTCTATCAGGGGCGCCAGCTCCGAAAGGTCTACATCCATGGCAATGATGCCGGTACTCTGTCCCTGGGCATCGAAGATCTGCCGGGATAAGGAGATGATAACCTTTCCGCTATACGCATCAACATAAGAGTTAGTATAGTGGATACCCCCACGGGCTTGTTCCGCCCCAATATACCAGGGCCTGCTTTGAGGGTCATAGTCGGCGGGGGGCGTCCACTCTTCCACACCATTAAGATATTCTCCTCCAATGTATCCATAGATATCCATCAACCCGTAGACGATCCCCTTTTCCCGTTCCTTTATCCGAGAGGTCATCCATTGAAACACCTGCTGTATTTCATTCTGGGTTTTGCCGTTCCGGATCATATATTCCACATACAAACAGGTATCGGTTAAGAAAAGCTCCGACTGGGATAGTTCTGTCTTTAGATTCGCCTCGGCGACTCGAATGAGTTCTTCCCCGTTAATCATTAACTGATCACCGATGATTTTACCGGTATAGAAATAACTGACAATAACCATGATAAAAAAAGCGAGAAAAACAAAGAGAAATTGCCGGTAATTTGATTTAATTATCTCCCGTGCTGTCATTATGTTAAAATTATACCTGAAAAAAATAAAAAAAGTAAAGAGTAGAAATAAACCCACGGAAAAAGCCGATTCCGCGGATTAACGCTAATTTCCGCAGGGTAAGATCGAGAACCGCTGAACCGGTTCCGCATCGGCATGCCGGCGCGGGTCTGGCGACCGGATGCGCCGTTTTGAAAGGTAGCCAGTTCCTTTCTTATATTATACTGTAGGAATAGAGGAATACGCATGAAACAAATACTTGCCCTGGCGTGGGTATTGGCGTTAAGCTCAGGATTCTGTTTTGCCGCGGATCCGGCGGAAGGATATTGGCTGAGTATTGACGAAAAAACAGGGAAAATTACCGCGGGCTGGGAGATTTACCAGAACAACGGCAAACTCTACGGTAAAATGCTCTCGGTACTGGGGTACCCCCAAGACGTTAAAGCGGGCCGCTGCAAGGAATCCTACCCGGGATTCCCCTTGGCAGGAAAGGTCTATGAGATGTCCGTAATCGGCACGCCCTGGATTTTCGGTTTAACTATGGATAGGGCAGGCCAATGGAGCCGCGGCAATGTGATCAATGCGGAAGACGGCGCCATGTATAAATGCAAGATTACCTATCGGGCCGCAGACGGCAAAAAATATCGAACCGACACCTTGGAAATGCGAGGCGAAATAGGGCTCGGCATAGGCCGCAGCCAATTCTGGCAGAAGGCGACCCAACAGCAGGCCGCCTCTTTGCGGTAGACTATACCATACCGTTCTGGTATAGTTAAGGCGGAGACGGCAGCACATGGATGTAATAAGAATAATTACTATGATGAAAAAGTATACGGTATGCCGGATACTGGGAATCCTCCTGCTCTATGCGGGGGTATTGGCGCTCCTTGGGATGATTCAGTTCTCCGGGAAAGGGATATTTACCAAACAGGTGGGCGGCCTTCTGATAACCGGCCATTACCGTTCCCAGGAGTATCCTAATCAGTATATCCTTAACGGGGACTTAAGCGTTTCTTTCGGGGGCATGGAATTCAGCATAGCCGATGCGGAGAATGGATTCAGCCTGGTAAGGCCCGATGGGAAAAAAGAGCGTATCCTCCCAGAGTCTATGCTGGTATCCGATGATAAAGTAACCCTTGAGATTCCCGGGGGAACGGAACTGGTCTTTGCTGCTCACTATGTAGAGGAAAAACCCGCGCTTACGATAAGCGCGGTCTTAGGGGAGCATACAGCCGGTTTGGAGCTTCCCTATAAACCGCTCAAGGCGGCAAAGATTCAAGAAGGCGCTGACGGACAGTTTATGCTTGTTGTTGACGGGCTTAGGTATCGTTTCGGCAAGGAATCGATAAATTCGGAACGCCCGGTTCTTACCCTGCATCCTGTAGAACTATCAATTTCCTATCATGCAGTTCCTGAAAAACAAGAGCCGGCGTTTAACCCCAAAGAGTTTATTATTCCTACGGGGTATGATAAACAGGCCTATGATAGGGTTATCACCCGGTGGCGGGATCAAAGTTTCCCCCTGTGGGGTAAAAACATGGCCGGCAGTAATAATGAAGACTTGGTGGTTGCCTACGCCGGGGAGGCGGTAAGCAGAAGATACTACAGCACCGCGGTTTCCTCGGTTCCCGCAGCTTTTCTAAACGGCAACCGAAGGACCTATGAGTCTTCTGTTTTTCTTGGCCGATTGGATCAAGGGCTTCGTTCCCTTGCGGCCTCAGAACAGGATAAAATGAACCGTCTGTCCCAGTTGATCAATGAGCGGTCCTTAGAGTTTTTAAAAGAGCCTCATGTTTTTGAATACTTGGCGATTCGGGGGTACCTGAATGTAATTGATGAAGCCGCAAAAGCGGTCCAGTCTATGGATCCCAATACTCTGTCCCCGGGTATCATCGCCGGAATCCTGGAAGGGTCTTCGGACTGGATCAGGTACCGGGCTATTATGGAGAAGACGTCCGCCCCGGAAAACCCTTTTGGAAGATACATCGCGCCGGCGTATCTCATTATTTCCCAGAGCCTTAAAAAGGCCGCCGGAGGGGACAGAGTCTTTGTGTTTTTTGATACTGCGGATACGGAGTTAAACCTGCGGCTGGGGAAAGCCCTGATGATATATGCTGAAAACTCCGGCAACACCGATTGGGCGGCTATAGGCCGTTCCCTGATCACCTCGGTCATCTCCCTGGTGAATGAGCTTGGAACCGCGCCGGCAATGCTCCGCATATCTCCGGAAGGGAACATCAGTGAAGACGCCGCTGTCCCGCACCTGAGTTCCGCCAGGCTTTACCGGATATTAAACCCTGAGGAAAACTATCCCCGCGCGGTGAGTATAAGTACGGCGCCGAACCATATATGGGCATGGACCGCGGCTTCCGCAGTAGAGGTAAGCAGGGAAAATAATATACTGGACATCTCCATAACCTTTCCCGTGGGGGAAACCCATTATATGCTGATACGGGGAATCTCTCAGCCAAGCAGGCTGCAGCTTTACGAGATAGACTACCGCACGGCTCCAGACTTTGAACGGTATAATTCCTCGGGCTGGTCCTACTCGGCTTCGGAGCAGACCCTGCTTATTAAGATGCGGCACCGTTCCCTGGTGGAGCAGGTGAAGATCTTTAACTAAAGAACCGCGCCTAATACAGGCTTTGCTCGTCCCCCAAGGTGGTGGCGGGGCCGTGGCCCGGGTAAACTTTGATGTTTTTGTCCATGGTAAAGAGCCGTTTAAGGCTGGCCGCGAGGGTGTTCCAATCCCCTCCGGGGAGATCGGTGCGTCCGATTCCCCCGTTAAACAGGGTGTCCCCGCTGAACAGCGCTTGGGCGGTTTCATTATAAAATCCCGCAGAACCTGGGCTGTGCCCCGGCAAGTGGATCACCTTAAAAGGGCCGATAATATCCCCTTCCGAGAGGAGCCGATTGGGAGGCGGCAGGGGTTCCCACAGGTCGTCCACATAAGCCGCGTTTCCCACCGCTGCCATAAAGCTGTCCCGATGAACCTGATGGGCTTCGGGGCCAAGAGACGCGGCGTCTCCCTGGTGTATCCCGATTTCAGGGCGCAGCCCATAGGTTTCCCGGTAATAGGAAACCAGTTCGGGAAGACCGGCTACATGGTCGAAGTGTCCATGGGTCAGCAGTATATACCGGGGGTAGAGCGAGAGCCTTTCCAGCCGCGCGGCAATGACCCTGGCATCTGCCCCGGGATCGAACAGGGCGCAGAGTTTGCCTTGGTACGGTTCCCAGGATTCCTGCGCGGAGGGGCCGGCGTCTTGGACTAGGGAGTAAAGCCAACAGTTGGTAGCCAAGGCCCCCACGGTGATGTTCGTAATGGTAGGATTGGAATTAATCATAGAGCTTCTCCTGTACTTGACTTCTTATACCATTTCAGGGTATAGTATATTAACAATGAAGTACAGACCTGTCCTGCTAAACCGCTCCGCCATAAGCTAGGAATCGGCGCGGTGCGGTTTTCTCATTTTCTAATCATTCTAAGTTTAGCGGTGTTCTGGTACGGCCTGATTCCCATGGCGGGGGCTTTTATAAGCCGTCATGGCTGGCGGGTATTTCGGCGGCGTTTCGATGATCTCAGGCTCAAGCCTTTTCTGGATTACGCCTCCTGCCTAGACGGGGCGGAAACAGGTAATGTGTACCGGTTTATCGGCAGTTTTGAATCCACCGACGGTTCTATGCTGTGGATCCGGAGCGAGACCTTAACCATGCCGGTTATGCTGGAAGGGGCGCACACATATATCTTGCCCATGTCCGAAGGCGATGAAATCCTCGAAGGCTTTGACCCCCGCAAGGAAGTTCCCGAAAAGATACAGTGGGATCAGGTTACGGTCTTGACCGAAGGCGCCAAAGTTTTTGTAGGAGGATCGCTGGTTCTGAAGGATGATCGGAGGGTATTTGTTAGTACCGCAGAACAGCCGCTGCTGATTATCTTTTATGATGGAAACGACCGTTCCCTCACTATCCGTACCATTCGGGCGGGGCGGAATAAAAATGAATATTGGAACGCCGTAACTCCCTATGCCTTCATAGGAGGGGCCTTTTGTCAGTTTATGATGGCGCTGCATTTCCTTTCAAGGCCGATTTTCCGCTTTACGGTGATCAGCGCGTGTATCGCTCTGTTTACCCCCCTGGTGCCTCTGTTTCCCCCGGGAGTATTGTTCACCGTGCTGTACCGGCGGCTGTGGCTGCGGGCCAGAGTATTCCGGTCGTACCGGGATATTCTGCGGCTTCCCCTCAAATATATGCCTTCAGGCACATGGGATTGCCGGCTTCCCGATGGCGAACGCTATGGGGCAGTATACTATGACGCATTGCCCGGGGCAAGCTTGGGAAACAATATCCCCCTGCTTATCCCGGAAAAGCGGGGACAGAGACGCCCGGAACAAAGCAAGACCGCGCTGAAAAAAGAAGGCTGGTATGTGTTCGGGCGTATTCCTGAAGGCGTATCCTCTGGAACACCGGCGCCCCGCGCCCTATCCGGGGAAGGCCTGCCGGAATTTCCCCAGGAACCCCGGGACCTGTTCGCTCCTTTTGGGGCCGTCTTAGGCAATCCTGAAATACTGGCCCGGACCTATACCCAAAAAGCCTATATGCTGGAAATACTCTCCTGCATATTACTGCTTGCCGGGTTAGGGCTTAATATTTTTCTTATCATCAAGATACTTTTAGTAGTATTCTAGGCTGCCTCGGCAAATGTTCAAAGGTTTCTCACACCGGTTCAATGTCATTGCGGGATCCTCTATAATTGGGCCTATTTATTAACAGCCGAATATGGTATGATCAAAACATGGATACCGGTTGAAACAACCCGGGATCTTTTATGTAGGAGAAATCTATGGCAATTATGGCCGAACAAGAAGCGGATGTTTTGGACGAACTTTGGACAAAAACCACCCCCGATATAGATACTTGCATAGAAATCCATGCCGATTAGTCCTATGTTTCAGCGGCTTTCCCCCCTCATGGGTTTGGATGTCATGGACGCCCTTAGCCATACCAGGGTGATCCTGTGCGGTTTAGGGGGCGTGGGAAGCTGGTGCGCCGAGGCGCTGGTCCGCTCATATATCGGGCATATCTCTATCGTGGATTCGGACACCGTATGCATTACCAATATAAACCGCCAAGTTCAGGCCATAGGAGCAACCATCGGGCAGTTCAAAGCCGACGCGCTCAAAACGCGGCTTGAAGGCATAAACCCCGCCTGCGAGGTTGCCGCATATAGAGGGGCCTTCTCAAAAGAGACCGCCGGTAGTTTCGGCATTGAACAGGCCGATTATATCATCGACGCCATTGACAGCCTTACGTACAAACTTGACCTTATTGAGTACGCCTGGGGCGCGGCCATACCCATCTTCTCCTCTATGGGTATGGCCCAGAAACTCGATCCCGCCAGGCTTACAACCGGGGATATCTGGGAAACCAAAGGCTGTCCTCTGGCGCGCCTGGTACGGTCGGGTTTGCGGAAGCGGGGGTTTACCGGTCATTTTACCGCAGTGTACAGCCCCGAGCGGCTGCCCCTCCATGAAGAGGCCGGGACCGCCTGCGGTTCGGCCCATTGTCTCTGTCCCTCCCGCACAGGCTGCGGCGCCGGGGAACGCCCGATCGAATGGTGCGGTTCCAAAAAGGTAATCAACGGCAGTGCGATAACGGTTACCGCTACCGCGGGTATGATCCTGGCGAGCCTGGTGTTGCAGGATATCTATGCCCGCTGCCACCGGGGACAGGGCGGTCAATCCCCAAAACCGCTTCACCGTGTACCGGTTCCCCAAGAGGCATCCTTTCATGGGTAACCGGTTTCTCCGCAGGGCAGGGGCAAGCAAGATCATACAGAAATTGGCCGCCAAAGCTGTGCTTGAGCGGAATCTGGTGGAAGACGGAGACCGGATCCTCATCGCTGTTTCCGGCGGTAAGGATTCCACGGTGCTTTCATGGGCGCTTTCCGCTATTCGTCCGGCAATTAAGAGGCGCTATGAGTTGCAGGGAATCCATATTTCCAGCGACTTCTGCGCCTGCTGTAAGAAATCCGTTCTGGCCCGGGGTTTGGAAGAATGGGGTATTCCTTTTACGGATCGTTTTGTTCCTATTATTGGCCGGCTCAAAGAGGGCGAGAAGATGAACTGTTACTGGTGTTCCACCCAGCGCCGCACCGAACTTTTGAAATACGCGGTAGAAAACGGCTTTAATAAAATCGCTTTAGGCCATCATTTGGACGACATCATTGAAACCTTCTTTATGAACATGACCGCCAAAGGCTGCCTTTCCGCCATGCCCATGCTCCTCTCGTACCGCAAGTACCCGGTGAGCCTCATCCGGCCATTAGGGTACGTTGAGGAACAGCAGATCATCGCCTGCGCTGCGGAACAGGGCATCCTCAAAGCAGTATGTACCTGCCCTTATGGGATTAACTCCCGGCGGCGGGATATACGCACGCGTATTGCCGATTTCACCGGCAACTCCGGCGCCGTAAAAAGGCGGATCTTCCAGGCGCTCTCCTCCGGCCGCCGCGATATGCTTGTAGAGGGAGAGTGAGCTGCCAAAGGCTAAGGCCTTCGGCTTCCTGTTTCCACGGCAAGGCTTACGCCGGTTGGGCGGACCCAGCAAGCGCAGAGGTCTCATCCTCCGCAGGCATGTATTTTTACAAAGCCTCTAGGCCCACTGGGTTGACTTTAGGTTTTAGTTTATTACAAATTTTTTTATTGCGCTTTAAGCCTTGGGCTTTACGGCCCTCTTGTAAACGGGAATTTAATTGTTTTTTAACAATTTTCTCATAAACCTTTAACGAAGGTCTGTTATGTTATATCATATCTTAGCTGATTTAAGGAGTTTATCATTATGAAAGCAGTTGGCGTATTCCTACTGGGAATAGGTTTGTTGGTTCCGGTCTTTGCGGGAGGGTCTAAGGACGGGAAATCTGCGGGCGCGGTTCAGCCGGCCTCCTATACCATTGAAATCGCCGGTTCTACATCGGTAACGCCCTTGATGGAAATGCTCGCCGCCGAATATAGAAAGAGCCGGAGCGGTGTGAAAATCAACATCAACGGCACCGGCTCTTCCGACGGCATCAGGGCCGTGTCGGCGGGAACGAGCGAACTAGGCATGTCAAGCCGGGAATTGGGGCCTACGGAAAAAGGGCTGGGGCTGGAAGAACGGATCATCGCGGTAGACGGGATCGCGGTGGTGGTGCATCCTGATAATCCGGTGACGGATCTGACTATCGAACAGATTCGGGATATTTACTCCGGCGCGGCCGCCGATTGGGAACAGATCAGCGGAGGGGCCAAAACCGGAAAAATCGCCGTCGTGTCCAGGGAACCCGGCTCAGGAACCAGAGGCGCTTTTGAGGAGCTCATCGGTCTGAAAGACAAGCTCGTACTGGGCGCCACCGAGTTTGACGGCACCGGCGCAATCAAGGCGGAGGTTTCCCGAAACCCCGACGCCATCGGCTATATTTCTCTGGGTTCCACAGACCCCTCAGTGAAAGCCGTCGGCGTTCAGGGCGCGGCGGCAACCACAGACAACGTAAAGAACGGCGTTTACCCCATAGCCCGTCCGTTCATCATTCTTTCACAAAAGACCATAAAACCGGAAACCCAGCGGTTTCTGGAGTGGGTTCTCGGTTCCGAGGGACAGGCTGTTGTCAAGAAAAACTGGATAAGCGTTAATTAAGGAGAACAAACTACCTTATTGCACGAATGATATGAAAGAGGAATAGGGATTAGAAAAAGGGCGGTAGAAACCGGTTTTCAACCGCCCCGCGAGACGGCGGCTGGGATCAAAGGCCCGGCATCTATACCTGCTCCTCATTATCTATTCCCTGACCCTATTCGTATCGTCAGTGCTTAGGGTTATTTCAAAGTATACATGGATCGAAAAAAACTAGACCTTTTCTTCGCATATCTGTTCAGACTGGTGTCCCTGGCGTCGGTGCTTGCCCTGGGGGCTATCCTGATCTTCGTGCTGGTCCAGGGGGGCGCGCCGTTTATCCTGCCTACCGCGAAGGATATACGGATCGTTACGGAACGGATACCGGAAATCAACGTGAACGGGACTGTGTATCAGGATCGAGGGGGATTTATTACGATTCCCCCGGAAGCCCGGTCGGTGTCTCTGCATTTTACCGGCAAAGGCGGGGAACG
>JAITHW010000162.1 GCA_031279815.1 Treponema sp. | reverse complement strand
CAAAAGGAAACGGCCCGGGCGGTAATTGGCGGGAAAGCGGATTATGTATTGGGCGTCAAAGGCAGCCAGCAAACCTTGAAGCGGGGCTTACGCCCAGGACGGGCGCTTGCGGAAAACATGTCAGGCCAGTGAAAAGAACAGCGGGGGGATAGAGCGGCGGGCCGCGTATACAAGCGGTGATATTCACCGGCTGAATGATAGGGGGAATGGGACACTTAACCTGTATAGACACAGCCGGTTTTTAAAATGCAGGCAAAAACCAAAACAGAAAAATGAACCTCCCTCGCCCTAAAGGGCGGGGTATCTAAAGATTTTTGTTTGAAATATTAAAATAATTCCAGTTGTTTCTTATACATTTGCTTATACTTATTTTCATCCCCTTGATTCTTCACATAATCTGCTATTGTTTCTTCATTCCCGTGTTTGCCAACCGTGCTAATAAAAATCCGTCGCTCCAAAACTCACCGCCCCATAGCCGCTTCTTCACTTCCGGATGCTTCTCAAACACCTTTCTTGATATGTTCCCCTTTATTGCAGTAACAATTTTGGCCGGACTATACGGCGGTACCGGTTGCGCAAGAAAATGCGCATGGCCCCTTCTATACCTGTCTATGGATATATTCACTCATATCTCTATTTTACTGCAAATCAGCGGGGAACACATCCCCCGCACACCCAGATTCACGCCCTAAGGGGGGAATTAAACCCTTAGAGATTAAAAAATTCTTTATTTCCTTAAAACAAGGATGTGAAAAATCAAACCCCCTTTGCTGTTGCGGCAATTCCCAAAGAATTGACAATAGGGACCGACCCGTGCGGAATAAATAGGCTAGTATTATGGCTTTACACAGTTCGGTTGGACAAGGGAATTCATACTTACTTAATACAGAACAAATACTTTTTAAGTTGGCTGACTTAGGTAAAAGCGGGCGGCGATCGGTTCGTAATTACCCATCGCGTGCCTGATGCCTTTCCGGTCAGCAGATAAAACCTGTGAGTTCCGGTAACGTTCGGATCCGGTCATGGGTATAGGAGGGGTAGGCGTCCGGTTCATCCAAAAGCAGCCCTTTCCCTCCCAGTGCAAGATAACCTTCCACACAGCGGGGAATATCATCAATAAAAAGAGTCGTTTCCGGCGCGGTTCCTAAGACATCCAGAACCCGATGAAAAGTTTCCGGCGCGGGCTTTCCTCTGAACCGGTTCCAACGTATGTCAAAGACGCGGGTAAAGAGATCCGAGATTGCAAGTTTGTCGAGGATCCGATCCGCGTGTTCCTTGGGAGAATTGGTAAGTACCGCCAGAGGCAGATGAAGGGATGCAAGGAAGCTCCTAAGCTGAGGGTTCCGGGGCAGAGAGTCCGCCTCTCCTACAGGATGAATCGCAGCGTAATAAGGTTCAATATCGGTGAAGCCCTTTTCAGTTATAAGCCATTCCGCGGTAGTGCTATAGACTTTCAGCAAATCCCGGTGCTGCCGTTCCGCTTCTTCTAGGGAAAAATCAAAATGCATTGCCAGAAATTCAATAATGCGCCGGCTCACATTATCTTCAAGCCCGTAATGCGCCGAATACAGCGTATTGTCCAGATCAAAAAGGATATACCGAATCATGGTTCATCATATAAGAGAGAAGAAAATGTTTCAATGCGGTTTCACCTTATGGGACGCAATAACCGGTACAAGGCGGGATACCCCGTGCCGGTACTATAGTCAATCCGCTTAAGAAGGTTGAAGCTCAATTTTAGCTTCCTGCCATGGAACAGGCGAATGCTCGAAAAGGCCCACGGATTACACGGATTTCAGTTACCCAGAACCGGTACAATCCGTGTAATCCGTGGGCCTCATGGAGGTATTCTTAAAGGGAACAACTATAATAACTCATAGTTGCCGGATTACCCTTTCCCTGAATAACATCCGGCAGGCTATGAGCTGTAATTTTAGACAAAACTTTTTTAAATAAATCGTTTTTTTACCTATAACTTTTTGAAATACACTTTATTACATTTATTTTTACATAACCCCTCACCGCAGCGTACTCCGCCGTTCACCGGTATATTCAGCAATAGCATAGAACCATGCTTCGCCTTTTAAATACATATTTGTATTTATATATTAACTTTTATCCTAATTTTATGAAGTTATCTAATATTTTATTCTAATTTATAGTAGTATTTTTTGTTTAATCGCAGCGAAATAAAATTTCTTGACACATTGCCCTATATGTTATATAGTTGATTATATGTTCAACTTTTCAATAGAAGGAGCAGAAAGCTGTGGGTGCAATCGATTTTGATCAATGTGAGTGTAATATCATTCATGAGGAAGTAATCGCGGAAGTGAGAAAGCACATGCCCGATGAAGAGGTGCTGTTGGATCTGGCGGATCTGTTTAAGATGTTTGGAGATTCTACCAGAATCAAAATCATAAACGCCTTGTTACATTCGGAGATGTGCGTCTGTGATATTGCGGCGCTTTTGGGAATGACTAAGTCGGCTATTTCGCATCAACTGAGGTCCCTCAGACAGACAAAGCTGGTCAAATTCCGCCGGGAAGGGAAGGTTGTCTACTATTCCCTGGATGACGATCATGTCAACACTATTTTTGATCAGGGTTTACTCCATGTTTGTGAAAAATAGGGCAAACCCATAGCAAGGAGGCCGTTTATGAAAACCGCTGCTAAGAAAAAATTTATTCTGGAAGGACTGTGCTGCCCTCAATGCGCCGCACAGATTGAGCGGGAAATCGGAAAACTTGAAGGAATATCCCGCACCGCGGTGGATCTTATCTCTAAGACCCTCACCATAGAATTCGCTGCTCAGGAAAAGATGGATACGCTGGTGGATAAGGCGGATTCGATTATAAAACAACTCGATCCTGGAATTGCGATCCGTGAGAAAGCCTATACCGGAATACCGGCAAGAGCTAAAACAGCAGGCCCTGACCGGAAAGAGATCCTGTTCTGGGTATCCCAATGCATAGGGATAACGCTTTTTCTGATAGCCCTGATTGCCGCTTTTGAGCCGCCCATACCGTTTATCTTATTCTTGATAAGTTATCTCTTGATAGGCGGCGAGGTGGTATTCAGGGCGATTAAAAACATTACCAGAGGCGAGGTCTTTGATGAAAACTTTTTGATGAGCGTGGCCACCATCGGCGCCTTTGCGATCGGCGAATACCCCGAAGGGGCAGCGGTCATGCTCTTTTATCAGATTGGAGAAACCTTCCAGCGCGTTGCGGTCAACCGTTCCCGCAGTTCCATCGCCGCCCTCATGGATATCCGTCCTGATTTTGCCCATGTAAAGCGGGGAGGCGCTATTGTTACCGTAGGCCCTGAAGAAGTAAGCCTGGGGGAACCCATAGTGGTAAAACCCGGGGAAAAAGTCCCCCTAGACGGCAGGGTAATCGAAGGGGTTTCCGCCTTGGACACCTCGGCGCTGACCGGCGAAGCCCTGCCCCGGGACGTAGAACCCGGCAGCGAAGTCCTGTCCGGTTCAATCAACAAAAACGGCCTATTGGTCATAGAAGTAACGAAACTCTTCGGGGAATCCACCGTGGCCAAGATCTTGGACTTAGTACAGAACGCGGGCAGTAAAAAGGCTCCCGTAGAAAACTTCATCACCAAATTTGCCCGGTACTACACGCCCGCGGTGGTATTCTCCGCCCTAGCCCTTGCGGTTGTTCCTCCGCTCCTGGTACCCGGCGCGGGGTTTGCCCAGTGGATTAACCGGGCTTTAGTGTTTCTGGTAGTCTCCTGTCCCTGCGCCCTGGTGATATCCATCCCCCTGAGTTTTTTCGGCGGAATCGGCGGCGCTTCCCGGAAGGGCATCTTGGTTAAGGGAAGCAACTACCTTGATGCCTTACACCGGGTTGATACGGTGGTGTTTGATAAAACAGGAACCCTGACCAAGGGTATCTTTAAAGTTACCCGGATAGTAGCGATGGATCCCTGGAAGGAAGAGGAACTGCTGGATTATGCGGCCCATGCAGAAAACTTTTCCAATCATCCCATCGCGCTCTCCATTCGGCAGGCCTATCAAAAAAGCATCGATACCCAGAAAATCGAAGCCCATGAGGAACTGGCAGGACTGGGTATCCGGGTCCGCATTAACGGCAAGACCGTATTGGCGGGAAACGGCAAACTGTTAGACCGTGAACGCATTGAGTACCCTAAGCCAGATTTGCCGGGAACAGCGGTATACCTGGTGATCGATAGAATCCTTGCAGGTTATCTGGTGATTTCCGATGAGGTTAAACCGGACAGCAAGGAAGGGATTAGACGCTTAAAAGCCCTGGGGGTGCATCATATCGCCATGCTAACCGGCGATACCCGGTTGGCGGGGGAGGCCGTCGCCCGCGAACTTGGGGTAGATTCGGTGTATACCGAACTCCTGCCCCATGAAAAGGTGCGGCAACTGGAACAACTGGAATCCGCAAAAAGCGGTACCGGAACGCTGCTCTTTGTGGGAGACGGCATTAACGATGCGCCCGTCCTTGTCCGCAGCGATGTGGGGATCGCCATGGGCGGGGCCGGTTCGGACGCGGCGATTGAAGCGGCGGATGTGGTGCTTATGACCGATGAACCTTCAAAACTGGTAACCGCCATACAAATCGCCCGGAAAACTCACCGCATTGTATGGGAAAATATTATTTTCGCATTGGGGGTAAAGGCCGGTATTCTCATAATGGGCGCTTTAGGGATCGCCACAATATGGGCGGCCGTATTCGGGGACGTGGGAGTAGCGGTTATCGCTATCCTCAACGCCATGAGAGCTATGCAGGTGAAAACAACCGGTTACACAGATTATTCAAAAGGGTAGCTGCGGAGGGAACAGATAACAAGAAAGTATGTGAAAAAATCAAGCAAAATCCCCTGCCCGTCCTATTCCCCATGCCCCATGCCTCATGTTAGGGTATTACCATGAACTATTGGGATAGCAATAGCTCGGTTATAAAAGATAAGTTTCCGGGTCTTTTTGAACGGCTTGTCCGCGGCGAACCGGCTTACGGCGGGGATATCAGGGTGGAGTTTTCAGCTTCCGGAGCGCCGACCCTTATCATTAAAGGTATTTATGTCCATTCTCCCAGGGATCCGGTACGGGAAGGCCGGCGCCTTGCGGAAACCCTCGCCGAAACAGGCCCCATCGTGATCCTGGGGTTCGGCTTGGGGTATGCGGCGGAAGCGGCCGCGGAAAAGGCGGAAAACCGGCCTATCATCATTGCCGAATCCCAGAGCGGCTTACTGAGAAAGACCTTAGAAACCAGAGATTTGCGCGCCTTCCTTTCGGAACATCATATCATCTTTGTACTCGGAGAACCGGGAGATGGAATTATCGGCGCGCTTCAGTTCTGCCGGAACCGTTTTCCAGGAAAAGGCGATGCCCTTTCCCTGATCCGCAACCGGGCGCTGATGAAATTGGATGAGCCCTGGTACGCGGAAGCGGAACGGCGCCTTACCCTATGGACCTCTAAGGATAGAGTCAATAGGGCAACCCTCAGACGGTTTGGAAAGCGTTGGGTACGAAATTTGGCCCGCAACATGACGGCCATCCGGGACCTTCCGGGGATTAATCGCCTGGCAGGGATCTTGCGTACCCTGCCCGCGCCTATCCCGGTGTTTCTCGCCGCGGCAGGCCCTTCCTTGGACAGTATAGTTCCCTTTCTTCCTGAAATAAGGAAACGCTGCGTTGTTGTGGCGGTGGATACTTCCCTGAGATTGATCCTGGAAGCCGGGGTTGATCCTGATTTTGCCGTAGTGGTTGACCCTCAGTATTGGAACAGCAGGCACCTGGATCGGGCGCCCGCTCCCCGGACATGCCTTATCGCAGAATCCGCGGTGTATCCTCCGGTACTGGGCCATCCTTTTGAACGGGCCTTTCTCTGCGCATCCCTCTTTCCCCTGGGGGGCTTCATCGAAGACAGGCTTGACCCCAAAGGGCGGCTCGGCGCAGGCGGCTCGGTAGCCACCGCAGCCTGGGATTTCGCCCGTATCCTGGGGACTTCCGCAGTCTGGATTGCAGGGCTGGACCTATCCTATCCGGGTTTTAAAACGCACTATAAAGGCGCGCTTTTTGAGCATCGCGCCTTAGCCGAATCGAACCGGTTTAACCCCCTAGAGACCTGGTCGGTTAAGGCGCTCCGGGACGGGAGGCCCTTTTACGGGCCTTCGGCAACCGGCGGCTCCGTGCTGACGGATCACCGGCTTTCTCTCTATGCGGCATGGTTTGAAAACCGTTTCCAGGACGCCCCGGAACCGCGTAACTACCGCCTTTCCGGGGAAGGGTTTGCTATTTCAGGCTTGATTACCGCTTCGATTGAAGAACTTCTGGCCTTACCGGTTCGGCGGGATGAGATAAACCAAGGTATGAACAGGGTTTTTGCCCAGGTTGATGAAGACTTCAATCATCCGGATCGTATTACCCGGCGATCCGCCCAATATCAAGCGGTCTTAAAGGAATTATTCGAAGGGCTTGAACGGATCAAATCCTGCGCGGAGGAAGCAGCGGAAACCGCGGAAAGCGCCTGTCGTCGATTTAAAAGCCGGAATGGGAAGCCGGAACAGACTCCTGCGCATCAAGAACGGGAACGCATATTTAGAAAACTGGATGAAACCAACAAGCGGATTACCGAAAGTACGGTAAAGGATGTGGCGGGTTTTCTCTTTTCTCCGGTTCCGGAACCGGAGCGTATTGAAACCGCGTCCTTTAGCCGTTACCTGGAATCATCTGCAAAACTCTACCGGTCTCTTGCGGAAGCCGCGGGATATAATCTGGAAGTATTGCGGAGATTTGAAAACTGACGGCTCCGCTCTGTCTTAATCCCGGCGGAACGCCCCGCGGGATTAAAGCAGGAAGGTTGGGGGTTCGGTATGTCCCGGAGAAAAATAATTCATTACTATTTTCCCTCTTGAACTCTCCTGTATCATAGGTTTCAATAACATTATGACCGCAGAACAAAAAAAGCGTCTTGCTCTATTTCTGGACCTGTCGGGGGATTACCTCCGGGACGGCTATAAACAGGCAAGAGAGGAATATCGTTTTATTGATGATGAGGAAATGCCCCCGAGAGGGACAGAGGTGCAAGAGACCGGGACTTTGCCTATGGAAACTGGACACGCGGGGGGATCCGCACGGCCGGCAGAGCGGGGGATCGATTCTCTTGAGGCTGTTGAGGAGGAAATTCGCGGCTGTACCCGCTGCCCCCTGCATAAAACCAGGACCTTGGCGGTTCCCGGAGAGGGAGTAAAGCGCCCTTTAGCGCTGGTTATCGGAGAGGGGCCCGGCGCGGAGGAAGACGCCTCGGGCAGGCCCTTTGTGGGAAAGGCAGGGCAGCTTCTGGACCGGATGCTCTCTTCGGTGAACCTTTCCAGGGAGCGGAACTGTTTCATTATCAATGTTGTGAAATGTCGGCCTCCGAATAACCGGGACCCTCTGCCTGAAGAAATCGTCCCCTGCGGCTCCTTCCTCTCCCGCCAACTCAGGATCCTGAAACCTCTGGTACTCCTCAGCGCAGGCCGGGTTTCTACTCAAACCCTCCTTAATACGTCCGAAGGTATCGGAAGGCTCCGGGGACGGTTCGCCGAATACTCGGGGCTGCCGCTGCTCCCCACCTATCACCCAAGCGCCCTGCTGAGGGACGCATCTCTCAAGCGTCCGGTTTGGGAAGACTTAAAGCTGCTCAGGGGAAAACTGACGGAATTGGATAAACACTATGCCCTTGAAATTGCAGAAGGAACCTGATATGGCATCGGGCGGCCCTTCTCTATCCCAAGACAGCGCCGAAACCTCTTCCGAGGTATATCTGGAGCTGGTTTTTGATCTGCCCCTATCTCAGGCGTTCACCTACCGCAGAGACTCAAAGGGCCAAGGGGGTCTTGGGAAGAGGGCTATAGCGCCCTTAGGAAAGCGGCAACTGACAGGCTATATCATCGGCGAATGCAACAGGGTCCCCGAAGGGGTTGATAAAGCCCATATCAAAGCCATAGAGCGGGTAATCGACAAGGAATCCATATTCGAAAACCGGGATATCGGACTGGCGCGGTGGATGGCGGCATACTATCTTTGCAGTTTAGGCCAAGCCCTCGCTATGATGATCCCTTCGGGCCGGCGGACCGGGCTATACGCGGCTTTTTCCGGTGAAGATGAAATTACCGGAACCGCGCTTGAACTTTCCCCGGAGCAGCGGAAGGCCCTGGAAGCGGTTATCGCCCCTGGGGAACAGCCAGCGCGGGTTCCCCGATCTGACCCCCTTTCCCTGCCGCCGCCTCTCATGTGGTATCTCTACGGCATTACCGGTTCGGGGAAAACCGAAGTATTTCTCCGGGCCGCGGAATTCATGCTCAACGCTGGGAAATCGGTCATATACCTGGTGCCGGAAATATCCCTGACCCATCAGACAGTGGACGCCCTTAAAATGCGGTTCGGTTCCGCGGCGGCAACCCTCCATTCGGGGATGAGCATCGGAGCGCGGTTTACCGAATGGGTACGGATAAAACAGGGGGATGCCCACATCGTAGTGGGACCTCGAAGCGCGGTTTTTGCGCCGGTGCAAAACCTGGGGCTTATTATCATTGATGAAGAGCATGACGGTTCATACAAATCGGAATCTACCCCCCGGTATCATGCCCGGCAGGTGGCCATGCGCCGCTGTTCCATGGAAAGCGCCAGGCTGGTAATGGGATCCGCGACCCCTTCGGCGGAAGCCTGGAAACTCATGGGCGAAGGAGCGATCCGCCGGCTGGATTTGACCCTCCGGCTTTCAGGCGGGAGCGTCCCCGATATAACCGCGGTGAGTCTTGAGCATACTGAGGGATGCCTCACCGGGGAATTAAAAGAGGAAATCCGCAAGACCGCTCAAATGGGAAGGCAGACCATTCTCTTTCTCAACCGCCGGGGGTTTGCCCATTTCTATCATTGCCGGGCCTGCGGTTATGAACTTACCTGCCATCAATGCTCGGTATCCCTCACATACCATAAAAGCAGGGGCCGGGCAATCTGCCATTACTGCGGGTATCAGGCGGTTCCTCCGCGGGTCTGCCCCCAGTGCGGGTCCCTGGCCGCAGGATACGCGGGTTTCGGTACCGAGATGATTGAAGAGGAGGTCAGGAAGACCTTCCCGGATCTCCGGATCCGCCGGGCCGATGCGGATACCGCCGGCACAAAGGGAACTTTGCAGGAGATACTTCAGATTTTTAAAGTCGGAGGCTTCGACATCCTCCTTGGAACCCAGATGGTCGCGAAGGGGCTTAACTTTCCCGGAGTACGTCTTGTGGGAGTGGTGCTGGCGGACACAGGGCTGCATATCCCGGATTTTCGGGCCGCGGAACGGACCTTTTCCCTGATTGTCCAAGTGGCGGGACGTTCGGGCCGCTATTTTCCCGACGGCAAAGTCATTGTTCAGACTATGCGCCCTTATGACCCGATCATAAGCCATGCCTGCGCCTTAGATGTACCGGGCTTCTTTACCGCGGAATTGGCCCAGCGTAAAATCCTCGGCTTTCCCCCCTACTCAAGGCTCATCAGATTTACCGTCCGGTCCAAGGTTGCCGAGCAGGCGGATCACGCCATAAACCGCCTCGCATCCCTGACCGCATCCCTGCTCCCCCCAAATGCGGACGCGCTTGGCCCTGCGGAATGTCCCATCGGCATCATCGCCGGGAATCACCGCCGTCATCTGCTCCTCCGCGGCCCCTCTATGGCCGCACTTCACGGGGCCGCCCGGAATATCCTGAACCAATACGAAAACCGCAAGGGCCGCGGGGTATATCTGGAGATTGACGTGGATCCGGTGAGTCTGCTGTGAACCAGATAGAGGCCGCGAAGCAGCTTTGAAGCATATAAAAAATCCACGGATTAACACGGATTACGGTGTTTCTATCTGTGAAAATCCGTGTAATTTGCGGACGACGTTTAAACGCTTTTGTTTTAGCATCACCATAAAATTAAGTTGAAAAAAAATCATAGTCAGAGTATTATAATCAGGTTGGTTTTATGTACTTTATGCTAAAGTGATTTTCTTATGAAACAGTACGATGATCTTGCTTTAACACTATTAGCCTTCCCACCCGGGCAGACTTCCCCCGTGCCACGCCGCCACGCCGCCACGCCGCCACGCCGCCACGCCGCCACGCCGCCACGCCGCCACGCCGCCACGCCGCCACGCCGCCACGCCGCCACGCCGATTATGGAGGCGGGCCTTCACCGTGTCAAGTACCTGAGACCCGAATTCATCATTTTTTTATTGATTTTTTCCCTCTTCCCAGCGCTTTTGCGAGATTCCCCGGAACCACCGCGGGGAATCTTGGAAGACGCGTATGCCTTCCCTAATTCTTATAGGAGTACCTTATGACTGAAAAAAATTACTGCCGGACCGGGGATCCTAATTGAAAAGTATAATGAAACCGAAAAATATAGATAAAGGAGCAGCATTACTATGATAAAAAAAGATTCTTCCTTTGCGGCGCTTTTTACCGCAGTATGTTTATCGATAATCGGGTTTATTACCCTAACTATTTCGCTTATCTTTTTTACCAACCTTCGTTCCATCGCCTATAAGCAGGCCGAAACCGGTACTAAGGAAACCATCAACCGTGTACAGAATGAGGTGCTTGGTAAACTTCAAGAGTGGGCAAGTTTTATCACCTATACGGCCATCGGGGTTGCGCCTGTCATGTCCCAAGAACCGGCGGATACCCAAGCCCTGGAGCGTATGTTCAAGCGGGTTGTGGACGCGCAGTCCGATGTATGGCTTCTCTACGGCAGCAACAATCAGGTGTGGAATCAAGAGGGAGGGTATATGGTCTACCACGACGGCACGATCCCGCCGGATACCCTGGATAATACCCGGCGATCCTGGTATCTCAACGCCAAGGCCAACCCCGGCAAGGCGGCCTATACCGAACCGTTCCGCTCGGCAAGTACCGGACGGTTCACTATCTCGATATCCGCCAATGTGTATGACGACCGGCGGCGGGATGTCGGGGTTATTTCGGCAAATGTGTCCATAGATTTTCTTGAAACCCTGCTCCGGTCGGGCGCGTCCGTTCAGTCCCAGAAATTATACCTCATAAATAAAGAAGGGCTTTTCATTACCCACCCGGAAGAAGGCGCGATTATGGCGAGAAACTTCTTTGACGAAACAGGGCTTGAACAATACCGGAACGATATACTTAGTTCTCCAGTGTTTTCCCATATCGATAAGGAGGCGTTTATCTATTCCGCGCTTATCCCCGGGGTGGACTGGATTTTAGTCTCCGCCATTCCGGTATCGGTGATCTTCTCCGAAGCGGACCGGCTTTTGTTCCGGCTGATCCTCATTACCATCGGAATGCTGCTTGCCGCAACGGTCATATCCATGCTCTTCACCCACAAGATGCTTACCGTCCCGATTCGGGAGATTGAACGGGTTGCCGGAGGGCTGGCGCGGATGGACTTTACCGTGGATATCAAGAAATTCAGAACCGACGAACTGGGCAGGATACAGCGGGCGTTGATACAGATTCGGGACAGTCTCAAACAGGGCATAGACGATATACATCAAGAGCATCTTTCAAGAGCCATGGAATCGGGGAAACGGCTTAACACGGTGGTGGCGGAATCCTTCGACGCCATAGAACTGATAATCCAAGACACCGATAAGGTGGATACCAAAGCGAATACCCAAATGGAATCAGTGGCGGTAGCCGCGGATTCGGTAAGCAGCATTGTAAAGCATACGGATTCGTTTAAACAGACCGTGCATAATCAGGCGGATTGTATCGCCCGGTCATCGGCGGTTATAGAACAGATGGTGGCCAATATCGCTTCTATCCGTTCAGTGGTGGCCGGTACCACGAAAACCACGGATACCCTCAGCAAATCTTCCGAAACCGGCCATAAGATGCTGCTCAAACTGACTGAGGAGCTGAAAAACATTGGGGAACAGTCCGTAACCCTGCAAAGCGCCAACAAGACCATCGCGGATATTGCAGGAGAGACCAATATTCTGGCCATGAACGCAGCTATTGAAGCGGCTCACGCGGGAGAATCCGGCAAGGGCTTCGCGGTGGTGGCCGGGGAGGTGCGCAAGCTGGCCGAATTAGCCGGGAAAGAGTCGGAGGCGATTTCCGCGGAGATTAAGAAGATGGAGAGGGCTATAGAGCAGATTGGGGAAGTGTCTAAGGAAACCGTGGGCGCCATGGACTTGATCTTCCGGGAGATAAACGCCATGAATTCGTCTTTTGCCGCGGTGAATCAAGCGGTGGAAGAGCAGGCCGCAGGGGGATCCCAGATTCTTACGTCCCTGAAAAGCGTACACGGTATGACCGAGCAGGTACAGGACGGAGCGGGGTTCATCCATGAGCAGAGCGGCACCATACAAGGGGAGATGGAGAAACTGCAGCGGATTTCTCAAGAGGTAACCGCCATCGTCTATGAGATGCGCCTCGCCGGCGGGAGCATTTCCTCATTCCTTGACGAGGCTAAAGAACTGGCAAATGCGGGTTTTCCGCAAAAAAGGCGGCATTTTTAAGATGTCTTGGATTGCAGGAACAAATTGATCCGCCCCTATAAAAAGGCGCCTAATAGATGGCGGCGGGTAAAACGGACCAATAGGAGGAGGGCCAAGCCGCCTATAATGAAGGGTCCCTGGAAATCCTTGGTTCTGGTGATGGTTCCTGAGCGTCCTACGGTCATTTCAACTTCGTCAATACGGGCAAAGGCATGCGCAAGGGCATCCGCGGACGGCGCCGGGATATAGAAGCCTTCTCCCTTCCTTGCTATGGCCTTGAGGCTTTCAGGATCAAACCTGGAATCAAAGATTCCGATCCTGTGCAGCTTGGTGAGAGGGTCCAGGTAATCGATCGGGACGTCTCCGCCGCTTCCTACCCCGATAACCCACAGGGAAGCGCCTAGTGCCGGCAAGGCTTCGGCCGCGGTTTCAGGATGTATTGCGCCGGCGTTGTTTTCCCCGTCGGTGATGAGGATCACCGCCCGGCGGGGGGCCGCGGAATTCCCTATATGGAGGCCGGCAACGGCAAGCCCCATTCCCAGGGCGGTTCCGTCTCCCAATTCGCCCAGGCTCAGGGCTTCAAGCCGGGTAAAGAGACTCCGCCGGTCAACCGTGGGGGGAAGGAGCAGCGCGGCATCGTTTCCCACCGCCACCAGTCCTACGGCGTCGGAAGGCCGGTTTGCCGCAAAATCATGAACCAGAGTTCGGGCTGCATTAAAACGGCTCCGGTTTCCCATATCAAGGGCCGCCATGCTGGGACTTATATCCATTACAAAAATAATATCCGCCCCCCGGTTAAGCCATACCGTTTCCGGGAATATAAAAAAAGGGCCCGCCGCGGCTATGAAAAGGAGGAACGCCCCGGTAAGCTCCAGAATATACAGTATCTTTATGAGCAGTTCTATCCGCACCGGAGGCGCGAAGGGGATGCCTCCCGGAGGGCCTAGAGGGATAAACACTGAAAAAGCGTCTCTTACATAAGGGGACATAAAAACGACCCCCAGGATCACCGTACATCCCAGGACAATTACTAAGGGATGTTCAAACCATAGATTCATAGGCCCCCCCTCCCGCAGGGCGCGGCATAGCAAGCCGGGGGGAACCGGTTTTCCAAAGAGGGTTTTCTTTCTTTTCCGCCTGATACAAGGCATCGATAAACTGTTGGATCTCATCCAGAATACCCGCCAGTTCCCCCCGGACAATTCCGGTTCCCCTGAAACGCAGGGTATCACAGCGGAGGAAAAGGCCGCGCAGAAAAGTTCCCGAAAGCACCGTTTGACTGGTTTCTTCCGAATCTTCTGTTTTGCAGGCTTCGTGTCCTGAACCGGCAAAGGGCGGCACATGGATAAATTCTCCCGCGGCCATAGCCCGGCAATGCATACCGGTAAAAACGCTCAGAAAGACTCTAAATTCAACGGATACACAGGTAAGGATCCGCTCTTCTCCGATCCCCCCGGGGGCATCATCTATCAAATCGTTCCGCACATTCCGCAGAAATTTTCTCATAAGCCTGATAAGACGCCGCCGCCGCAACCGCATTCCCCATATAGCAAGGATATCTTTACTCCAGAACTTTACGCCGATTCCCAGCAGCAACAGCAGAAAGAGAAACGCCATTGCGCCGTATATGAGGAGGGTCGTACCGGGAAGAGCTAAGGGGGGAACCGGATCCGAAAGAACCGGAGAGCCTCCCTCAAGGATTGAAGCGATGGGAACGGCGATACCGCCGGACAACAGAAAGAAGGGCTCCAGGGCAGGAAGTTTCAGGGAAGGCAAGGCTATGGATCCCGGCGCGAACGCGGTAAAATCAATGAACACCCGGGCATTCCCTCCCCGGCGTTCCAGTTCAATCCGGTGGATGAGCAGATCCTTTGACACGGGAAGTTCCTCGGGTTTACTGATAACTATGGATTCGGAATCATGAAAACCCGAACCCAGGGGTATTACCAACCTTGCCCGATCTCCCACAAAGACGGTTTGAGGTATGAGATAGGGAGCATCCGCCCCGGGGTTATCCATCTGTTCCTGGGATCCGATGATGCGTACCGCGCAGATAAGCCATAAAATACAAAACCGTTTTCTCATTACCGAAAACCCCTCTCTTCAAAGGGCTGAACGCTTAGATCCCCCGCGGCCCCCGAAAAAGCGGAGCAGCGCGGCCGGAAGGTCGTCCGCGGTGGACAGAGCCAGGAAAGAAGCTCCCGCACGGCGGCATATTCCCTGCCAAGAGTTGAGTCTATCCCTATGCCATTCAGACCAGGCGGAACGGAAAGAAGCAAAACCTGTGGGAGCGTGGTATTTGATTCCTGTTTCCGGGTCTTCCAGAAAGACGAGTCCTGCATTGACCATATCCGTGTCCAGAGGATCTCCTATTCTGACCGCGATAACATCGTGTTTTCGGCATAGGTTTCCCAATTCCTGTTCCCAATTAACGCTGAAGAAATCGGAAATAACCACCACCAGGCTCCGCCGTTTTAAGAGCCTTCCCTGCCCTGCCAAGGCGGCCCCTAAATTACTGCCGCTCCCTCCGTGCCCAATCGAGAGAGCCGCGCCGATCATCGCCATGATATGCGGCTTCCCTTTGCGGGGAGGAAAGACCTTGGTAATTTCACGATCAAAAAACAGCAGTCCCACCCGCTGACCCGCCCGTTCCGCAGAAAAAGCTATCAAAGCAGCGGCCAGCAGCCCTTGATCATAGCGGCATACGCCGCCTCCGCCGCAATACATGGATGCGGAGCAGTCCAAAAGCAGGGAAACCGTCATCTCCCGTTCTTCCCGGTACATTTTTACATAAGGGGTTCCGAAACGGGCGCTCACATTCCAATCAATAGAGCGGATATCGTCTCCCCGTTCATAGTGCCGGACCTCATCCGCCTCGATTCCCTGCCCCTTAAAAACCGAGCGGAAATCCCCGGAAAGCAGATCTTCCGCCAGAACCGCGGCAATCAGGGGGAAGGTGGTGATTTTCTGTAAAATTTCATAGCGGTCCACAACAAGTCCCTTCCGGCTATAACGATACCGGGAATAAGCCTTTCCTGCAAGGTGATCGGAGGGCCATGAAATCCGGCGCGGTTTGCGCGCCTATGCTTTTCGTGAATTCTTTTTTGAGGCATACTGCTTTCATGGATGAAAGCAGTTTTACAGGGCCTTGCGGAGAACCGCCGCGGAATGGCTCAATACCCCGGTGAAATCCCTTTCTTAAGAGGTGTTGTACAAAGTATGACTGAGTAAAAATCGGCTTAGATCGAAGTATGTAATTCATTATAATACCATGAATTGCTCGTATTGGTTGTACACCTAAATAACTTCATCATACTTTGTTGATCCCCTCCCTTTTTTGCCGAATAGCTGGAGGGCCGTTTCCCGTATTGCCCGCACGGCACTGAACATTTGCCGCGCATAACCAGGTTCCCCGCTTCGGGTCATACCGCTTTTTCCGCCGGTAGAAATATGATCGGTGAATATCAAAGTGACGGTACGCCCGGCTTTCCGGTTGGACAAAATGCCCTATTTGTTTCTGAGATTAGACAGGGGGATTTTTTTAAGGGCAAAAGCATTTAAACATGGTCCGCAGATTACACGGATTAATTTCCACAATACCTGTTAATCCGTGGACTTTTCACATAGATTAGAACCCCGTCCTTGAATATCTCACACGGAGACACCTGGTTCACGGAGCGGCCGCGCGGTCCGCCGGCTGCTTCCGGTGACCGGGGATCGCCTCGAAGCCGCAGTAGGGGACCAGCGCCTTGGGAAGCCGGACCGAGCCGTCGGCTTGCTGAAAGTTTTCCAGCAGCGCAATGATGGCCCGGGAAACCGCGATTGCCGTCCCGTTGAGCATGTGGACGAACCGGTTCTTTCCGTCATCGCCCTTATATTTGATATTGAGCCGCCGGGCCTGATAATCGGTACAGTTTGAGGTGGAGGTTACCTCCCCCCATTCCCCGCGGTTGCGCCCGGGCATCCATGCTTCCAGGTCCCATTTACGGTACGCAGGAGCCCCCAGATCGCCGGTACAGGTATCCACCACCCGGAAGGGTATCTCAAGGCCGGAAAAAATCTCCTCTTCCACGCCGAGAAGCTCCCGGTGAAACCGATCCGATTCTTCAGGCAGGCAGTACACGAACATCTCTACTTTGGTAAACTGATGCACCCGGTACAGCCCTTTGGAGAACTGTCCTGCGGCTCCGGCTTCCCGGCGGAAACAATGGGAAAGGCCAGCCATTTTAAGGGGCAGCTTCTCCCGGGGAAGTATGGCGTTGGAGTAGTAGCCCCCCAGGGTGATTTCCGCGGTCCCGACAAGGCAGGTTCCTTCATCCGCCAGGGTATACACATTGGACTCCGCTCCCCGGGGATTGAACCCGATACCCTCAAGGATCTCCTCTTTGGCTATATCCGGGGTGATAAAGGGGGTAAAGCCTTTTTGTTGGAGTATATCCAGCGCATAACGGATAAGCCCCAGTTCGAGAAACACCCCTTCATTTTTAAGATAGTAGAATTTGGTCCCCGCGACTTTGGTTCCCGAATCAAAGTCAATAATATCCAAATCCTGTCCCAGTTTCACATGATCCGCGCTCTCAAAATCAAAGGTTCTCGGCTCCCCAACCCGTTTTACTTCCAAATTGTCTTTGTCTTCTTTGCCCACCGGCGCGTCGGGATGCGCCATATTCGGAATCCGCCTGCCTGCGGCGTCTAAGTCCGCCTCAACCTTGGCAAGTTCCCCTTCCGCAGCGGCGATACGCTCCTTGAGTTCCTTTCCTTCCTCAATGAGCCTCTTCCGCTCTTCCGCTTCGAGTTTCCCTTTCATGGCAGCGGCGTTGCTGTTCCGCCGCTGCTGTAATCCTTGCAGCGCGGCGGCGAGTTCGGTCCGCCGGTTAAAAAGCGCGGCCACCGCATCCGCATCGGCCTTCATATACCGGTCAGCGATATTCTTCTTTACCGCCTGAAGGTTATCCAGAATAAAACGATAATCTAACATGATGATCTATACTATCTTTTCACGCGTAGATGGGCAAGGGCGCTCCGCAGGGCAGCGGGGAGATTGTCCTGCAGCGGCATAACGCGTATAATGACGCGAATAAGAAACCCGCGGTTTTGAAAGATAGTATCTTTATACTATTCAAAATCTGGAACCATATACCGGTCTCAGTGAAGAGGTGAAACTACTATCGCTGTTGCGGACCGTTTGGACCGCCGGTGGATAGGCATTGACCAGTCCGCGATAGCGGTTAAGGTTACGGAGTTCCGGCTGCAAAAACAAAAAATCTTTGAAAAGGAAGGTACAAAATATGACGGTTAATAAACTTATCCTTGGGGACAACCTTGAAATCCTCAAAACCCTGGAAGCGGAGAGCGCAGGCATTATCTATCTTGACCCGCCGTTTTTCAGCAGCCGCAATTATGAGGTTATTTAGGGAGACCCCGGGGAAGTCCGCAGTTTTCAGGACCGCTGGGCGGGAGGCATAAGCCATTACATTGAATGGCTCAAAGAACGGGTGGAGCAAATGCGCCGGGCGTTAAAGCCTACTGGTAGCATCTTTCTCCACTGCGACTGGCATGCCAACGCTGAAATAAAAGTTTTTATCCTAAACAAAATTTTTGGTTAAGACAATTTTCGCGGGGAGATTATCTGGAACAGGGTATTTGCGCATAATGACGCGAAGAACAAACTTGCCGTATTAACCGATACAATATGATATTACTCGAAAACAAAAAAGTTTTTATATAATCCAATTTATTTAGATTAAAAATAAGATTTTGTATCAAATCTGTTGAACTTTCAAAATTTTCTTTTGTTGCCTCATTTTTTATTTTATTCCGTAATTCTATAAAATTCATTGATTTACCCTCCAAAATTAGCCCCATCTTTGAGTATATCCTTGATTTTCTCTTTTGCCAATAAACCTAAGTGTATCTTTTTTATACAATTAAATTCGGGGTTATTTCGCATAACGTTCCGGCTGTTTACGGCGTTTTGCCTGTATAAATATTTATATTATAACGATAGGGGACGGAGACCTTAGGAGATTCTGCTAAATCACCGGAGCGCGATCCTTTTCCAGTACCGCTCGCAATGCTTTGCGGTCAATGCCCCAATTACGGCCGAAATGATGCAAGAGCCGGTCCGTTAAAGCCATGAACCGGAAGAATAAGGGCCTGCCCGGGGGAAACAGCGCGCCGGCCATATCCGCAAAGGCCCCCCGGTTTACAATAAGTTCCCAGAAACGGGCGAAATTCTTTATCCTGTCCAGATCGGCCCGGGAAATGGATGAGGTTTCCAGCGCTTCGTAAGGAGGGTCAGGCGCGTAACGCATACCAAAAGGAACTGTATGACGGACCAGGGGAGTCCCGGGCAGGCATTTCAAGATGCCCACTTGAATCTCCGCGGGCCGCGCCAGCCAAAGCCGGTCGAAACCCGCAGCAAAAGAGGCCAGGTCTTCCCCAGGCAAGCCTGCAATCAGATCCCCGTGGACTATAGCGCGGGTTTTTTCCCCAAGGAAGCGCAAAACCTCAAGTTCCTTTTCAGGATCGCTTTGCCTTCCGATAAGAGCCGCGGTATAGGGGTTGAAGGTCTGGATTCCCAGTTCCAGCCGCAACATTCCCTTGGGAAACCGGCTTATCAATTCCCGCAGTTTCGGAGGAAACCCGGAAGGGATCATCTCAAAATGAACGTATTGAGGAGGTTTCAGGCGATCCAGAAAAAATTCCATGATCTTCACGGCTCTTGGTATGTTCAAATTGAAGGTCCGGTCCAGCACTTTGAATGCTCCGGCCCCCCTGCGAATGAGGGCTTCAGCCCTCTCTAAAAAGGGTTCTGCCGGGAATTCCCGGAGGGTACTGCGGGAACTGAGACAGAACTCGCAGCCGAAGGGGCAGCCCCGGGAAGATTCAATATAGATCAGCTTGCGGCGCAGATCTTCATCGGTGTAGAGCCGGTACCCGGGATCAATAGCGGCAAGGTCTGGCTGACGGGCATCAATAAACTTTCCGTCCACTTTCTTTGATGAAGATAGAAAAGCTATACTGTCCTGAGTATAATCATTGCGCAGTAATACCGTACAGAGTTCCTGAAATATCTTTTCTCCTTCCCCGCGAACCACTATGTCTGCATACCGGAACAGTTCCGCGTCTTCCTGAAGATAGGACGCTTCAGGCCCTCCAAGGATGACCGCGGGTTTTAACCGCGGACTCTCCTGCCAGGGGATATGCAGGGCTTTAAGCAGTTCCAGAGTTGCTTTGTGATTCCAGATAGAAACCGAAAGCCCCAGAATCCGGGGCGCATTTGCCAAGATAGGCGCCGTCTTTTCGGCCAAGGGTTGACGCAGTGCGAATTCCAGGATTTCAGCCCGGTCTTCATATACCCCGAGGTTCGCCTTGAGAAGCCTGAGAGACAGCGCAGGATGAATCCACTTGGCATTAACCGCGGCCAGAAGGATATCCCGCTTGTGCGGGGAATCCCCGCCGCAAGAGGGCCGGTTGCAGTTTAAGGCTTCCGCGCTTGCTCCCGCGCGGAGGTTCCGGCGTTTCATTCCTCTTCGGCTTCCATTACAAGGCGCTCCGCCTCCTGCCGGGAATCCGCCTGGGGGCCGGAAAGCTGCCGGTTGTTGGTAAAGATAATAGTCCTGCGCCCTTGCGCCCTGAGCCGGATGATATTTGAGGGCGCGCCGTCAATACGGAAATTCCAGTGGGAAGGCTTGAGCAGATACATTTTCATTATCTCCTGAAACATAAGAAGAATACGGTTTGTGTATTATGCGTCACACTCTGCGCCGGCGAATCTGGGCTTTCTTTGGTGAAGATATTGTCTCCGCCCCTGACTTGAAAATGAATAAAGAGAGTCTGGGTACCAGGCACACAAAAACGCTCACCGTAGTGACGAAGGCTGGCAGGCAGCAAAGCCGCATTACCAGGCTGGAGTTGAAGGAGTTCTTCTTCAAGACGTACAGCCCGGGAACCGCTGGCTAAATAAAAAAAATCATGAAAATTCAGAAACCTGGTAGGATGTTTTTCCTCGCTCCGGTAAAACATGAGATTGCTGTCCAATAATTCCCGATCAGTAACCGGTCCAAATCCATAGATCATTTTGGCTGATTGTACATGGTTTTTTCCTGATTGTCAATTCCATTCAGGAAACAGTTTTGATAGATTAGACTGGTTTAATCTCTGGCGGTTTAATTCCCCGCCCTTTGGGACGGTTACCGTTTGAGGGCGCGGGGATTTGTTCCGCTGCCAACAACGAGGGATTAAGAAGAAGGTTTTTAATGTCCGCATTGAGACGCTTAATCGCAATGGGAACCGGAAAACCCGCGTACTTTTCCGGGGATAATTCTTGGCGGATTCTGAGACGGTACACGTATTTACCGGTGTGATTAAAAGCCCACCAGGGATCGTGTTTTCCCAGCCCGTATTTATCGGTTCCCCCTATATGCACCGGAATAATGCCGCACCCGGACAGGATGGCCAAGCGGGCGGCGCCCTTTTTCAAATTCAGCTCCCCGGAACGGGGGGTCCGGGTTCCCTCTGGAAAAATGATGATGCAGTTGCCCTGAGCCAAGGAATGTATGCAGGCCGCGGACAGTTCATTGAAGTCCAGGGAGTTGGGGATATACAAGCGCCGGATTACCCCCCAGACAATATGACGGGACAAGGATGCCTGCACAATACAATCCGCATTGGGGATGAGGGAGAAAAGGATCACCACATCGAGCAGGGAGGGATGGTTTGCCGCAAGGATCTTGGACGAGAGGCGGCGATAAGCGTTCCGGTCATCCGGTTCCACTTGTATTCCTCCCATTACACTCATAAAACCCACGAACGCCCTCATCATAAACGAAACCAAAGGACGCGCGTGCTTTTGAAACCGCTCCGAAGGACGCAGCGCCAGACTCATAACGGGAAATACCGCGATCGCCAGAATGAGGGTCCCTATGCCGAATACCAAGAAGGAGAGCCATTTGATAAGGACCCGGTATACATAGACTATCCGGTTAGAAACAGGGGGCATCTCAGGACGCGGCGCGGCCATAGCAATACAGATATTTTAAGAATTCCCGGGGAGATTCCAGCGCGGGAAGGGTTTCGGGAATCAGCGGTACGGGAATCGAGGCATCTTCCTGCCTGTACGCCAGAATGATCCCGAAAGCCAAGGGTTCATGATTAAGGGGGCAGAGGCCGCCGTACTCCGGGGGACAGCGTTCATCCGCATATACCAGGAGGATTTCTTCCCGGTCCCCGCACAAAACCGGCGCGGCGCCGGCCAGGAACCCGTGGGCAAACCGGTTTCCCGCGGGATAGATCGCGGAGTACCCCGCGGTCAGGTTAAAGGCTATGCTTGCCGCCGCGGCCGGGGTATTAAAAACCGACAGGGAAAACGCCGCGGGGCTTATATCTCCCTCTTCAATCAGCATCCGGTTTATTTTGTACTGCCTGGCAATCTCTCCCCGAAAGGAGAGAAACACCATGCCCGTATCCTCCCTCACAGGCAGAAGTTCATGGACCACCTGAACGGCCATCTTCGACACCTGACTGAGCCGCCGTTTGAACATCTTGACTTCTCCGGGAGTCATACCCTGCCACCGGGGTTCGGGAAAATCAAGCCCGGGCCCCTCCCCGCTTAGGCTGATTTGCCGGTTTCCCGCGGCCCACTCCAGCCATTGATCTTTTCCGGCCAAGCCTGGAGCCCAGGAAGCAAAGCGGGAAACATACAGGGTATGCTCAGGGGCAACCTTGCGCGGCGCGGTCACGGCTTTTTCCGAAACCTCAAGAGGGAATAACAATGGGAACCGAGATCGTGATGCGCGGCCTTGAGTTCAAACCCGGCTTGTTCAATCGCCCGGGTGAGTTCCCCAAAGCGGTACATTTTGCTGTTTCCGTTTGCCATAACGGTAAAATACAGGGACGCGGCCTGTAGGGAATAGGCGGAAGCCTCGAACCGCTGCATATCCCAGAGAGGCTCCAGCACAAAGATATCCGCGGCGGCTTCTGTAGCCGCACGTATTTTGGTCAAAATCGCGGTAACTTCTTCCAGGGAAAAACAGTCCAGAAACTGGCTCATCCAGACCGTATCCGCGCCTTGGGGGATTAGGGCTGCGGGATCAAGCACATTGCAGGGATAAACGCTGATCCGGTCTCCATAGCCCGCGGCCCCGGCGTTCTGCTCCGCCGCGGCGGTCTGTCCGGGCAGGTCTATAATCGTAACCATTACATCAGGATCATGCTTGCAGCAGCGTATAGCCCACTTTGCGGTATTCCCCCCTATATCGAACAGGCGGCGCGGTTTTTCGGCAAACACAATCGGCAGGGCCTGGGGAAACGCCAGATCCGAATAAAAGTGATCAAACCCAAACCAGGCTTTCCGCGCCTCTTCGGGTAATGAATAAAGGGCTTCATAAATGGTCTTTCCCCCGGCCCCGAAGGCCGCCAATCCCCGGGGCTTTCCGGTCCTGACCGATTCCGCGAGGGCGGACGCGCCCTGGTAACAGACCTCATTGACAAAGCTGAAGTTGACCCTGGTCATATCGTCTTCCAGCAGAAACCAGCCGATCTTTCCCAGGACAAACCGCTCTTCCCCGGAGGCAATGCCGTCCGGGTGGAGCCTAAGCGCGCGCAGGCCCAAAGCCATTTCCATGAGAACCCCCGCTCCGTAGGCCGAAAGGCCGGTTTGTTCCGCGGCTTCCTCCCTGGTAAGCCCCGGGTCCCCCGCGTCGGAGATTTTCCGTAAAATCCCCAGTTCCAGCAGGGCCCGCGCCGCCTGGAACGCCAAAGGAGCAAAGGCGATCTTCTGGGCTTCAAATTTCGCGTCCGCCGCGGAAATGTTATCTGTCGTATAGTCCCGCAATTCCACAGAATACCTGTTTTCAGTAAAAGTTGAATGGTTAATTGTAGCGGGGACGGGCTTCTTTTGTCAATTCCGGCAAGCCTCATTTTCTTCTTCCTCTATGGGGGACGAAAGTGCGGTCGTTGGAATCATCA
>JAITHW010000091.1 GCA_031279815.1 Treponema sp. | reverse complement strand
ATCGAGGCGTATTATAACCGCCTCCGGTTACATTCGGCTCTTGACTATTGTGCGCCTAACGTGTTTATTTTAAGTGTTGCCGCTTAACTCTCTCTACCTAATGGGGTAAAGTCCAGTTTATAAGCGGAACCTGTATGTCTGCGGCTTTGTTCTCCCCGCTTTCCCGGACGAATACCACCGCTCACCCTCCCGCGGCCTGCCGCGCAACGTTGCGCACGGTTCCCGGAGCGGGGTTGCTTTCGGGCCGCGCGTCGATTGCCACGCTGATAACTGAGATAACGCCCTCGGAATAGATATCCAAAGAAAAGGACGCGCCGGTATTATACCTAAGCGGGTATTCGTATACCAGGCTCCCCGCGCCCCACTGGGACGGCGGGGGGAGCCTTACCGTTTCAGAGGGGTTTTCAAAAAACTTCCCCTGGTCAAAAGTGAAGCCCCGCACTTTCACAAGCGCGGCCTTTTCAGCCGCGCCCTCAAGCGCCCGGTTCGCGACGCCGTACAGCACGGACTTGTAAAACACAATCACGAACTTGTCCGCGCGTATAAGCGCTGCAGGGCCTTGGCCCGGGAAGGAGGTTTTCAGCCTGAAGGGGTTGTGCTTGTAACCTTTATAGGTATCGCCGGACATGCGGTGTTCTATAATTTCGGCGTAGGCCGGTTTCTCGTGAATTGAGAAATAGAAGGGGTCCCCCTCCCCCGTGTTCTGAAAGACAAGCCCTTCGTCCCCGTCGATAACGGACAGCCCGTTATCCGCCTCTGATAAGTGCATCTGGTACTCGTAGCCTTCGGAAGAACGCCGGAGCAGTTTGTTTTTGTTTTCAAATTGGGCGGTAACGTCGATTGCTATCTTGTTTCTCAGGGAGAGCCAACAGGCTTCGGACGAGGAAGAGCCTAAGAAGGTTAAGCCGTCCACGTTCGGGTTAACCAGGCGGTAGGTTTCCGCTCCGTCAGCTTCGTCTATAGCGTAGATTTCGCTGCCGATCACCGCGTATTTGTTTTCATAGATGATGAATTGGGCCGCCGAAGATTCCGAGAGGGAGGAAGCGCCGCCCGGGAGGGAAGAAGCCGAACCGGGCGCGCCGGTAACGGGGTTGTACTGCGCGTTTTTGTGAAGCAGGGCTTTTGTCTGCCCCTCGAAGATCAGGCCCGTAGGTGGGCGTATGCCTGCAGGTTCAAAAAAGACGTCTACCGCAAAGCAGGCGTCCGCGTAGGGGTCAAGCGCGTCCGTTACGGCAACCGGGGAGCCGTCTTTGTAGGAAGTTTTCTTGACATCCCCCCCGCCCGCGTTTGAGGCGGTAACGAGGGTTACGGTAACGCCTCCGTAGGGGCGCAGGATTTTTGCCTTGGGGTTTCCTATGACAGCGGACAGGGGGGTAGAGGTTGCAGGTTATCAAATGGGGGTTGTGTTCCCATGCGGTGTATTGGAAATCTGCCTTTGCCTGCGCGGGGTCTTGGGGCCGTACCAGCACGTCCGAGATATAGCCCGAGCAGGCGCGGGTTAAGAACGAATCCTTGCCTATGGTAACAAAGGCGTTTTTTTTGTTCACGTTAAAGAGTATCATGGAAGGGGAAATAATCCTGTGTTTCACCAGGGCGCGGTTCTGCCCGTTGAGCGCGGGTACGCGCCCGGTTCTTGTACCGCCAGCAGTTCCCGGCCTGAAAAAAGCGTTTTGTCTTTCCAATTCAGCCATAGAAAACCTTCCGCATCTTCGCTGTAGGAAAACGTATGCTCGGGATAGATATTACCCAGCCACGACAAGGGAACCGATTCCCCCCACCTGCTGTGAAAGTCAAGATACACTGATTCGCCGTGCAGCCGAAATGGGAAAAAGATAACGAGCGAGGCAGAGCCGGTGTTAGGAGCTACAATGACCGTGAGCGGCAAAGGGTTAAGACAGAGTATGAGAACAAGATTGCCAGACTCAATAGAGAGTATAACAACCCATACGCCGTCAAAAAGCAAGAAGAACTTGCCGCGTGGGAAAAAAGAAAAACGCGCTTCCCGCCGGGGCCGGGAAGGAGTTTGAAAACGGCACCGCGGCGGCCCAAGCGGCGGTGAAGCGCAACACGGAAGGACAGGCCGCGTATGAGATGAGTTTGAGCGGGTGGGCGGAGCGCAAGGCCGCTCATGAGGCTGGTGAAACAGAGCGCGTAAGAAAAGCGGGTGAACGGCACGCCGCGTACATGACGGCCTATAACAATGATAAAAAAGACTACGAAACAAAGGCCGATACCCCCGTACCCTTCCCCGCCGGCGGACCTACGGCCCGGGCGCAGCTTCCGGGGGAGTTAAGCAAAGGACGGCCCGGCCTAATTTAACCGCCGCAGAAACAGCCTACCGCGGAAACTACGGCATTAATCTGAATAAGGCGAATAACGCAACCTTAGACGAATATATGAAGGCCATGATTAATACCTATTCGTCTAATCTTCCAAGGGTTATTTCGACACCGCGGAAAGCACAGCCCGGCAGTTGGATTCGTCCTACAGGTATCCGGCATTGGGAGTTGTGCATTCTTCCGGCGATCCTCTTTTAGAGCGGTGAGACCGCCCTCAAGTGGAACCATCTACGCCAACATAATCAGTGCGCTGTGGGTGATGTCCGATAAAAGCCGCGACATATAGCAAAAAGCCGTAACTTTTGTCTTGACGCCCCCGCGCTTCTGTGAGAAGCCTTACGAAATAGTTCTTGCAGAGGTACAGGGAACACGGAGATTTTTCCTCTTCTCCTAAAGGTTGCGGATTACGGCAGACCGGATAATTAAACGCCGGTTACCCCTTTAAGCTTGGGATTAAGGCATCCCCGGCAATACCGTCTTTAATCCGTGTTAATTTCCGGGCTTTGCCGCGGCGTTACAGAATAATGGAACGTTTAACTTCCACCGGAAAGACCCCAAAAAGACGGTCCAAAGAGGAATCTACCGTATAGGAGGTTCCGGCGGTTTTATTGTAGATATCCACTACGCTTTTTAGTTCCTCTTGATTCTTTGCATATATTGCCGAAGAATAAGCGGCCCGAAACAACCCCTTTTCAGCCAATTCACCGGTCGAAAGGGACCCGTACCGCCGTTTGGCCTGACTATCCACCACCGCCGCAGGGCCGTCATAACCAATGGTAAATATAAAATCTTCCCTGGACAACATACATCCCCCGGCGAATCATCATCAATCTGCGGAAGAAAAGGAATCTTTTCCGATTCCGCAAATGGGACATATCCAGTCCTCAGGCAGATCTTCAAAAGCGGTTCCCGGTTTAATTCCCGCATCAGGATCGCCTTTGACTGGATCATAGGTATAACCGCAAGTATCACAGATGTATTTCTGCATAATTCACCTCAATAATATTAGACTATATGATTAATGATACTGAAATTCGCAGTTCAAGGCAAATCAAAACAGATATTCCGCGCCCTGTTCCCGCGCTATCTCTCTCTTGTGAGCACCATAAGCAGCGCTATGTCCCCCTGCCGGACTCCGGGAATCCTGGCGGCTTGCCCCAGGGTGAGGGGACGCACCAGAGAGAGTTTTTCCTTTGATTCCGCGGAAAGCCCGGTAATTGCCCGGTAGTCTATGGCGGGGTCCAGTTTGACCGCGTCCAGTTTGGCGTTTCTGGCCGCGGCGCGGATTTCTTTTTCAATATACCCCGCATATTTTATATCCAGAATCATCCGGTTAAACCATTCCCGCGGATAAGCCGCCAATTCCGGTATATAGGGAAATAGGTCTTCGGGTTTTATTGCGGTGTCCGTCAAGGTCCGTTCCACTGTATCCCCCGCGTGAACACGGAGCGCATCAGGGAATCCCCGGGCCTCCTGCTCCTTAGACCCGGGCACCCGGCGGGTTGCCAGCAGTTCCCGAATTGCTTCCAAGCCCCGGGTTTTGGCGTTGAACCGCTCCCACCGGAGATCATCCACAAGCCCAAGTTCCCGCGCTTTAGGACTGAGCCTGCTGTCGGCCGTGTCATGGCGCAACATCAGCCGGTGTTCCGCCCGGCTTGTGAACATACGGTACGGTTCTTTTGTTCCCAAGGTGGTGAGATCATCCACCAAAACCCCGATGTACGCTTCGGCCCGGCCCAAGATCAGAGGCGGCGATCCCCGGAGCTTCATGACAGCGTTAATCCCCGCGATGATGCCCTGGGCCGCGGCTTCCTCATAACCGGAACTGCCGTTGGTTTGACCTGCTACAAAAAGTCCGGCCAGATGTTTGGATTCAAGGGTAGGATAGAGTCCGAGAGGGTCAAGATAATCGTATTCCACCGCATAAGCGGGCCTCACGATTTGAGCCTCCTCCAAGCCCGGTATGCTGTGTATGAAATCCCGCTGCACATCTTCAGGCAGGGAACTGGATGCTCCGTTCAGGTACATTTCATGGGTACCGGGACCTTCAGGCTCAATGAAGATGTGGTGCCTATCCCGATCGGGAAAGCGGACCACCTTGTCCTCGATAGACGGGCAGTATCGAGGCCCGGCTCCCTGGATTTTCCCTCCGTAAAGAGGTGAGCGCCGGATATTTGCCCGGATGATCTCGTGGGTTTGCCGTGTGGTATAGGTAATCCAGCAGGGAATCGAAGGGCGATCCGGCGCCGCGCCGGGATCAACATCAAAAGAAAAGGGAGCCATAACTTCGCCGTCTTGGCGTTCCAGTTTGGCGTAATCAATCGTATTTCCGGCTATCCGCGCAGGCGTACCGGTTTTGAGCCTGCCGGCCTGGAATCCCCGCTTCCGCAGGCTTACCCCCAGCCCTGTTGCCGCGCCCTCTCCCAGCCGTCCCTGGGGAGCGTCGTACTCGCCGATAAATACCCTGCCTTCCATGAAAGTGCCGGTTGCCAGAATTACCGCGCCCGCGGATATGCGATGCCCCCGCTCGGTGAGAACCCCCTGCACGTTCCCTCGGATGCCGCTTCCCCGGTCCCCGCAGACCAGCAAGTCAATCACGGTATCCATGAAAATCGAAACCCCGGGCTGCTGTTCCACAGCGGCCCGTGCCGCCGCTTGATACGCGCATTTATCCGCCTGAGCCCGGGGAGCTTGCACAGCAGGCCCCCGGGAACGGTTAAGAACCCGGTACTGAATCATGGTTTTATCAATGAGCTTTCCCATCTCTCCTCCCAAAGCATCCACTTCCCTGACAAGATTCCCCTTGGAAAGCCCTCCCACCGCGGGATTACAGGAAAGCGCGCCTATCCTATCGGGATTCTGTGTGATGAGAAGCGTGTTAACCCCAAGCCGCGCCGCAGCCAGGCACGCCTCAACACCCGCGTGTCCGCCGCCAACTACGATACAGTCATAGTCCATACTGTACTTTACCTGAATTAACCGGCAAGAGGGAATAGAGAACCCCTGCAATAAGCCGGTTCCCTGGATACTATTTACATAGAGGGTGGGCAAAAAGTAGTTGCCGATACCTCGTACCTGCGGTTTCCCTTTGCCGTCATACAATAGGGACTGCTTCCATCAAGATGCCGAAAGTACACTCGCCAACACTGCCTGCATAAGCCGGCCAATTATTTCTAAATGAGCTGTCAGGCGTTTAGCAACGCACGACAAAAAATAAAGCGGGAAACCATAGAGGCATTGTTTCAAACCGGCGTGACCGGCTCATAATATGGAGGCCAAGCTCGCCAAAGACGGGTGCGGCGTAAATAGACCTGTTATGCGCCATTTTTTGAAAATTTGTGTGGATTATTATTGACAAAGAATCAAATTATAATAAAATATGTATATGAAAACAAAAAAACTGAAAGTTATTAATAAATTGGACAAAATAGACGCAAGGCTTGAGTATATTTTTCTTAAGCAATTATCTGCTGAAAACTGTTGTAATTTATTCCCAAAGACCTTAAACGAAATAAAAAAAGAAGTAGATAAAATTTTATATCATCATGATGATTTTATTATTTCAATAAATTATAATGAAAGTATTACTGGAGTAGGAGTTTTCTTAAATGAACCAAATAAAAAGTACCTTGAGTGCTTAGGGGTTTCTTTGACGGCGAAAGTGATTTTCAATTAATGATATGTTATTTACATGAAAAATATAAAGGAAATCATATTGATTTTGTGTTTCCATTGGAAAATATAAACTTACTAAAATATTTAAAAAACATTGATGGAAAATTTGATAAACCGGAAATTTGCATGGAAATAGTCTTCGATAAATTTATTCAAAAAATTATCCGTATGATATTTTTGAATTAACAGATGAATATTACGATTCATATTTAAAAATACATAATGATCAAAATATTTATTGGACAGGAAAACGTGTTATTGAAGCCCGTGAAATATTTAAAGTATTTATCATTTTAGTTGAGGGGAATATAATGGGATATATAGATGTTACCTATAGTTCATTAAGTTAAGTATATGAAAGTTTAAAATAATCATAAATCCCATCGCTGAGGGATTGGAAATTGTGTAAGTTATTACGAAGATGCCTTTTCATGTTAGCCCAGGATTTC
>JAITHW010000078.1 GCA_031279815.1 Treponema sp. | reverse complement strand
AATACCACTTCTACCGCCCCCATGAAGCCCTGAACTTCTTGACCCCGGCGGAGTTTTCCGCCACATTAGGCTTATCCATTCCCAGAGTTGGAGTGTCCTAAAGGTAGTGAGTACGAACACGTACTTGCAAGCAGGAATAAAGCATGATATTATGTTTGAACAAGACCCCCGGGAAGCGGCTGTGTTCTGTATGGTAAACAAACCGCTTGCCGAGAGATCAGAAACTTATGGGGCTTTGAAAGACAAAGCGAGGCCCTCTATTCTTGTTCCGGGAAAGTTTGGGGGGCAAGGGGAAAAGGAATTACAATGCAGTATTGCGGCTTTGAGGCTTATGAAAAATCGATCACCACAATCGAATCATTCACCATATTTATGGCAAACCACAGGGATGAAACAGTTATTATCCTTGTTTCTAAGGAAGCCGGACAATCAACGGCGCCTTTGGGGTTTACCGCCGCGGTTTTGGGGGACGGGAAGTTCCTGGCGCCTCTGACTCATGAAAACGCGCAGGCCCTGCGGAAGCTGTTTCCCTTTACCGCGCCGGTAAGAGGGTTAAGCAAAGACCGGAGTTTTGGAGCGGGAGACCGCCTTGGAATCGCCACTCCCGGACATATCAGGGTTTTTGAAGGGTACGATATATTCCCTGTCTTTGCCCAGCAGTCGATCCGGGAATTGAATCTCACCAACCGGACCTATGAGGATGTGCTGGACGCGGCGACCTTTGCGGTGTTTCGGGAGGGATTTAAGAAAGGCTTCGGCGCCGACGGGGATCATCTGAAAACCGTTAAGGATGTGGAGTACGCCCTTTCTCTAGGGTTTTCCATGATTACCTTGGACTGTTCGGATCACATCAAAAACGGCGTAACCCCGGATAACGCGGCGCCGCCGCCTGCATCCTATAGGGACAAATACCTCAATAAAACCTTCGATATTGGGGAGGGGATCACCCTTGTTTTTGGTGAAGAGGAACTGAAGCAAAGCCTTGCCGTCTACGGTGAGGCTATAGATTTTGCAGCGGATATATATAGGCGGTTTTTTAAGCACGGCACCTATAAAGCGGATTTTGAAATTTCCATAGATGAAACCGTTTCTACCACCACTCCGCTACAGCATTTCTTTGTTGCCAGGGAACTCCTTGACGCGGGGGTTTCCTTTGCCACTCTGGCTCCCAGGTTCTGCGGCGAGTTTCAGAAGGGCATCGACTACAAAGGGGACCTAGCCCGGTTTGAGCAGGAAATACGAGTCCATGCCGCCATTGCCCGGCGCTTAGGGTACAAGTTGAGCATCCATTCCGGGTCGGATAAATTCAGCGTGTTCCCCGCCATAGGCAGGGAGACTCAAGGAGTCTTCCATATTAAGACAGCGGGGACCAATTGGCTCGAAGCTATGCGGGTGGCAGCCCTGGCAGACCCCCCTCTCTACCGGGAGGTTCACCGTTATGCCCTTTCCGTGTTTAACGAAGCCTCTCGGTACTATCACGTTACCCCTGAATTATCAGCGATTCCCGATGTTTATACCCTTAAAGATGAGGACCTGCCCGGGCTTTTTGAAAACAATGACGCCCGGCAGCTCATCCATATAACGTATGGGCTTATCCTGAGCAAAAAGAATGCCGACGGTTCGTATACATTTAAAGACCGGCTGTATAAACTTTGGAAAGACCATGAAGGAGTGTATAGCGACGCCCTGGTAAAGCATATCGGAAAACATATAGCTTTGCTGGGGGTTCGGAAAGGATAACGCCGGTTTCTGCCGGGACTCCGCCCTACAGTCCCGGGTATGGCGCCGGAGAGCCTATCTTCCGTAACTATAATAAACCTATGATACATAGAAAAGAGCTGATTACCCGCCATAATCCGGTATATACACACGCAAAACCCCGCGATCCCCTCTCGGTCGGGAACGGCGCTTTCTGCGCCACCGTTGATTTTACGGGACTGCAAAGTTTCTGCGGAACCGCTTTTCCGCTTTGCATAATGTCCGATTGGGGCTGGCACAGCTACCCGGATGCCCCGAAAGACGATTCGGGATTGCGTAAGACCCTCTATGATACGTTCGGACGGGCGGTGGGGTATGCCGCAGAGGATCAGGGACAGGAGAGCCTTTTTAAAGCCCTGCGGCAGAACGCTCACCGGTTTAATCTAGGGAATCTGGGGCTTGCGGTTGATGGCGCCGGGGAAGAAGACTATGTTTGCGTACGCCAGGAACTCTCCCTATGGGAAGGGCTTATCACTTCAGTCTTCAACGTACGGGGGAAACCGGTAACGGTGCGGACTTTCGTGCGTCCCGATGAAGACACCCTCTGCGTCCGTATTGAATCCGGCCTCACCTCCAGGGAAGAGGGCGCAAAACTCCTGGTTCGGCTTTCCTTTCCCTACGGCAGCCATAAAAAAACCGGAAGCGACTTTACCAACCCTACAGGACACACCACGATAGTTGAAAAACAGGGAAAATCCGGTCTGGTCATCAGGCGGATTATGGACGGCGCCCGATACACCGTAGCCGTTAGTCCTGGCAGGGATATGGACGCACGTTTTGACGGGGTGCATACGGTCACGTTCACCGGAACAGGGGAGCGGCTGGAACTTTCGCTTTGTTTCGCGCCGGAAGGTCTTTCTCAAAGGCCCGAACAGAAGGCGTTGCCGGAAAATTTTGAAAAAGGGAAAGAAGCCTGCGCCGGATTTTGGGAAACCTATTGGACCGAAGGGGCGGCGATTGATTTCCTCGGTTCCGCGGATCCCCGGGCCGCAGAACTGGAACGGCGGATCGTGCTTTCCCAGTACCTTTCGGCTATTCAATGCCGGGGAAGCCTGCCCCCTTCGGAAACCGGCCTTACCTGCAATAGCTGGTATGGAAAATTTCACCTTGAAATGCACTACTGGCATTGCGGATATTTTGCCTTGTGGAACAGATGTAAGGAACTGGAAAAAAGCCTCTCTTATTATGCGCGTATTCTGCCGGTTGCCCGGGGTATTGCCGCGGAACAGGGGTACCGGGGCGCGCGGTGGCCTAAAATGTGCGATCCTACCGGGTATAACTCCCCCTCGTCTATTGCGGTATTGCTGGTGTGGCAGCAGCCCCACCCTATCATGCTGGCGGAACTGTGTTACCGGTGCAATCAAAGCAGGGAATTTTTGGAGCGCTACCGCGATGTGGTGGTGGAAAGCGCCGAGTTTATGGCGAGTTTTGTTCATATTCAGGATGACGGAAAGGCCCTGCTGGGTCCGCCGGTTATTCCCGCGCAGGAACGGTTTGATCCCCGGGATGTCCTTAACCCGGGGTTTGAGGTTGCGTATTTCCGCTGGGCTTTGCGGCAGGCTAATCTGTGGCTTACTCGGCTTGGAGAACCGGTCCGTACGCGCTTTGAGGATACCGCGAAACGGTTGAGCACGCCGACGGTGTATGACGGGGTTTATGTTGCCCATGAAAGGTGTCCCCAGACCTTTACGGATCCGGCCTTTTATACCGATCATCCGTCTATGCTTGCCATGCTGGGAATGCTTCCGGGTAAAGATATAGACCGGGCCGTCATGTCCCGAACCTTGGATCGGGTGTTGGAAATCTGGGATAAAAGTTCCCTTTGGGGCTGGGATTTTCCCCTTATGGCCATGACTGCGGCCCGGCTTGGACGGCGGCATGACGCGGTGAATCTGCTTTTGATGGATACCCCCAAGAATACCTATCTTGCCAATGGGCATAATGCCCAAGCAGATCGGGAAGATCTGCCCCTCTACCTTCCCGGTAACGCCGCTCTCTTGCTGGCGGCGGGGATGATGGCGGGAGGCTGGGATGATGATCCCGATGCGCGCGGGTTTCCAACAGATAAGGGGTGGTCCATACAGGCCGAAGGTTTTCATACCTATATTTGAAGTAGTAGCCGGCCTTAAACAAAGCCGGTTCACCTGCCTGCCCAGATGAACGCCTTGACGATTCTCCTTATTTTGTGTAAAACAGAGATAAGTCAAGTAGAGGGTGTATGTAGTTATGAAAGAACTTCAGTATGATGCGGTGGTGATCGGGGGCGGCGCTGCGGGCATGGCGGCGGCCATAGAATTAGACGGGGCGGGTTTTTCCTGCGCCATCGTCGAACGGGAGGATCATCTTGGAGGGATCCTCATGCAGTGTATTCACAACGGCTTCGGGCTTCACGAATTCAACGAAGAACTCACGGGGCCGGAATTCGCCGAGCGGTTCATTGAAAAAGTCCTGCAATCTCGGATTACCGTCTATCTCAATACCACGGTAACCGATCTCCGCCTTGAAGGTTCCTCTCGCTTTGAAGGGGCCTGCAAGGAACTGTTCTGCGTGTCCCCCGAGTTAGGGGTCATGCATATCCGAGCCAGAGCGGTGGTCCTTGCTATGGGCTGCCGGGAGCGGAACCGCGGGAACGTCCGTATCCCCGGGTCCCGCCCTGCGGGGGTGTATACTGCGGGGCTTGCCCAGCGGCTCGTGAATATCGAGGGCTATATTCCCGGCAAAGAAGCGGTAATCATAGGATCCGGAGATATAGGGCTTATCATGGCCCGGCGCATGAGCTGGGTGGGCTGCAAAGTCAAGGGGGTGGTGGAGATCATGCCTTATCCTGCAGGGCTTACCCGGAATATTGTCCAGTGCCTCCAAGATTTCAACATTCCCCTTTACCTCTCTTCCCAAACCAGCGCCATCTTCGGCAATGACCGGGTTGAAGGGGTGGAGGTAACCCCCACGGAAAACGGCGTCCCGCTTCCGGACAAGCGTTTCCAGATCGCCTGTGATACAATACTGCTGTCTGTAGGACTGGTACCGGAAAATGAGCTTTCCAAAGAGGCGGGAGTAGAACTGAACGGTACCACCGGCGGGCCTTTGGTGGATTCCTTTCTGATGACCAATGTGGAAGGCATTTTTGCCTGCGGTAACGTACTGCATGTGCATGATCTGGTAGATTGGGTGGCGGAAGAAAGCCGGCGTGCCGGCGCTTTTGCAGTTCGGTGGCTTAAGGGCGAGCGTCCCGGGGTGCAGATCCGCACAAAGGTCGGCTCTAATGTGCGTTATGTAAATCCCGGCAAGATCGATCTTCAAGGGGACCACAAAATATACCTCCGTTCTCTTGTGGTTAAAAACGATGCGGTCCTGGAACTGCGGATCGATAACCGAGTTATCAAGAGCATCAAGAAGGGTCATGTCCAGCCTTCGGAAATGATCAACGTAAATCTGCGCCCCAAGGATTTGGAAGGGGTCGGTCCCGATTCTATCCTGGAATTTTCTATAAAGTAACAGGCAGGGTATAGGGAGCGGGAGATAGAAGTACCGTTACCGGGGCCGAGGGATGCGAAGAATTAATTGATGGTATAAAGCGGCGCCCTCATAACACCCTGTTGACTCCTCCGATTCGACCGTCTGATTGACAAAACAGAGCATAACCGGTTATGCTCTACATATTAGTTTATTCGGGAGGGTAAGATGGCGCCGTCACAGTTAGAATTTCTCAACTTTAAGAAAGATTCTTTCATTGTTGTTGAGGGAGACCAGAAGGCAGATCGTTTTTTTATTATCCGTCAGGGTAGTGTGAGGCTTTTAAAGGAACTTGAGGTAATCGAAGAGGAAAAAGATGTCTTGGTGGTGGGGGATTTCTTTGCCGTAGTCTCCACCATGTCTTCCCATAGCCACATTGAAACCGTCCAGGCGGTAAGCGATGTGTCCCTGATCTCGATCAAACGGGAACAATACGGCGATATCATTCAGAATAAGCCTAGTATCGCCCTTAAAATTATCCAGCAATTCTCCAAACAGATGCGATATCTCAATGAAGCCCTGACTAAACTTACTTTAAAAAATACCGCTCACGAGGATGTTTCCCACCTCTTTGATGTGGCCGAGTATTATTTTAACCAGAAACACTATAATCAAGCTTATTATGCCTATAATAAGTATTTAGAATACTGTCCCGATGGGGGAAACGTGAAAGCCGCCCGGGAACATAAAAACGCCATAGCCATACACGTAGATGAAGAAAAGCTCAAATTCAAGTCTGACGGGGCGATTCGTACCTATCCCAAGAACGCGCTGTTCTTTTCTGAAAGTGAACCTGGGGATGAACTCTTCATCATCCAGAAAGGTTCGGTAAAAATAACTAAAATCGTGGATAATAATGAGATCCTCTTGGCGCTCCTCAAGCCCGGGGATATCTTTGGGGAGATGGCTATCTTGGAGAACAAGGTTCGAAGCGCCAGCGCCGTAGCTCATGATGACGATTGTGTGGCTATGGCCATAGACAAGACCAACTTCGAGATGATGGCAAAAAGCCAGCCGCAGATTATCTCCCGGCTTACCACCCTGCTGGCCGAGCGGATCTGGTCTATGTATCGGCAATTGGCAAGTACCCTTATAACCGATCCGGTAGGCAGGATGTATGACGCTTTATTACGCTCTCTTGAGAAAAACCGGGTCCCTATGGATAAACATGAAGCCTATACTTTCGAATTCGGCGTGGAAGATTTGATCCAAATGGTGGGGCTCCCCAAGGAAGAGGGGAGGGCGGTGACCCGGCAAATGCTGGAGGACAGTACCAAACTGCAAGTCCGGGAGGACAAATTATACTGTCCGGATCTGAGGATAATTTCTAAAGAGGCCCAATATTATCGAAGAATGGATAAGAAAAAGGCAAACATAGAACAGTCCCATCAGGTACAAAAAGAGCAAATCTCGAAAAAGGCTGGAAATTGACAAAAAAGCAGGGTATTTTTTCTATAGATTAAAGCAACATCATATATGCTTGCCATATATAAGGGAGGAGGAACGGTGGCAAAAATGAATGATAAGGGCAATGTGACGGAGAAGGCCCGGGGGAATCCCCTGGCCTCAAGTGAAGAAAAGGAACGGGCATTGGAAATCGCCCGGCTCCAGATAGAGAAGCAATTCGGTTCCGGTTCGCTTATGAAACTGGGGAGCCATACCAACGCGGCGGGCATTGAGGTAATCCCCTCGGGATCCATCCTGTTGGATGAGGCCCTGGGTATAGGAGGGTATCCGCGGGGGCGCATTATTGAAATCTACGGTCCCGAATCATCGGGTAAGACCACTCTGGCGCTCCATGCCGTTGCGGAAGCCCAAAAATTGGGGGGTATCGCCGCGTTTGTGGATGCGGAACATGCCTTGGATCCGGTATATGCGAAAAACCTGGGGGTCAATATTAACGAACTGTGGATTTCCCAGCCCGACACCGGGGAACAAGGTTTGGAAATTGCCGAAAGCCTGGTCCGTTCCGGCGCGGTAGACGTGATTGTGGTGGATTCCGTGGCGGCTCTCACCCCTCAAGCGGAAATCGAAGGGGATATGGGAGACGCCCACATGGGCCTGCAAGCCCGGCTTATGAGTCAGGCTCTGCGGAAACTCACCGCCACCATCGGGAAGTCCCGGACGCTGCTGATCTTCATCAATCAGATCCGTATGAAAATCGGGGTTATGTTCGGAAATCCTGAAACCACTACCGGCGGTAATGCCTTGAAGTTCTATGCTTCGGTACGGCTGGATGTCCGCAAAACCGATACCATAGAAAAGGGAGATACCGATGCGGTAGGAAACCGGATCCGGGTTAGGGTAGTGAAAAACAAGGTGGCCTCTCCTTTCAGGCGTGCGGAGATGGAGATCATCTTCGGTAAAGGGTTATCCGCCATAGGCAGTCTCCTTGACGCGGCGGCTAAATACGACATTATCAGCAAGAAAGGGGCTTGGTATGCCTATGGGGAAGAACGAATAGGCCAAGGCAGGGATAACGCCAAGGCATTTTTGGAAGAAAACCCCGCCCTTGCCCGGGACGTAGAGATTAAACTGCGTCAAGCCATGTTTCCTGATCGGGAATTGCCGGTTTTTCTGCAAAATCCTCTGCCGGTGGAGAACCCTATTGAGGGTAAAAGCCCGGAACCGGAAAGGGAAAACGGCGATACCGAGGCATTGTCATCCCCTACGGAACAGGGGGATTTCACGGTTCAGGTTTTTGACAGCCCGGAAGCCGGCTTACCGGTTCCGCCCCAGGATACCGGGGACCCGGGTTTCAAGGCTTCCAGAGTATCTCCCGGCCGTCCCAGAAAAACCGCGCCTGTTTCTGAAATAGAGCAGTAGAATATGACGGTTCAGGAAGCGCTGACAAAGATTGAGGTAATCGCGGCGGCTTCATCAGCTTCGCACGCCGTTCTTGCGCCGGATTCGGCCGTAAAGAACTATAAGAAAGGCGAACACATCTTTTTTGATAAAGAGGAAACCGGTTCGTTTTATGGGGTCCTGGCGGGTACGGCGGCGATCTACAAAATGAGCAGCACCTTTGAAAAACGCGGCATGTTTATCTACGGCGCGGGGGCATTGTTAAACGAAGAGAGCATCGACGGAAAGCCCGCATCGGTTAACGCGGAACTCTTGCGTGATTCGCAGATACTGCGAATCCGCAGAAGCGCCTTTCTCCGTGCGTGCGTTGCCGACCCCGCGCTGTCAAAAGCGTTTATGGATTCAATGGCAATGAATATCCGCCGTCTCTATCATCTGATGAAGAATACGTCGAACAATCTGCGCGGAGACCGCCGCATTGCCGCCAAACTTTGGAAACTCTCCCGGGATCACGGCGTGCAAACCGAGGCGGGTATCGAGATAAGTTTTGACCTTTCAATAACCGCGCTTGCCGAATTCCTCGGCTCACAGCGCGAGACCGTCTCCCGTCAGGTAAAGACCCTCTGCGACAATGGTCTTGTAATCGTAAAAAATTCCCGCTTTATTATTCCCAATCGCAAAAAATTATTGAACTATTTTGAAGACCCGTGATTATTCTCACGGTAACCCGTTTTTCTCTTGAACTACTCTGTAAGTAAAGGAACGCAGACGATACGGACCATACCGGTATGTCTGCGTGGTCTGGGATTATGTTGCAAAAGGAGTAGTATGAAAAAGTTCTTTTCCAAAGTTTCATCAATGCCTGTAGGGGTGATAGCGGCATTGATGGGCGCGGCGACCCTCTCAAATGCGTGGAACAGTCTTGGTTTTGTGTGGGTCCGCTCAATAACCATGACCGGAGCGTCAATTTTGTGGCTTCTCTTTTTGGGAAAAATCATCTTTACCCCCAAGTCCTTTGCCGCGGAATACGCAAAGGTCGTGCCGTGCAGTCTTTACGGGGCCTTCAGCGCGTTGCCTATGATACTGGCAATGTGGCTCTACCGGTGGATACCCGCTATGGCTAAACTGATTTTGTTTACCGCCGTAGCGTTTCACGCGCTTCATATCCTCATGTTTACATTCCGCAACGTGCTGCGAGGCGTCAAGGCCGAGACCTTTCTGCCGTGCTGGTTCGTTACCTATAACGCGATCATGGTATCCACAGTGGTCGGAGCGCCGCATCTCGGCAAACTCGCGGCGGTAATCGTCTACTATGGTCTTGGGGTGTACGCGATCCTCATCATCTGCCTTGTAATCAGGCTTATCCGTTGCCCGGTGGCCCCCCAATTCCTGCACACCACTGCGGTTGTGCTTGCTCCGGTAAGCCTCTGCCTCACCAGCTACCTCAACGTCGAAGCATCGCCGCGTATAGAACTTGTCGCCACCTTGTACGCCATGCTGCTCCTCTCCCTTTTGTATATTGTCGTGAATATCCCGCGTTATTTTGCCGCAGCCTTTAACCCGGCCTTTGCAGGACTCACCTTCCCTATGGCAATCGGCGCCGTCGCGTCAACCCGTGCTTCCGCGTGGCTGGGCGAACAGAATTTTACGGCATGGAGCGCCGCGCTCAAACAAACTGCGGGCATCCAGCTTTGGCTCGCCACCGCAATCATTGCGTTCGTGCTCTACAATTTCGCCCGTATGGGCGCAAGGGCGTTAAAAAATGATTAATTACGAACCTTCCAAACCGGGGGAACACTGTGAGACGGGAGGTTCCCTCCCGATTTCCATCATGGCGTTTTCAGGCGCCCTTCTCTTAGGGCTTTGTTCTGCAAGCCCTGCGGTTTGTGCGGCTCTTAGGGCCCGCGATTATGTAACGGTAAGAGGTATATATGAAAAAGATACAAACAACCTGTAACTATTGTGCGCTGGGGTGCAACCTCGATTTTTATGTTGAAGCCGAAAAGATCACCCAGGTAAATCCTACTAAGGACTATCCGGTAAACCGCGGTTTTGCCTGTATTAAGGGCCTTTCGCTGGACAAACAGATAAACAGACGCCGCTCGCCGCTGCCGGTTATTACAAACCAGCGCGGTGAACCGGAGCAGGTCTCGTGGAACAGGGCCTTTGCATATACCGCGCGCAAAATTAAAGAACTGCAAGCCGCGTATGGGGCGGAAAGTGTCGCGGCGATTAGCACCGGGCAGCTTACCCTTGAGGAAATGGCGCTCCTTGGGCACATCGGGCGGAACCATCTTAAAATAAACATCGACGGCAACACCCGGCTCTGTATGGCAACATCGGTAGTCGCCCACAAACAGGCTTTCGGCTTTGACGCTCCGCCCTATACCCTCGCGGATTTTGAATATTCCGACACGATACTCTTTATCGGAGCAAATCCTGTTGTCGCTCATCCTATTGTGTGGGACAGGGTACGATTCAGCAAAACTCCCCATACCCTTATCGTGATAGACCCGCGCAAGTCCGAGACGGCCCGTAACGCGGACGAATGGTTCGGCATCACACCGAAAAGCGATCTCGTCTTCTTATACGCGCTTGCCGCTCTGCTCATCGGTAAAGGCTGGATAGACCGCGGGTATATCGAAGCGCATACGGAAGGTTTTACCGAATTCAAAGAGGCGGTACGGATGTTTACGCCCCAATACGCTGAAAAAATTACCGGCATTGCTCCGGAGCGGCTTGAAGGTCTTGCGAAAACCATATATGAAGGCAGGGCCGTGTCGTTTTGGTGGACTATGGGGGTGAATCAGGGTTACGAGGCGGTGCGTACCGCCCAGGCGATTATCGCGCTTGCCCTGATGACCGGGAATATCGGGCGGCCGGGAACCGGCGCGAACTCTCTTACCGGACAAGTTGACGCGATGGGTTCCAGGCTTTTTTCCAATACCGCGGGCCTCTACGGGGGCGGCGATTTTGACAATCCCAAACGCCGCGCAGCGGTCGCGAAGGCGCTGCACTGCGGCGAGTCGCTCCTGGCGGTAAAGCCTACGATACCTTACAACGCGATTATTGAAAACATCAACGCGGGAAAGATCAAGGGCCTCTGGATACTCTGCACCAATCCGCGGCATTCCTGGGTGAATAACGAGACGTTCAGAAGCGCGGTTGAAAAACTGGAACTCTTTATCGTACAGGATATATACCCCGATACTGACAGCGCCCGGTTAAGCACCGTGTTTTTGCCTGTGGTACCAGGCATACAAAAAGAAGGGACTATGATCAACACCGAACGCCGTCTTTCCGCTCTGCGTCCGGTAATCGAAAAAATGCCGGATGAAAAAAACGATCTTGAGGTACTGCTCGGTATAGGCGACGCCCTGGGGCTGCAACAGGAATTGGCCCTCTGGCGCGGCCCCAAAGATATATTTAACCTGATGAAGGAATGTTCCCGCAATATGCCCTGCGATATTACAGGCGTTGATTACGACGCGCTCGCCGGTTCGCAGGGTATGCAGTGGCCTTGTTCTGAAGGCGCCGCCGCAGGTGACATCGAGCGGCGCTTATTTGAAGACGGGATTTATTACACGCCGTCTAAAAAAGCACAGTTTATCTTTGAAAAACCCTTAGAAAATCCCGCGCCCCGGTCCGCGGAATTTCCGCTCTACCTAAACACAGGCCGCGGTACTGTGGGGCAATGGCATACCCAGACCAGAACCCGGGAGGTTGCCTATGTTGCCGACGTGAGTATTGAAAAAGCCCATGCCTTTATCAGCCCCGGGCTCGCCAAGGCGCACCGCATTGCTGAAAATGACGTGATTGAAATCACCTCCCATAACGGCCAGAGCGCCCGTTTCTATGCGCGTGTAAGTGATAGTGTAGACGATATCCAAATATTCGCGCCTCTGCACTATATCGAAACCAACAAACTCACCCTTTCAATTTACGATTCTTATTCTAAAGAACCGTCGTTTAAATATACGCCGGTAGCGGTGAAGAAAGTGGGGGCGGTATGAAACGTATAGCAATCGACAGAACAAAATGTATAGGCTGCCTTACCTGTGTTTCGGCGTGTATCGTTTCCCATGACGCGCCGGACAGCCGCAACCGTGTGGTCATCGACAGCCTGAATAAGGCCGCGCCGGTTTTTTGCCGGCACTGTTCACGCCCCGAATGTGTGTATACCTGCATGACCGGCGCAATGTCCCGGGACGGCGCAACAGGCTTCAGTACGCACAATCCCGGCAAGTGCGCCAAGTGCTGTATGTGCATCATGGCCTGTCCCTACGGGGTGCTTAAACAGGACCGTATGGGCGGCGAACTAATCATGAAGTGCGATATGTGTTTGAAGCGCATAAACGGCCCCGCCTGTGTTGAAAAGTGCCCGATGGGCGCAATCGCGCTTGCGGAAGCAGAGGAATAACCGTGAACCGCCTGAGCAAAGGGCTTGAACGGTCTGGGGTAATTACAAGTGAAAAGGCAGGAAGATGAAAAAATATGTTATATTGGGAGCATCCGCGGCGGGAGTGAACGCGATAGGCGCGATACGCTCATTGGACAATAAAGGGTTGATTACGCTTGTTTCCGAAGACGACGCGATATATTCGCGCTGTATCTTGCATCACTTTTTGTCGGGAGCGCGTGACGAAAAGGGCTTGCAGTTTATAGACGATGATTTTATCGTCAAACATAAGGTGAATTGGAAGAAAGGCGTGTGTGCGGTGTCGCTGGATCCCGCGGCGCGAAAGGTGACGCTTTCCGACGGCAGCGCGGAACCTTATGACAAACTCCTGGTTGCAACCGGTGCGCGGACCGCTTTTCCGCCGATACCGGGGATACAGGGCGAAAACGCCGCACGCTCCGCAGGGATCTACGGGCTTCGCACCCTCGACGACGCACGGAATATCAAAGCCGCGGCAAAAAACGCCGCGAGCATCGTGATACTCGGCGGAGGGCTTATAGGCATTGATGCGGCAAGCGGGCTTTTGGACCGGGGCAAACCCATCACCCTCATTGAAGGACAGAATAACATGCTTCCCTTGCAGCTTGATAAAACGGCGGCCCAGGGGTATGAACAAATGTTCAGCAAACATGGCGGTAAACAGTACTATCATGTGACGGTCAAAGAAATCGCCAAAGACGCGAACGGCGCGGTATCCGGGGTTACGCTTTCCGACGGAACCCATATCGGGTGCGATATGATAGTCTGCGCGACAGGGGTGAAGGCCAATGCGGACGTTCTTGAAAACAGCGGGATCCTTGTTGACGCAAAGGGTCTTGTGTTTAACAGGCGCGGCGAAACCAACGACAGCGCAGTCTACGGCGCGGGCGATGTCGGCGGCAAGAGTCCGATATGGCCCCTTGCGGTAAAAGAGGGCATCATTGCCGGCGCGAATATGGCGGGCGCTTCGATGGAACACGCCGATTTCTTTGGGAGTAAATCGGCGATGTCTTTCTGGGGTATCAAGACTCTGTCGATGGGCATACACACCCCGCCGGATACTAGCTACACCATTGAAATAGAGCAGCGGGACGGTAACTATAAAAAGATTGTACATAAAAACGGCAGAATATACGGCGCGTTGATACAAGGCGATTTATCCTACGCCGGTATCCTCACCCAGCTTATCGCACAAAAGATTGATGTATCGCGGGTCAGGAAATCTCTGTTTAGTATCGACTATTCGGACTTCTTTACTTTAAAACAAAATTTAGAGTTTACCTATGAGGAGGTATAAATGGGTTTTAGCCTTTCTGCGGAGGCGATGAACAGGGCGCTTGCCGCACTCGGAGCGGAATATACGGTATACGCGCCGAAGGTATTTGAAGAGGGCGCAAATTTTTCCGGTTTGGACTTGGTACGCTATGGAAAAATCAGCGCGATTGAAGAGGTGGTCTTTGACAAAAAGTCCGTCAATTCGTGTAAAGAGGCGTTCTATCCGCCGTCGGAAACGCTGTTTTATTTTACCGAAAACGCGGTGAAAGAGTCCGCTATACCGCTCAAAAAGCCCTTGGTGTTTGTGCGTTCCTGCGATATCCACGCTCTGAAACGGCTTGATGATGTGCTTATCGAAAACGGCGCTCCGGATTATTTTTACGAGCGTATACGCAAAAACGCATGTTTTGTGCTGATGCCGTGTAAAACCGTGTTCGACAGTTGCTTCTGTGTTGATATGAAGACCAATACCACAGATGACTATGATATGAGCGTTGAATGGGACGGCGCCTGCTATCGCGTGAACTGTAAAGCCGGCCATCTGTGTTCGATATTCAAAAACCACGCAGAAAACGAGATTGAGGTGAACGTTCCATTCGTATCGCAAACCAAAGTACACGTTATGATAAGCAATGAGATTACGAACACCGCGGCAATGCTTCCGCTGTGGGATGAATACGATGGGCGCTGTATTAACTGCGGACGCTGTACCTTCGGCTGCCCCTCTTGTACCTGCTGGACGATGCAGGATATGTTCTATACGGAAAACGGCAAGGCAGGAGAGCGGCGCCGTGTGTGGGCCTCCTGCATGGTTGACGGTTTTACCGATTTAGCCGGGGGCGGCTCTTATCGCAAAAAGAACGGCGAGCGTATGCGCTTTAAGGTACTGCATAAAATCTACAACCATAAAAAACGTTTCGGCCGTACCATGTGCGTAGGCTGCGGAAGATGCGATGATGTATGCCCCGAATATATATCATTCTCAAACACAATTAATACATTGAGCGCAGCGGCCGGCCACAGCCGGGCAAAAGGATGCCTGTGATGTCAGCAAACCACTATATACCGTTCCGTTCGGAAATAAAGGATATTATCAGACATACGAATCTTGAATATACCTTCCGCATGAGCTATTCCGGCGAGGTGCGGCCCGGGCAGTTCTTTGAGGTATCGATTCCCCGCTATGGCGAAGCGCCGATTTCGGTAAGCGGCATTGCCGGCGGTCTTGTGGATTTAACGATACGCCGGGTGGGAAAAGTGACAAGCGAAGTATTTGAACGCGGTACAAACGACGCGCTTTTTTTGCGGGGACCCTACGGCAACGGCTTTAACGTGGACGACTATAAGGGCAGGGAACTGTTTGTGGTGGCGGGGGGTACGGGAGTCTCGCCGGTGCGGGGTGTGGTGGATTATTTTGCGGCTCATACGCACGAAACAAAGGGCCTGACCCTGATAGCCGGCTTTAAGTCCCCCGGGGATATACTCTTCGGAGCGGACTTTGAAAAATGGCACAAGAACGCACATATCATTCTAACCACGGATAATAACGGCGGAGACGCACGTTACAAACAAGGGCTTGTTACCGAGTATATTCCGAAACTTGCCGTTAAAGACACTGCAACGGCAAACGCTATTGTTGCGGGGCCTCCGGCGATGATGCGCTTTAGCGTAAAGGCGTTGCTTGAACAGGGCTTTGCCGAAAAAAACATTTGGATTTCGCATGAACGCAAGATGTGCTGCGGCCTTGGCAAATGCGGCCACTGCCGGATCAATGAGGTGTATGTGTGTATTAATGGGCCTGTGTTTAACTACACAGAGGGGAAATTACTGGCAGACTGAGGATCGCGCTATGGATGTGAATACGAAAAAATTAAAGAAGAACGCGTTTCGGGTGACGAAGGTGCGGGGTAAAACAGCATCGCGGATTCGTGTTCCCGGAGGGCACCTTGACGCAAAGTATCTGCCGCTGATACAGAAGATTGCGGAAGAGTACGGCAACGGCACGGTACATTTAACGGCCCGGCAGGGCTTTGAGGTGCCGGGCATTCCCTATGACAAGATGCCTGAGATTAATAAGCTGCTTGAACCGGTGATTAGCGGGCTTGCTATTAACCATGATGCGCCCGGAGAGGGGTATCCTGCTTCGGGCACGCGCAATATTGTTGCGTGTATCGGCAACCGCGTGTGCCCCTACGCGTGTTATGATACCACCGGATTTGCCCGGCGTATCGAGAAAGCGGTGTTCCCCAACGATCTGCATTTTAAGATTGCGCTCACCGGCTGCCCGAACGACTGCGCAAAGGTGCGTATGCATGACTTCGGCATTATGGGCATGACCCATCCGCAGTTCGAGGCGGAGCGGTGCGTAACCTGCCGCGCCTGTATCCGCTATTGCAAGAAGAAGTCTGTTGGGGCATTACAAGAAGCGAGCTATCGTCCCGCACGTTCCCACGAAAAGTGTATCGGCTGCGGTGAGTGCGCGCTGAATTGTCCGGTGTCCGCATGGACGCGTAGCAAACAAAAGTATTACCGGCTTGTACTGATGGGGCGTACCGGTAAACGAAACCCGCGTCTTGCCGAAGATTTTATCAAATGGGCGGATGAAGACAGCATCATCAAGATCATCATCAATACCTATGCGTATGTTAAGACCTATATCGACCCCGCGGCGCCGGGAGGCAAGGAACACATCGGTTATATCATCGACCGTACGGGCTTTGAAGAGTACAAAAAGCTGGCGCTTAAGGGCGTAACCCTTCCGCCGCTTGCCGAGGTAACGCACCGGTTATACTGGGGCGGACCAAAGTATTAGTGCCGGCTACCCCCATGCCTAAAGGCATGGGGTAACGGCTCTTTCAAGGCCGGCTCCGCAATAGTATTATAGTAGTTTAATTTAACTTTATGGAACTCCGAAATAATCAGAATGCGTTCCCGTTTGATTGGTGTTTCGTAATACCTGCCGTATCGGTCGGTATAGAGTTTTTATATGTTTTGTAAAGGAGATTTTCTATATGTATTTTTGCAGGGTCGCTAAAAACGCCGCCACATCAATAGGTTTCGCCACATGATCATTCATGCCCGCCGCAAGACATTGGGCTATATCTTCGTTAAAGGCATTAGCGGTCATAGCGATAACGGTAACGGTCTTCGCGTAACCGGTATTCAGCGCCCGGATTTGCCGGGTAGCGTCCAATCCGTCCATTTCGGGCATTTGCACGTCCATCAGGATTAAATCGTATTGCTCCCCCCGCTTTTTGAAGGTTTCTATCGCCATAATCCCGTTCACCGCGTAATCAATAGACACTCCGGTCTCTTCAAGAATACTGCCGATGATCTCCCGGTTAATCTCGATATCTTCCACCACCAAAATCCGTTTTCCTTCCAGTTTAAGAACCGACATATCCGCCGCAGTATGATTGTCGGTGATAAACGTATGCTCCAAAAGCCTGACGATTGTGTTATACAGCGTTGAAGGCATGATGGGCTTGGTGAGAAATTGGTTGATCCACAGGGATCCCGAGCTCCCTCCTGTTTTTGTTTCGGCTTCAATCTCCGGCCAATCCACTACAGACATCAGCACAATGGCAATATCGGGGCCCGCGATTTCTCTTATATTCTTCGCTATCTCAACCCCGTTTTCTCCGGGCATCCTCCAATCCAGAAAAACTATGCGATAAGGGCGATCCGCATTTTTTAATGACCGCAGCCCGGCGGCGCCGCTGCAGGCGGTTTCACAGCTCATAGAAAAACTGCCGAGAATGTTTTTAAAATATTCCAGCACATCTTCACTATCGTCAATGACGAGAATAGGGAAATCCCGCCGAACCTTCTCGTCCGCCGGTTCTTGCCAACATTCGCTGCCCCAGGTTATATCAACGGTGAAGAAGAAAGACGACCCGTTTCCAATACCGCTTTCTATCCATATCTTTCCGTTCATAAGTTCGATTATCTTCTTGCAGAGCGCCAACCCCAAACCGGTCCCGCCGAATTTGCGGGTAATACTGCCGTCGGCCTGCTCAAAAGAGGTGAAAAGGCGGCTCTGCTGTTCTTGGGAAATACCTATTCCCGTGTCTTTAACCTCTACATACAGTTGGGCGTGTCCGGCATCCAAGTCCTTCCGGCGCACCCGTAAAATGATCGTACCCTGATCCGGCGTGAATTTCACCGCGTTACTCAGGAGATTGAGTATAACCTGAAACAGCCGCAGCTCGTCGCTGATCACATTCCGGGTAAAGATATCGTCAAAATCTACGATAAATTGCTGCTTCTTTTCTTCAACCCTCACCTGAATCACATTAACCGCATTCTGAATCATCATTTCAAAGTTAAATTCCTTCGACATGATCTCAAACTTATTCGCCTCAATCTTGGACATATCCAGAATGTCGTTGATAAGCCCCATAAGCTGCCGGGAAGCATTATCTATCTTATTAAGACAGTAGCGCATCTTGGCGGTATCGCTGCTCTTTCGAGCGATAGTGGTCATACCGATAATAGCGTTCATAGGAGTACGGATTTCATGGCTCATCCGGGACAGAAATTCGCTCTTCGCCCTGGTACTGGCCAGAGCTTCTTCCCTGGCGCAGATGAGATGGTTGGTAACAAGATTCCTCAGTATTGCGGACACGATGAGAAAACACCCCGAATGAAGCAGATGTTCCTCGCCGGAAGAAAAAATCCGTTCATTTTTACAGTCGTCAAAACCGGCAAACCCCCAAAAATGATCTTTGAAAAAAATCGGAATGGCCAGCACGGAACGAATTCCCTGAGCCTCCAGTATGGTCCTTTCGATAGTAAACGGGTATTTTCTTACTACGGCATTAATCGTTTTATTTTGCCGCAGCGTGTCCCGCCAATTAGGTATCTCGTCATAATCCAGGCCGCGGGTAAAGTCCTTGCCCTGTTGAGGTTCCGCGTGTTCCGACCATTCATAGATCTGCCGGCAGTATTGTTTTTCTCCTTCGGTATAATTTTCCCAGATATACATACGATCCGCATCAACGCTCTCGCCGATGGCTTTAAGCGATTCCCGGACAGCCTGATCAAAGCCGTCCCGATCCGACGCGAGCAGCCGGGTAGCGCCGTTATTTATGATCCGCAGTATCCGGTCTTGGCGGAGCAGCTCGTTCTTGGCCTCCCGCAGGGAGCGGAGATCCACCAGATAGGCCGCAATGGCATAAGAATCCTTATAGGCTATCCGTTTGAGAATGACCCGCAGGGGAACCGGCCTTCCCCAAAAGATAAGTTCCGTTTCAAAATCATTGTATCCGTGGGTTATGGCATAGGCCAAACGATCTTTTATGGACAGGGATCGGCTCCCGTCAGGCTGAAATTCAGGGATGCTCTGCGCAATAAAGGACATGATATTGTCCAGGGTTTCCTCTTTGGAGGAAAAGCCGAAGTATTGCACGGTCATGGGATTACAATCCACCGCCCGGCACTGATCATCGAGGATAATATTGATATGGGGATTCGCATCAAACAGCACTTGGCTCAGTTTCCGGGACTTTTCGAGGGTTTTAACCGCGTGTTCCACTTCGGCCTTGAGCTGCCGGTTATATTGTTTGTTCTGCGCAAGGGCTTCCTGCAACCGCTCCTCGGCGCGCTTGAGCTTATCGATGTTGAGAAACCCGCCGATAATCTTAACCGTGGTCCCGTCTTCCCGCCAGGCCACAGCCTTCCCGGTCTCCAGAATCCAGATATACTCCCCGTTCTTGCGGCGGATTCTGATTTCTTCGGCAAAAGTATCAATTTTTCCCGACAGCAGCTTCTCGGTTACGGCCAATATCCGGTTTACATCTTCAGAGTGGATAACCTTATGCCAGCCAGCCCTGGTTCCGGTTATTTCATCCTTGCCGTAACCGGTCATGATGAAGAAGTCGTCGCCGTACTGAATATGTCCCCTGGCCGCGTCATAATCCCACAAGACCAGGCCGGACAGCCCGCGCACCAGATTAAGCTGTTCGTTCTTGATCTTGAGGTCTTCTTCAGCCTTTTTGATCGCGCCGATATCCTGAATCGTACCGGTAAACCGCAGGGGTACGCCCTGTTCGTCCCATTCGGTAACCGCCCCCATATCCTTAATCCAGATGAGGGTTCCGTCTTTACAGATCATGCGGTACTGGACTTCAAAAACGGGGATCTTTCCTGTTAGGTATGCCTCGATCTGCCGTTTTACATACTCAAGATCCCCTGAATATACCGTCTGTTCCCACGCGGTAAGCGACTTGGAAAGCTCCCCTTCCTCATACCCGATGAGCCGTTCAAATTCTTTACTGTAAACTGCTTTCCCTGTGGGTATATGAATATCCCAGAGTCCGATGTGTGCCGTATCTATAATGAAATCCAAGGCATTGGCGAAATAGTCCTTTGCATTGGTAAAATAATGCCCCATTACCTGATCCTTCGGTAACAGGAAGTATAGCAGAAAATGGGGGAATGGGGAAGAGGGAGCATAGGGAGGGTAGTTTTCAGACTAAAAGTCTTTTGGCGATCCGGCATTTCTAAAAAAATGCCGAAACCGATCAATAAAATATGATGAAGTTATTTAGATATAAAACCAATAAAACGGTTCTTTTGGGATCTTTATTAAACAAGAGCAAAAAACCGGCATAGCGCGGCTTTGGGAGATGGCAGGGCGTAAAAAGGCGCCTGTTCGTGATGCCTGGGCGAAGGGCTATACCGAAGAATCATCGTCAACTTACAGGCGTTTCGTCAAAAACTACACTCTCTCTTTTGAAAAATATATGGCGGCCTTCATGGCCATCATCAACCACAATATCTCTTCCTCATCCACGCCATCATCATGCTTGCCCCGGCGCGCCGCACACCCCCTGCCGGTTACGCCGCTTTTACCTTTACCGCGGTGTTTTACCACCTCATTTTTTCGTTTTCCCTCGCCACGACGCACCAAACTCATGTATGTCTCCCAAAACGGCAAGATCATCGCCGACGGCATCGGGCGCATGGACTGCTCAACACCGCGACCCTCCACCAATATGAGTGGGGGGAGGGCCCATTCGCCGGTACGGGCGTGCCGTCCGCCCATGATTCTAAAGGGGTGGAAAAATCCTCCGCGAGTCCCTCCGCAACGCCCCTGTTTGTTCGTCAAAAGAGGGCGAGTTGAATTGTAGGGCCGCTGTGGTGTAGGCTAATGTTGTATTTGAAAAGAGCGTATTTTACACGGTATCGCACAATTAAGGTGCGGGGTACAGGGGGTTATGTGCAATACGGGCTAAATTGGTTGAAAATATAAGAAAATATGAAATTTCCCATAAAAATCTTTGATAAAAGATTATCCAAGGTATAGAATATATACACAAAATGGTTAAAGAGGGCAAAATGGCTAAAAATCACGCAATATTATTAATGAACAACCGCATGGCAAGCCCTGATGTATCTTTAACCTTCATGTTTTATTAGGGCGTAGCCCTTTGGTTTAATACCCAGAAGCTTGCTCCTGGGTTCTTCATTTAACTAATTTAATTCTTTATATTATAATGAATTAATATCGTTTTTGAAAAATGCGTCTACAAATAGTTTACAAATATCATCTAAAATACGTGCGGTACATCGCCTGTTTTCCGATATTCGGCTTATCGTTAGGGGTGTATTGTTAGTCCGCGGCCCGGTTACAGCATGATTTTTAAGAAAAGCCGCGCCAGCTTCAAGACGGTAATGATAAGCAGCGCGGCGGATAATACGGCAGCCGCGGCGGTGATGTTCCGGCAACGGCCCTCAAGCCGGCCTATGCGCACGTAGGCCGCGGCCAAGTCAAGGGCCCGCTCCATCATGCGCTCGCCTATCTGCTGTTACAATTATTTTATCCCGCCGCCTTTTAATCCGGCAGGTCATTGAAATCTGTCCAGCCCTGAGCCGCCGCAAACAAGGCAAGGTATCCTATAAAGCCGGCCGCGTCGTTCTTGCGTATGTCCCCGCCGCTTTGAATAATCCGGTTGAGCTTGTCATCAAGGCGTATCTTGATACCCTCGTCCGGCGCCGCCTTGCGAATATCCGCAAGGGCTTTAAGGCGCTGTTGCCGTACCGCTTGTTCTTTTCAATGAGCAAGCCCATCATGACCTCTAGGACACGCTCTATTGCCTGCGCCGGCGCGTCAGTCGACGACATACCAATCCTCCGACAGCCATAGTATTATACTATGCGGTCTGGCTTGCAAGCCAGCCGATAACGATACTGCCGTCGGCGGCTTTTATGTCGATATGCGCCCCTATCTTGACGGCGCCTTCCATAGCCTTTAAGTGCGGGTTCCGTCCGTCTTTTGCGCCGATGGCGCTTCCCTGCTGAAGGAACAGAAACATCCCCTTGCCGTTCCAGCCTTCACTGGCGGTTTTCTTTCCCCTGCTTTACCGCTTCCAGCGCGTGCGAAAAAGTCATAGCCGATGTTTCCCGGTTGTGCCTTTCAAACACATCGGCAGGACACCAATTAGTACCGTCCGCAGGCTTGTCAGTCAAGAAATACCACTACTACCGGTAGTAGAAGTACCGGTAGTAGAAGCGGAGCTGTATGCGGCGGCGCTACGGGTAGTGGGCGCGGTATGACCTACGGTGAGTGCGTTAAGCGCCAAGAAAAAAGTAAGGAGACACAGGTATGAGTGGGCAGAAGAAGGAAAAACGCCGGAATGTCGTTTCAACGATTATTCCTGATGAATCCCGGAAAAAACTTGATGATATATGCAAAAAACTAGACAGGCCAAAATCTTGGGTTATTGCTCGTCTGATTTTGGAGGCAGACGTTGAGAAGCTTCAAGAACCTTTCGGAGATAATGATTGATAAGCCAAGCTACAGAACGATCTTTTTCATGGGCTTCTTTTTCAAGAACTTCACGAATTGCCGGGTCAATCTGAAATGTAAAGGTACGAGCTTTAGTTAGCATATTACTTATAATATAACACCCCCGGCGCTCAGAAAGGACAAGAGATGAATTCTCTTTCTTCAAACATACCCGCAAAAGCGGGTAAAGTCAAGGGGTATTACTATCCTGACAACGGTTACAGCACCTATCTGGTGTCGTACTTCTTTGACGACGGCAATATCAAGGCGTTTCCCGCCGCGGCCATGCCCAAAGAGATCATTCCCAATTCCACCCTGTACCCCGACTTGTACCCCACTTACGCGGACGCTTTCAACGCCGCGCTTTCGGCGTACCCGGAAATCTACCGGGAAGAAACAGGCCCCGACGCCTGCTTCCGCGCCGCCGGGCCCCGCCGTTTCGCCGGCGCGTGGGAAACCGACGCGGACGGAAACCCCCATGAACACGCTCTTTTCGCAAAAAAAGGAGGCAAAGCGTGAAAAACGAAACAGGAACCACCCTTGCTAAAGCTAGTAGTAGCAGTACCGGTAGTAGGTACTACGGCGTGAGAGAGACCTGTACCCTCCGCGATGGAGACACGCTGGAATTGATACACGGGATATATCCTGCAAAACCGGAGGATACCGAAGAGTTTTCAGGCTCACGGGAAGTGTTTACCGTTAGTACGGTACTAATTGGTATGAAACATAGGATTACACGAAAATTCCCCGCCTCCCCGTGGGATTATCAAAAAATCAAATGGCTTTGCCCCGCCGGTTCACATCTTGCCGTACCATTGATAGGTATGGTATTATGGTTTTGTTAATAATAGGCATAGGAGATACCCGATGGACATATCAGTCTTTCAAAAAGCCCGTTACGCTTACCAACCAAAACTTCCCGCAGGTTTATCCCGGGAAGTTACCGATATTGCTCTCAAGTTTGGTTCCCCCACAGAATCCGTCGCGGATCAGGAAGATCTGAAAGCAATTTTCAAGCATAGTTACGGCAAACCCTTAGTAACCTTTGAGCCGGGGAGCAACGACAAGATCGGCAGGCCCTTAAAAGCAGGGGTTATTCTTTCCGGCGGACAGGCGCCGGGGGGTCATAACGTAATCGCGGGTTTGTATGACGGCCTTAAAAAGGGGAATCCCGGTTCCAAGCTGTACGGCTTTCTCGGCGGTCCCAGCGGACTTATTGAAAACAAACACATAGAACTGACCGATTCTATCATTGACAGCTACCGGAATACCGGCGGGTTTGATATCATCGGATCGGGCAGGACGAAGATTGAAACCGGGGAACAGTTTGCCTCATCATGGGAAAACGCAAAGAAGCTCGGCTTGAACGCGGTGGTTATTATCGGAGGGGATGATTCCAACACCAACGCGGCCCTTTTGGCGGAATATTTTCTGGAACACAGGTCGGATATTCAGGTTATCGGCTGCCCGAAAACTATCGACGGGGACCTGAAAAATGAACATATCGAAGCGTCTTTCGGTTTCGACACCGCGGTGAAAACCTACAGCGAACTCATTGGAAACATCCAGCGGGATGCCAACAGCGCTAAGAAATACTGGCACTTCATCAAGCTCATGGGGCGGGCGGCCAGTCATATTGCCCTTGAGTGCGCGCTTCAGACCCAGCCTAATATCTGCCTCATTTCGGAAGAACTGGAAGCAAAGCACTGGTCCCTCTTGCAGGTGGTGGATTATATCTGCAATTCCATTGTCAAACGAGCGGAAAACAAGGAAAACTTCGGGGTGGTGCTCATCCCCGAAGGGGTGGTGGAGTTCATACCGGAGATGAAGAAGCTCATCCAGGAACTCAACGATATTCTAGCCGTGCATGAAACGGAATTAATGAAAATCGATTCGTTCCCGGAGCAGCTCGACTTTCTCGGCCCCAAACTTTCTGCGGCTTCTGACGGACTGTTGCGGCATCTGCCCTTACGCATTGCCAGGGAACTGCTCATGGATCGGGACCCTCACGGTAATGTGCAGGTTTCTCTGATTGAAACAGAGAAACTCCTCATGGATATGACCCAAAAACGGCTTGGGGAACTCAAGGAAAAAGGGGTCTATAAGGGTAAATTCAGCGCCTTGGGACACTTCTTCGGCTATGAAGGACGCTGCGCTTTCCCCTCGAACTTTGACGCGAATTACGGCTATGCCCTGGGGTTCGGCGCTTTTATACTCATCGCTTCGGGACAGACCGGCTATATTTCTTGTGTGAAGAATCTTGTCGCTCCTGCGGATCGGTGGATCCCCGGCGGCATCCCGTTTACCATGATGATGAACCTGGAATATCGCCACGGTTCCAAAAAGCCGGTGATCCGCAAGGCTTTAGTAAACCTGGAGGGCGCGCCTTTCAAGACCTTTGCCGTGGGCCGGGATGCCTGGGCGGTTAAAACCAGCTTCCTCTACCCTGGCTCCATCCAGTATTATGGCCCTCCGGAGGTCTGCGATCAGCCGACCAAGACCCTCAAACTGGAACATTCGCAGCTTGTAACCTGAAGATACCGGCATAGCCGTTTGTAATCACGAAGGCGCAACGCTCTTAACAGTTAATTAAAAAACCCATGAACCGCAAGGAGTTCATGGGTTTATTCTTATATTGACGCCGCGTCGTTATTTCAAATACAGAGACCGGCCTGTATAATGGGTGTGCAGCAGTTCATGGGCTTTATGTCCGTTAGGCTCTCCCAGGAATTCTTTGTACACTTGGGATATGAAGGGATTCTGATGAGAACACCGATAGCTCGACTGCTCGTCGTCTTTGTAAAGCCCGGCGCCCCGTTTCGCCCGGATTTCATCAGTACAGCCGTAGGGCTGACCGCCGCCGCCTACGCATCCGCCGCGGCACGCCATGACTTCCACGAATTGATAGGGCGGTTCTTTGCCCGCGTCCCGGGCCGCCCGAATCCGATCCAGCACCGCCGCGATGTTACCCATCTGATGGGCAACCGCAATGCGGATCTTCTTGCCGTCCAAATCAACCTCCGCTTCTTTCACCCCGTCAAGTCCCCGGGCGGGAGTGAAGTTGACATTCCCCAGTTCCTTTTTAGTTACCAGGAAATACGCGCTCCGTACCGCAGCTTCCATGACCCCGCCGGTAGCGCCGAAGATGGTGCCCGCTCCGGTGTAGGGTCCCAGAGGATTGTCAGCCTCTTCTTCAGGGAGTTTGAGGATTTCAATCCCCGCCTGCTTTATCATCCGGGCAAGCTCCCTGGTGGTAATGGCAATGTCCACATCAAAGCCGTGGCCCGCGCTCTTCATGCCGTCGCTGCGTTTAGTTTCCCATTTTTTGGCGGTACAGGGCATAACCGATACGGAATAGACCTTATCGGGATTCACCCCGGCTTTTTCCGCCCAATACGCCTTGATCATGGCGCCCATCATCTGCTGAGGAGACTTGGCGGTGGAGAAATTCGGAATCATATCCACATAATATTTCTCCATATAATCGACCCAGGCCGGACAGCAGCTCGTGATGAGCGGGATATCCGATCCCGCGGTGGTAAGCCGTTTCACCAGTTCGGTACCCTCTTCCATAATGGTAAGGTCTGCGGAGAAATTGGTGTCGAAAACGGTCTTAAATCCAATCCGCCTCAAGGCCGCATAGATCTTTTTCGTAACCAGATCCCCGGGTTCAAGCCCGAATTCCTCGGCCAGCGCAACCCGCACCGCGGGCGCTATCTGAACCACCGAATGAAGTTCCGGGTTTTGCAGGCCCGCCCAGACCTTAATCGTGTCGTCCCGCTCGTAGATGGCTCCTACCGGACAATGAGCCGCGCACTGGCCGCACTTAATACAGGGGCTGTCACCCAGAGGGGTGTCCGCGGCGGAGGCGATCCTGCCTTTGATGCCCCGTCCCAGAAATTCCAACGCCCACACATTCTGCACTTCCTGACAGACCTTGACGCACCGGCCGCACCGGACGCACTTTTCCGGGTTGAGTATAATGGAAGGGTTGGAATCGTCGATAGGTATGTTGTTAAGTACCTTCCTATACTGTACTTCCCGAATTCCGAATTCTTCCGCCAGAGTCTGTAGTTCGCAGCTTCCGTTACGGGGGCACTGAAGGCAATCGCTGGGATGGTTGGACAGGATGAGTTCCAGCACTGTGCGCCGGACCGCAATGATCTCCGGATCGTGGGTAATAATGCTCATATTCTCCGCTACCGGCGTTGTACAAGCCCTGACCATCTTGGGAGAACCTTCCATGCGGACGATACAGATCCCGCAGGACGCCCAAGGAGGGAGATCCGGATTGTAACAGAGAGTAGGGATCTTGACGTTGACTTTCTGAGCCGCTTTCAAGATGGAAGTCCCTTCCTCAACTTGAAGGGGTATGCCGTTTATTTTCAGGTTTACCATTTCTTTCTCCTTAGCTCCTGATAACCGCGTCGAATTTACAATTCTTGAAACACTCGCCGCACTTCAGACACTTGACTTGATCGATTGTAAAGGGCTTCTTCTTTTCGCCGGTTATACAGTCGGCGGGGCACTTCTTGGCGCAGGCGCCGCAACCTTTACATTTTTCAGGATCAATCTCATAGCGGACCAGATTCTTACATTTACCGGATCGGCACTTCCGGTCATGGATGTGTTCCATGTACTCTTCCCGGAAATTCTTCACCGTAGACAGGGTGGGATTCGCCGCGGTGCCTCCAAGCATACAGAGACTGGCCTTGGCCATTGCCTTGCCTATAGACTCAAGTTTGTCCAGATCGCTCTCTTCCCCATTGCCCCTAGAAATCTTTTCCAGGATATGCAGGATCTGAGTCGTACCGATTCGGCAGGGTGAACATTTACCGCAGGATTCGTCCACACAGAAGTCCATGTAGAACCGGGCGACGTCAACCACGCAGTCGTCCTCATCCATGACGATCATGCCTCCGGAACCCATCATGGAACCGTTGGCCGCCAGGGTCTCAAAATCGATGGGCAGTTCCAAGGATTTTTCCGTGAGGATACCGCCGGAAGGGCCGCCGGTCTGTACGCCTTTGAACTTCTTGCCGTGCTTGATGCCGCCGCCGATTTCAAAGATGATTTCCCGCAGGGTGGTACCCATAGGCACTTCCACAAGACCCGAGTTCACGACTTTACCGGTAAGGGCAAAGACTTTGGTGCCTTTGGACTTTTCGGTGCCCATTCCGGCGAACCATGCGCCGCCCTTTACCAGTATGGCGGAGATGTTTGCGTAGGTTTCCACGTTATTGATAACTGTGGGCTTGCCCCAGAGTCCGGCGATAGCCGGGAACGGAGGCTTTGGCGTGGGCATACCCCGCTGGCCTTCCAGGGAGCGGAGCAGGGCGGTTTCTTCGCCGCAGACAAACGCGCCTGCCCCGAGCCTGATTTCAATGTCGAAGTCGAAGCCCGAACCGAGGATGTCTTTGCCGAGCAAGCCGTATTCTTTGGCCTGTTTCAGCGCGATTTCCAGGCGCTGTACCGCAAGGGGGTATTCCGCACGGATATAGACAAACCCCTGGTTTGATCCTATGGTCTTACCGCAGACGGTCATGGCTTCGATGACCGAATGGGGGTCTCCCTCTATAGTAGACCGGTCCATGTATGCGCCGGGGTCCCCCTCGTCGGCGTTACAAACCACATACTTCACATCGTTCTGCACCTTGCGGGTGGTATCCCACTTCATCCAGGTGGGGAACCCCGCACCGCCGCGGCCGCGCAGGCCCGATGTTTTAAGCTCGTTGATAACGTCTTCGGCTTTCCACTCAAACAGCGCTTTTTCCAGCGCCACATACCCGCTGTTGGCGATGTATTCCTCGATTACTTCGGGATTGATAACGCCGCAGTTCCGCAGTACCACCCGTTCCTGTTTCTGATAAAAACCGATAGGCGGAAGGTCTGCGTGAGAACCGCCGGCTTTGGGCGCCACTTTGCCGTCTTCGGTCTTGTACATGAGGCGCTCGATCTCTTTGCCGCCTTTCACCTGAACGCTGATAATTTCCTCCGCGTCCTCGGGCTTTACATCCACGTAAAACGAATTTTCCGGCAGAACTTTTACGATAGGGCCGCGCTCGCAGAACCCGAAACAGCCGGTTTTGATAACCTGTACCTTGTCTTTTACTCCCTGCTTTTCCGCTTCGGCAATCAAACCGTCATAGATCTCGACTCCTTTATTGGACTGACAGGCGGTCCCGCCGCAGGTAAGAATATAGTGAGTACAGCCCTTCCGATTTCTGAATTCCTGTTTTTGGGAGTCCCTGAGTTTCCGCAGTTCCTCCAAGGTTAACTTCGCCATACACGCCTCCTCTCACTAACCTTTGTATTTTGCGAAAATATCCGGGAGCTGACCTTTGGTGAGCTTGCCATAGGTCTCGTTTCCTATGGTCATAACCGGAGCAAGACCGCAACAACCGACACACCGAACCGGATCAATGGAGAATAACCCATCTTCGGTAACTCCTCCCTCGGCAAGACCCAATAAATTCCGAGCCTCCTCAATCAGATCCCCTCCCCCTTTGAGGTAGCAGGCGGTCCCGAGACACACGGAAATTCTATGTTTGCCCGGTTTCGTAGTTTTGAAGAAATGATAAAAGGTGATAACCCCATAGATCCGCGCCATAGGAATCCCAGTAAGCTTTGCGAGTTTTTCCGCTGCGGGCCGGGAAATATACCCGAAAGTTTCCTGGGTCTTGTGCAGGATCATGATGAGGCTGCCGGGTTTTACCTTCCACTCATCAATAAATGAGACTAAGTCCTGGGGAAAATCAATGTCCCCGGTACAGTCTTTTGCAAGCGTTGCACCTGCTGTTGCCATAAATACCTCCACTCTATTCTAAGTTTTATCCTTAATAATCAGGATAATATACATTTCTATAACCGTGTTCAATCGTACATACCGTGAAATCACAGGATAGCAAATCTTGGATATCGGTTCGGACCAATTTATATTGAAAACAGCGTAACTCTGTAAGTCTTTATATTTTATAACTACATATAAAATTTTTGCAAGTAATTTTTTATCTTTTTCTTCGATTTGGAATACCCCCTTGAAATCCGCGCTAAAACCCGGTTGTTTGCCTATATGCGGTGTACAAACAGGTAATCCGCAGATTTTTTACGCTTTAATTTTAAAGATTTCTTCCCAATCCTATTGACTCTTTTTAGCCGGTTGTTTATATTAAATATAAAATACGGGGGCGTAGCGAAGCTGGTCTATCGCGCCGGCCTGTCAAGCCGGAGATCGCGGGTTCAAGCCCCGTCGCTCCCGTTATAAGCCTGGCCTTAACAGGCTTTTTTATTTCCCTTCCCCCTATCGCTCATGACAATAAAGATTATTGGTACAGCAGACTAATTGATTATTCAAGGCAACATATACCATTATGCTTTTTTGGCATAATAGGCCAGGGTAATGATAATCCCGGCCGCCAGCAGACCCGCGGTAAGGACAAAGGGCAGGCTGCGGGACAGGCCCGACAGTTTTCCGCCGATCCAGCCGAATGGAGGGGTAACAAACATGATGATCATGTGCTGAATCGCCATTACCCGGGCCCGTTCCGGGGCATTCACATGAAGGGCTGCCAGCGATTCGGCGAGCATAGCGAGGATGCCCCCGCCGAAGCCGTCGAACAGGAGGGATACGCAGAGCAGGGGATACCTGGTACAGGCTTTGGGGTTTCCCCGCAAACTGGCCACCGTTTCAACCAGCGGATTTTTTATCATAATTCCCCCGGGCCGCCGCCCTCCTAGCCCACTAAGGTCTTATGGGTCTCTTTAAGCTGTTCCCGGATAGGCAGCTTTTGAGGACACTTAGCCTCACATTCCCCGCATTCGATACAGGCCCCCGGGTTTTCATACTGCATCCACGGAACCTTGCCGAT